>CAZJNY010000116.1:0-11528 GCA_964547405.1 uncultured Flavihumibacter sp. | reverse complement strand
TCATATTCAAGCCGGATCCGAGGCTGTACAGGCTGGTAAGCCGCTGGTTTTTTACATCCATCAGGATGATCCGCAGGGAAGTATTTCCTCCTTTATAGGTAGCCAGATTACCTTCCAGGAACCGGATCATGTCTTCCGTTACATGCCTTGGCTCAACAAAGAGGGTTACCTGTTTGGTCATGCCCTGTTTGATGGATTCCAGCAGGTTGATCCGCTCTACCTTGAACTCATATTTGTCTGAATTGTACCTGTTTTTAAAGGATCCCACCACGAAAATAATCTTTCCTTTTTCGAGGTAATCCTTAAACCGCATGTAGTCATCGCCCCATAACATGATCTCTGTTTTGCCGGAATAATCCTCTACACTCAGCGAACCAAAGCTTCTGCCCGTGCGGGTTTGCCGGTGCTGGCCATCCAGCACGAGGCCTGCCAGCCGGTATTGTTTGCCGCTTGCCTGCAGGGTTGTACTTTCCACCACTTCCAGGAACTCAGAGATGGGCGTGATGCCGTAATGTCTCATTTCAAACCGGAAATTATCCAGCGGATGCCCGCTCATATAGATGCCCGTAACTTCCTTTTCTTTATCCAGGCGGTCTGTCAGCGACCAGGGATCGCAGGCAGGCACTTTGGGTGCGGGTATGTCCAGTACGGCGGGCAAATCGCCAAAGAGTGTATTGGTGGTACCCTGTGATTGCGCCTGGTAAATATTGCCGTATTTGATGATCTTTTCAAGACCGGTACTGGTATCTCCCTGGGGAATATGAAAATATTGGGCGCGGTGCAGTTCCGGGAAACAATCAAAGGCACCCGCATAGGCCAGACTTTCCAGTGTTTTTTTGTTGACAGCACGCTGGTTGATACGTTTGACCATATCAAAAATGGACTTGTAAGGGCCAGCTTCTTTTCGCTCACTGATCAGGCTGTCTACCGCTGCTTCGCCTACTCCTTTCAAGCCTCCCAATCCGAAACGGATAGCCCCTTCCTTGTTCACTGCAAATCCTTTTTTGGATTCGTTGACATCCGGACCCAATACATCCAGTCCCATCCGTTTACACTCTTCCATGAAGAAGGTGATTTTTTCAATATTGCCGGCGTTGTTCAGTACCGCCGCCATGTATTCAGAAGGATAATGGGCTTTCAGGTAGGCCGTCTGATAGGCCACAAAGGCATAACAGGTGGAGTGGGATTTATTAAATGCATATTGTGCAAATGCCTCCCAGTCTGTCCAGATTTTTTCCAGCTTGTCTTTGGGATGGCCTTTTTTCATGGCCCCCTCTACAAACTGTGCTTTCATTTTATCCAGTACCGATTTCTGCTTTTTACCCATTGCTTTCCGGAGTACATCGGCATCGCCTTTGCTGAATCCGGCCAGGCTCTGGGCCAGCAACATCACTTGTTCCTGGTAAACGGTAATACCATAGGTTTCCTGCAGGTAATCGGCCATTTCCGGCAGGTCATAAGCGATTTCTTCCCTGCCATGTTTCCGGTCGATGAAGTTGGGGATATAAGCCAGCGGTCCCGGCCGGTACAGGGCGTTCATGGCAATCAGATCGGCAAACTGGTCAGGTTTGAGGTCGCGGAGGTATTTCTGCATACCCGGACTTTCAAACTGAAATGTACCTATCGTATCTGCGCGCTGGTAGAGTTCGAAAGTAGCGGCATCATCCAGGGGGATATCGTCAATCACAATGTCTACGCCATGATTTTCTTTGATCATGGCCAGGGCATTTTTGATAATCGTGAGAGTTTTCAGTCCCAGGAAGTCCATCTTGATAACACCGGCATCTTCGATAATGCTGCCTTCAATCTGCGTTACCAGGAGGTCCGAATCTTTCGCCGTACAAACCGGAATGATATTCATCAGATCATCGGGGGCGATGATGATACCGGCTGCATGCAAACCGGTATTGCGCACCGAACCCTCCAGGCGTTCCGCTTCGTGTAATACATGGGCTCTGAGATCAGTTCCGTTGTAAATGGCCCGAAGCTGGCGTACATTCTCCATATCTTCCGGCGCCAGCTGTTCTTTGGCTTCCAGTGATTTTTCGCCTTCCTTTTCCGTAAGCGGTGCTTTCAGTACCCGGCCGAGTTCAATCCCGGGTTTATCGGGTACCAGTTTGGCCAGGGCATTGGATTCCGGAAGCGGCAGATCGAGTACCCGCGCTACATCCTTGATACTCATTTTGGCGGCCATGGTACCATAGGTAACAATTTGCGCTACCTGGTTTTTGCCATATTTATGAACTACATAATCGATTACTTTCTGCCGGCCATCGTCATCAAAATCCGTATCGATATCGGGCATGCTCTTACGATCCGGGTTGAGGAAGCGTTCGAACAGCAGGTTGTATTTGATCGGATCTATATTGGTAATGCCAATACAATAGGCAACCGCACTACCGGCTGCGGAACCGCGGCCCGGACCAACAAATACACCAAGATCACGCCCAGCACGGATGAAATCACTCACAATCAGGAAGTACCCGGCAAATCCCATTGTTTTGATGGTAAAGAGTTCAAAGTCGAGCCGTTCCTGGATATCCGGACTGATATCCGTATACCGCATTTTCGCTCCTTCATAGGTAAGGTGCCGGAGGTATTCCCACTGGTTAAGATTGGCATCTGCATGCACCTGGAATTCTTTTGGAATCGGGAAAGCAGGCAGCAGGATATCTTTCTTCAGGTTCAGCAACTCTACCCGGTCAACAATCATATTGGTATTGTCAATCGCTTCCGGAATATCGCTGAAAAGCGTTGACATTTCTTCCGTACTCTTGAAATAGAACTGATCGTTGGGGAATTTAAAGCGACGGTTTTTTACAGCGGCGTCATCGTTTACAAAATCATCAAAGCCGGGAGTGCTCTGCTTTTCGCCGGTGTTGATACAAAGCAGGATATCATGAGCATTGGCATCGTCCTTATCGGTATAATGACTATCGTTGGTGGCGATTACCGGAACATTGTATTTTTTGGCAAACTTCAGCAACACCTGGTTGATCTGTTCCTGCTCCTTCATGTTATGGCGCTGCAGTTCGATGAAATAATCTTCACCAAACATATCCAGCCACCATTTAAATTCCGTTTCGGCCGTTTCTTCTGATTCATGCAGAATGGTCTGCGGTACATAGGCACCAATGCAACAGGTAGTTGCGATCAGACCTTCATGGTATTTTTCAATAAGTTCCTTATCGATCCGGGGGTATTTGGAATACATCCCTTCTGTATAACCGAGAGAAGTAAGTTTGATCAGGTTCTGATAGCCTACTGCATTTTTGGCCAGCAAAACCTGGTGGTAGCGTTCATCCTTCTGTTCTTTGGTAAAGGATTTGCGATGGCGGTCTTTAACCACATAAAATTCGCAACCAACCACGGGTTTTACAAGTGGTTTGCCGTCTTCGCCCTTGTGCTTGTAGGCTTCCGAAACAAATTCAAACGCACCGAACATATTGCCATGATCCGTAATGGCAATGGCGGGCATATTATTCTTGATCGCTTTTTTGTAAAGAGACTGGATATTGGCCGCACCATCCAGCAATGAATATTGGGTATGGCAGTGAAGATGAGAAAACCTGGACATAGACCTGCAAGTAACAAATTTTTACCGCCCGCCCATAAAATACTAATTCGTTACTTTTGCACAGGTTGTTTAAAATTGATATCCTTGAGTAAATTTTTTTATATGATCGGAGCCCTGCTCTTGCTGGCAGGCTGCGGTACTTCAAAATCAACGCAAAGCAGGAGTTCTTCGCCTACGGTGAAACGAACAAAACCAAGTGTGCCAGGTGATCCCCGTTTCATAGATGGTATTTCCCTGAATCCCGGTGAGGAGGGGCCCTCCAATCCGAGTCACCCGAATACCGGCTGGTTTGGATCACCGGAAGCCAGGGCCTCTGGTGTGTATGGCAATATCGAAAACAGCACCGACCTGCATTTCAAATATGCAATTTTATTGGATCAGCCGGTGGAATACCTGACCAACTTAACCCTGTTACAATTCATTGAAGACTGGTATGGAACCAGGTACCGGTTTGGTGGCAATACCCGGCAGGGGGTAGACTGTTCCGGGTTCACCTGTAACCTTAGCAACAGTGTATTTGGCAAAACACTTCCGCGAACGGCCCGGGAGCAATACGATGCCGCACAAAAAATTCCAACGAACTATCTCCAGGAGGGCGACCTGGTATTCTTTAACACCCGCGGCGGGGTGTCGCATGTTGGTATTTACCTGGCCAATAATAAATTTGTGCATGCCTCCACGTCCAGCGGGGTCATCATCAGTGATCTGAATGAAGACTATTACCGGAAACGTTTTATAGGAGCTGGCCGGCTCTGATCAGGGAACTTTTTTAACTGAGATGTAAAAATTGGGATCGGCTTTTAAGGTGCTGATTTTTCCGGAATGTTTTTTCCAGGAAGTAGTGGGTTGAAGCCAGGCTTGCTTTCCATCAAGTTCCACTTTTAGTGGCATCTCAAATCCGGGAACGCAATTGGTCCAGCGATAGGACATCCGCCCCTTGGCAAGGGTATACTCCAGTACCGGAATCTGAACCGTGCGCAGGTACTGATCAAAAATTTTACTGAAATCGCTACCGGCAAAACGATTGATATAGGCTTCAATTTCCGCGGAAGTAACGGTTTGATGATAGTAGGTTTGATTCAGGCTGCGAAGCAATTGTCTGAATTTTTCATCGTCCTGCATAAGCTGCCGGACGGTATGAATCACACTGGAGCCTTTTGAATACATATCGCCGCTTCCTTCCCTGTTAACACCATACTGACCGATTACTGGAATATCATTGTCTATATTTTTCCGGCTGCCGATCTGGTATTCATTACCCGCCTGCGCACTGTTGTTCTGACATTGCGTGAAAAGGGTTTCACTGTAATTGGTAAACCCTTCATGTACCCACATATCGGCAATGTCTTTGGTGGTGATATTGTTTCCGAACCATTCGTGCCCGGTTTCATGGATGATAATAAAATCCCATTTCAGTCCCCATCCGCTGCCAGACAGATCATTGCCGAGATACCCGTTTTTATACTGGTTACCATAGGCTACGGCACTCTGGTGTTCCATACCAAGGTGTGGAGATTCCACCAGCTTGTAACCATCTTCGTAAAAAGGGTAGGGACCAAACCAATGTTCAAAACACTGCATCATGGGTTTTACCTGCTGAAACTGTTTTTTTGCTTTTTCCAGGTTTTCTTCGAGTACCCAGTAGTCGCAGTCCAGTTTTCCTTTCTCACCATTAAAGGTTTCCGAGAAATGGGCGTATTTGCCGATATACGGAATGATATTGTAGTTGTTGATCGGGTTTTTAACTTCCCAGGTATAAAGGGTGCGGCCACTATCCAGTTTGGATTGATTGATAAGTCGGCCATTGCCTACGGCAGTTAACCCTTCGGGTGCAACAATCCGCAATTCTGCCCCTTCCTCCGGTTCATCGCTCTGGTGATCCTTGCAGGGGTACCAGACGGATGCGCCCAGTCCCTGGCAGGCAACACTCATCCAGGGATTACCGGATTTGTCTTTGCGCCAGATCCAGCCACCATCCCAGGGTGGACGAATGGCTTCCACTGGTTTGCCGGAGAAATGCACCATCAGTTTCTGTCGGGATTTTTCCGGAAAACCGCCCGGAATGGACACCAGGAAATGATTGCCATCACGGGTAAATGAAAAGGTTTTGCCATTGGATTCAATGCGGTCAATCTGCATGGGTTCCTGCAGATCCAGCTGCATGAGGGGATGGTTTTTGCCAACTTCGATCAGCAGTTCAACATATCCCCGGATGGTTTTTTGGCCATAATCCGGTTCCACATAAATCGTATATTTTTTTACATCCCACCAGGTGCGGTTTTCGTTTAGGCTTCCCCGTAAGCTGTCCTGGCGCGTGATGGGCTGGTTGCCGGATAGGGGTTGTGCGGAAATTCTGTTGGAATGCACAACAGTAACAGCAAGAAGCAGAAAAAATATACGCTTTAACGTAAGTTGCATAGCGAACTGAATTTTTAATAAATATAGTGGCTTCATTCCGGATGCGTACATATTGGAATTACCGTTCATGTATATGGGTCTTCCTGCTATGTTGCGGGGCCTGGTCCTGCCGTTCCGGTGAGGCGGGAGATGCGGGCTATTTTGCCTACAATGAATCAACGGGCATTGCCAGTCTGGATCCCGCATTTGCCAAAAACCAGAGTATCATGTGGGCGGTACATCAGCTTTATAATACGCTGGTGGAAGTGGATAGCAACCTGCAATTGAAACCCTCTCTTGCCACCCGGTGGGAGATTCTTGAAGCGGGCACAGTGTACCGGTTTTTCCTTCGAACGGATGTGTATTTTCACAATGATCCCTGTTTTCCTGGTGGCAAGGGTCGGCGGATGGTAGCTTCCGATGTCGTTTACAGTTTGCAGCGCATAATGGATCCTGCCACAGCAAGCAGTGGCGCCTGGATATTCAATGGGAGAGTAAAAAAAGAGGGTGCCTTTATAGCCCTTGATGATTCCACCCTGGAAGTGCATTTGCAGGCGCCTTTTCCTCCGATACTTGGCATATTAAGCATGCAGTATTGCTCTGTATTGCCGCCCGAGGCAGTAACCTATTATGGCCGAGAACTGCGCTCTCATCCTGTTGGCACAGGACCCTTTCAATTTGTTGCATTAGAAGAAGGGCAGGCCCTGTTGCTGAAAAAAAATCCATCTTATTTTGAAAGAGATGCAGCAGGCAGGCGGCTACCTTATCTGCGTGGAATAAAAATCAGTTTTAACGATAGTAAGGCTACCGAATTTTTGTTGTTTCGCCAGGGGAAACTGCATTTTATAAATGATATCGATGCATCCTTCAAAGATGAAATACTGACCAAAAAAGGAGTGTTGCGAAAAAACTGGGAAGGCCGGATTCGTCTGAATAAACATGCGTATCTGAATATTGAATACCTGGGGATATTGGTAGATCCGGAAAATGAACTGGTGAAAAACTCACCATTGCGGCTGAAAGCTATTCGCCAGGCGCTGAATTATGGATTTGATAGACGAAAGATGATGCTGTACCTGAGAAACTCTATAGGAATACCTGCAGAATCCGGATTTGTACCAACCGGACTGCCTTCCTTTGATTCAATGACGGTTCGCGGATACCGCTATGAGCCGGAAAAAGCGAAACAACTGCTGGTGCAGGCTGGATTTCCAGGAGGAAGAGGAATGCCGGAAATCCGGTTGCTGACGGTACCCATCTACAGTGAACTGGCCAGTTATATCGCCAGGGAATGGCAGGAAATTGGCATTCCGGTGAAAGTGGAAGTGGTACAGAAAAGTTTTTTGCTGGAGCAAACGGCGCAGTCGCAGGCCCTGTTTTTCAGGGGGAGCTGGATTGCTGATTATCCGGATGCTGAAAATTATCTGAGTGTGTTTTATGGCAAAAATCCGGCACCACCCAATTATACCCGTTATTCAAATGCTGCGTTCGACCGGTTGTATGAAGAAGCTCTGCTGCAAACGAACGATAGTTTGCGTTTTGAGTTGTACCGGCAAATGGATCGGATCTTACTGGAAGATGCGCCGGTAATTCCACTTTGGTATGATGAAGTGATTCATCTTGTTCAACCTTTTGTTAAAAACTTTCATCCAAACTCACTCAATTTGTTGGAATTGAGAAGAGTAGAAATTAACGAAACGGAATTTTAAATTAGCGTACCTTTGGGCTTCATTTTTTTTAACATTCAGAGATGACCGTCATTTTAATTTTCTTCTTTACTCACTGGTTTTTGTCCTTATTTTTTCACACCTTCTTTTTGCATCGATTTGCTTCCCATCAAATGTATACAACAAGCAAAGGCTGGGAACGTATGTTTTATCTGATGACCTGGTTTACGCAGGGATCATCTTACCTGGTACCGCGGGCGTATGGTGTAATGCACCGGATGCACCATGTTTACAGCGATACGGAAAAAGATCCGCACAGTCCGCATTTCTTTAAAGATGTATGGGGAATGATGATGCATACCCGGAATATCTATAACAGTTTTGTTACGCGTACCAATATGCCGGATGCAGAATTTACAACTGCATATCTGCCTGTTTGGGAAAAACTGGACCGCTTTGCTGACCACTGGCTTACCCGGTTGAGTTTTGGTATAGCGTATACACTGGTTTATGTGTTTTTCGCACCCAGTTACTGGTGGTTCCTTTTATTGCCGATACATTACCTGATGGGACCAGTACAGGGTGCCATTGTAAACTGGTGTGGTCACAAGTATGGTTATGCGAATTATAAGAATGGAGATCATTCTAAAAATTCAGAGCCATGGGGAATTTTCTTATTGGGTGAATTGTTTCAGAACAATCACCATAAGGATGGAGAAAATCCAAACTTCGCCCGCAAATGGTTTGAACTGGATCCAACATTTTATGTGATGCGATTCATGAATTTTGTTGGCATCATCAAAATGAAGCCGGCTGTTCTGAAGCAGGGCGCTCATCATGATCATTAACAATATCTTCAAAGCATAAAAAAAGCCGGACAATTATTATTTGTCCGGCTTTTTTTATGAAGTTATATCAGGTTATCTGTTCTTCGTTTGTACCTGGGTGTTACGTTTCAGTTTGTCCTTAAATACTTTTTCGAATTTCTCCAGTTTAGGCCGGATAACAAAATAGCAATAGGGTTGTGAACCGTTGTTGAGATAATAGTTCTGGTGATAATCCTCAGCGATATAAAAAGATTTGAAAGGAGAGATTTCCGTTACAATTGGTTTATCCCAGGCTCCGCTTTTTTCCAGTTGTTCTTTGTAGTAAAGGGCTTTCTTTTTCTGCTCTTCATTGTGATAGAAAACAGCACTGCGGTATTGGGGGCCTACATCATTGCCCTGCTTGTTAAGTGTGGTAGGATCATGTGTTTGCCAGAAAACTTCCAGCAATTCATCAAAGGTGATCAGGGAAGGGTCAAATACTACCTGTATCACTTCTGCATGACCGGTATTCTTTTCTGTAACCTGTTCGTACGTGGGGTTGGCTACATGTCCGCCGGAATATCCTGAGGAAACTTTCAGAACACCCTGTAATTGTTGGAAAACAGCTTCCACACACCAGAAGCATCCGGCTCCAAGGGTGGCCGTATCCGTTACCTGCTGGTAGCCGGCATACACTACATCATTGCTCATAGACCTGTTGGGGTTTTCTTTCTGCGCACAGCTACTACTAAGCAACAGGTAACAGGACAGTAAAGAAAACGTTGTAAAAAGTTTCAAAAGCGACATTTTAGTTCAAACAATAACACCTGCAAGTTACAACTGCCGGGGCTGTAAGGTTATGGATAAAACGTTAAATTACCCCGAAGAAAATGGGGAATGCCGGGCTATTCCGGGTATGTAGCCGGCAGGCTTCGAGGGAACAGTTGATTTCCAAGGCATAAATGAGAATTGATCTGTTGAAAATAGGACATTTAGCAGATACTCTTATCTTTGCGCGCTATGACACAGGAACATTTGAAAACATTACGGGAACGGGTTACTGTTCTAAGGAGGTTTCTTTGACGTCGCTAACCGGACAGCAAAGATTCAACAAGACAAGCAACTGACACTGGCTCCTGGTTTCTGGGATGATAACCAGCGGGCTACTGCCATTTTAAAAGAAATCAAAGTACACGAATACTGGCTCGAGCTGTTTCAATCCGTTGAAACGGGGGTAGAGGATTTTGCCGTACTCTTTGAGTTTTGGAAAGCCGGAGAAACTTCGGAAGAAGAAGCCAGGGAGGCCTACGACAAAGCCCTTGAAAACATTGAGGAAGCTGAATTTAAGAGTACCTTAAACCAGCCGGAAGACGAGTTGCCGGCGGTGGTTCAGATCAACAGTGGAGCCGGCGGAACGGAAAGCCAGGACTGGGCTCAGATTCTTTCCCGTATGTACAGAATGTACGGAGAGAAGCAGGGGTGGACGGTAACTGAGCTGGATTGGCAGGACGGTGATGGAGCCGGGATCAAGAGTGCCACCTTCCAGTTTGACGGTCCATTCGCCTATGGGTTTCTCAAAGGAGAAAGTGGTGTACACCGACTGGTTCGGATATCGCCCTTTGATTCCAATGCCCGACGCCATACTTCCTTCGCATCAGTTTTTGTATATCCCCTGGTAGATGATACCATTGAAATTGAGGTGAAAGACAGTGAAGTGAAAATGGAAACGGCGCGAAGTGGAGGTGCCGGCGGACAGAACGTAAACAAGGTGGAAACCAAGGTAATGCTGACCCACCTTCCAACTGGAATTGTGGTGATCTGTCAAACGGAAAGAACCCAGCTGGGTAACCGGGAGAAGGCCATGCAGATGCTGAAAAGCCGGCTTTACGAAGAAGAGTTGAGAAGACGGGAAGAAGCCAAGAATACCACCAATGCGAGCAAGAAAAAAATTGAATGGGGCAGCCAGATCCGGAGTTATGTATTTCATCCGTATAAAATGATTAAGGATCACCGGACCGATTTTGAAGTGGGCAACGTACAGCCGGTGATGGATGGTGAACTGGATGGTTTTATCAAAGCCTATCTGATGAGCCAGAAAGAAGAAGAGCCCGCCAGCTAACACAAAAATATATACCATGAGTATTGGAACGTTCTCTTATCCGTTACCAGTGAACGAGCCCGTTTTAAATTACGCGCCCGGTTCACCGGAAAAACTTCGCCAGAAAAAAGTACTGGAGGAGTTAAAGAAAAAAGAAGCAGATATTCCCATGTATATCGGAGGGAAAGCAGTTCGCACCGGTAATAAGGCGGCGATTCATCCTCCACATGAAAGAGCGCATGTACTTGGTTATTTTCACCAGGGAGAAAAAAAGCATGTGCAGCAGGCCATTGATGCGGCATTAAAAGCGAAAGCGTCCTGGGAAGCGATGAGCTGGGAAAACAGGGCCGCTATTTTTCTGAAAGCAGCGGATCTGATTGCGACCAAATACCGTCCCTACCTGAATGGCACCACCATGCTGGGACAAAGTAAAAATATTTACCAGGCAGAAATTGACAGTGCCTGTGAAATCATCGACTTCCTTCGCTTTAACGTACATTTTTTAAGCGAGATATATAAGCAGCAGCCAATTAGTGCCCCGGGCATTCACAACCGCCTGGAATGGCGGCCGCTGGAAGGATTTGTGCTGGCTATTACCCCGTTTAACTTTACGGCCATTGGCGGCAACCTGCCAACTTCGGCGGCCATGTGCGGAAATACGGTGGTTTGGAAACCGGCCAATACACAGATCTATTCGGCCCAGATGTTCATGAAGATTCTGATGGAAGCCGGTTTGCCGGATGGGGTAATCAACCTGATCTATGTGGACGGTCCAACACTTGGTGAAGTCTGTTTCAGTCACCGTGATTTTGCGGGCGTGCATTTCACCGGATCTACCGGCGTATTCAACCAGATGTGGGCAACGATTGGTGCCAATGTATCAAAGTATAAATCCTATCCGAGAATAGTGGGAGAAACAGGAGGCAAGGATTTTGTACTGGCGCATCGTTCAGCGGATCCGGATGTGGTGGCGACTGCTCTGG
>CAZJNY010000115.1:0-11534 GCA_964547405.1 uncultured Flavihumibacter sp. | reverse complement strand
ATCGCCGATATCAGCAAATCCTTTCCCTTATTATCAGTAATGCGGATGATTTTCGATTTCCCTGGATTCGTAATTTTCTGATCGCTTTTACAATAATCCTTTTAAGCTGGCTGGTGCTCGCTGGATTTGGTCTTTTCTATGAAACAAGGTTTACAAATTCCTGGTGGTATTTTTTGGCATTTTCGTTGATCGTTTATTATATCTCTATAGCCGGATTGATAAACAGCTACCAATCCTCGCCAATGTTTCGATTCTGGAGCAGCGCATCCGATTATTTTGTTCAGTTTCTTCCGGATCGTTCGCGTTTATTGGATCAGGCTATTTTTCAACCCGAACTCCCTGCTACTGAGAAGGCTTCCATTTCAACAATAAACCAACAAGAGAATCCGCAATATGAGCAATGGAAAATCCGGCTAGAACAACTACTGACAGATAAAGAATGGTGGCTCGACCCTGCCCTTAGTTTGCCACAACTGGCTGCCGCCCTTCAAACTAATACTCCCGCATTAAGCCGGTTCATCAATCAGGAATATGGCAGGAATTTCAACGATTTTATCAATCAATACCGGATACGTGCATTTATTGAAAAGCTGAAAGCAGGAGAACAGGAGCAGAACACCCTGTTGGCATTGGCCTTTGATTGCGGTTTCAACAGTAAGAATACCTTTAACAGGGCCTTCAAAAAAGAAACCGGACAAACACCAAGTCAGTTTATAAAGAATCTCAGTCGCAACTAATGTGTGTCAAACTATAATCTGACCCTTTTGTTTTGGAAAGGAAGCCTTATTTCGCTGTCAAACAGTTGTTATATGAGATCTCTTTTTCTCGTTTTCATGTTGTTGGAGGCATGCATCCTTCAGGCACAGGAATTGCCAACACAAGACCCTCATATTTTGGACAGCATATCGCTGGCGGATGTACCTGCAAAAGCACCCGGCATCGCCACCGCCATCATTCAAAATGGCAGTTTAGTGTATTCCAAAATAGCCGGATATGCAGATTTTCAGGATAGCAGCACTATCAGCGAATCCAGTTTGTTCAATATTGCCTCCAATGGCAAACAGTTTACAGCCATGTTCATTTTGTTGCTGGAAGAAAAAGGATTGCTCTCGCTTGATCATGATATCCGGCAGTATTTCCCTTCACTGTTTCCCGGGATCAAATCCCCAATCCGGATCCGGCAATTGCTGAATCATAGCAGCGGCATCCGGGATGTATACGATTTATGGTCATTACTGGGTATTACCTGGTGGCAACAATCTTATTCCAATGCGGATGCTCTGCAGCTAATAAACCGTCAGCAGGAATTGAATTTCAGTCCGGGTTCTGATTACCTCTACAGCAACAGCAATTATATCCTGCTGGCCTGCCTGGTTGAAAAGCTGACAGGCCAACCCTTTTCAACCTATTCGAAAAAGGTATTCCAGCAGCTGGGAATGAAAGACAGCTACTTTGTTGATAGTGCAATGGCCGTAACGGGTCCCGTAGCCCGTGCCTATTTCAATTTCAATACCTGGACCACCTACCCCTGGAACTGGAAAGTTTGCGGCGATGGTAATTTGTTTACTTCCTTGCGGGACCAAGTGCGCTGGGAGCAGATTATGCAGGGCAGTATCCAAGGAGCTCTCTCTGCTGAAATCCTCGAAAAATTAAAAAAGCCGGTTGGTCTGGATGGTTCCAATTATGGATATGGATTGGAGTTTGGTCAATATAACGGGCTTCCTTATAGCTACCATGAGGGCGCTACCGGTGCCTGGAAAGCAACCCTGATTCGGGTTCCTGAAAAAAAGCTGAGCCTGCTCACCTTTACCAATTCAGGAAAAGTAATTCCATCGCAACAAACCCGTCAACTGTTGGATTACCTCCTGAGCGAAGGGGCAACCAAACAGGCGATTGCAGTTTCTAAACCGGCTTACTCCAACAACAGTTTTACTGAAAAAGAACTAATCGGACTTTACCTGACTGATAATTTTTTCTCCTTTGAATTTTTGCAAAAGGAAAATGATTTTTATCTGCGTCGCTATGGCAGAAATGATGTGTTGCTGGATAGAGTATCCGGGCAGTTGTGGCGACAGCGATACGACAGCAGTTTTCAATTGGAATTTACCAGGAATAAAACAGGCACATTCCAGGTAACAGCCTACCATCCAACGCATGCGCCTTACACGCTGGTAAAAAATTCTTTTCCCGGGTTAAAGACTCCTTATACATTTTCAGGTACCTACAGCAATAAAGAAACAGGTGTGCAATGGAAGGTGATAAAATCCGGCAGACAATCTTTTCAACTGGTGATGGGAACGGATACAACAAGCGTTCGGTTTATTTCAGCTACCACCGGATTGGCGGGTGAGGATCAATTAAGACTACGGATAGCAAATGGAAAGGTCAAAGAAATTTTCCTGAATCGCCAGCGGTTAAGAAATATCCGATTTTCTACAGCTCATTGATTATTTTTTCATGATCTTCTGAGGTGAACTAATTCCCTGCTTTAATTTTTCAGCAATCAATAAAGCGCGTTCGATTTTTTTATCACTGGACTTAACCATATTAACAAGCGCCATCAGTCCGCGTTTGTTGCCATCTGTAAGTCCGGTAAAAATCAGATTGGCTTCTTCATCTGTAGCAAGCACTTCTGCTAATTCCTCCGGTAAGTCGAATTGAAATTCTGTGGTATCAATTTCGATAACAGCTTTAATGGAGGAATTTACTTTAATTCCGAGGGATTTAAGATGTTTGGAGGCGATCATCAGGTAGTGCAATCCATCCCGGGTTTTCTGAATGGCTGCATGAAGCTTTAGTTTTCCATTCAAAAGACAAAGCACTCGTTTATTTCCATTTTTGGTCAATCGTTTTACATCCTGTGATCCCAGTTCAATAAAATGCATGGAGGAGTCCTCAAATTTTTGAATCCTGTATTGTTTCTCCATAACCAGCTGATTGATTTTTCTTATTTTTATAAAAACTGTTTTTTGCTGCAACAGCTGAAAGATAATATTTGTTCCAGGCTTGGAAAAGATCTGGAAAACCTGGATTATGTGTTATCCCATTTCAAGGAAATAAAACTGAACCGAAATGAATTTCTTCTGAAAGAAGGAGAAGTTTGCAGACAGGTCTATTTTATATCAAAAGGTGCCTTACAGGTTTTTGTGAACGAAGATGGAAATGAAAATACGAGGGATATTGTTCTGGAAGATAACTGGTGCAGCGATCTGATCAGTTTTGGATCTAAACAGCCAGCCACTGAGCAAATCAGGACCATAGAACCTACTGAGCTCTGTTCGATTGATCGGACAGGTTTTCAAAAACTAATGGAAACAGTGCCCCAGTTCGACAAAGTATACCGTCAAATTCTCGAGCAATCCTATGCCAACTCTGTATACCGGATTAATACCTTTGTTTCACTAAGTTCTTTGGAGAGAATTAAATGGCTGATGAAAAATAGACCTGCCTTAATGACCAGGATGAGCAGCAAATTAATCGCTTCCTATCTTGGCATCAACAAAGATGTATTCAGCCGGCTGAAAGCGAAGCTTTAAAAACATCGACTTTTATCATTTTTTATCAGTAGGGATACTTCGACTTTTATAATATTATTCACTAAAATATTAATGTTATGAAAGAGTATCTTTTGTTGTTTCGAAACGCAAGCAAAGCGGATGGTTATCTATCCAGCAGTGAAGAAATGGCCAGCGATCTTCCCAACTGGCAGGCCTGGATTGGCGGTATAGCGTTGCAGGGAAAACTGGTTCACACAGCACCCATGGAATACCAGGGAAAACTGGTTGCTGCAGACCTGATACAGGAAGGTCCGCATAAGGAATCTGACAGCGTGCTGGTTTCCGGATTTCTCATTTGTAAATCTGATAAGATTGAAGAAGTTGAAGCCTGGAGTGCTTCCTGCCCCATTCTGAAGTATCCCGGCAGTTCTGTAGAAATCCGTCCGCTTATACCCTTTTCCACTCAGTAAACTTGTGCTTCTTCTAATTGAGTAGCCTCCAGGATCCTGGAATTCTAAGTATTTTACTGTCTATGAAAATCGAACACATCGCCATCTGGACACATAATCTGGAAGGACTGAAAGACTTTTATTGCCAGTATTTTGGAGGCCGCTCCAACGAAAAATACATCAATCAGAAAAAGCAGTTTGAGAGTTATTTTATCAGTTTTGAAAGTGGCGCCAGGCTGGAATTGATGAGCCGGGCCGATATCCTGCATCTACCCAAAAACAGCCAGGACCCAATGCCAACCGGTTACACCCATTTTGCATTTGGTGTACCTACTATGGATGAGGTAGACGCCAAGGCAAAGGAACTGGCAGCGAAAGGTTTTTCTATTCTGAGCGGGCCAAGGCTAACCGGCGACGGGTACTATGAATTTGAAACGATGGATCCGGATGGGAACAGGGTGGAAGTGGCAACTCTATTTGCGTAACAGTTTATTGCGATCATCGCGGATGTGTTTACCGTTTCCGCCAATTCCAGGGCGGAGTAGGGTTAGGATCCGTCCATAAACCAACTTTCATGGCCCGGGCAGATTTTTCCAGCGCAGCATATTCCTGATTCGAAGAATATTTTATAAAATGCCAGGCCAATCCCGCTTTAACCAATGCTTTATTTACATTGAGTCCATCTGCATTTATCACTTCTCCGATCAACCGTTTATTTCTGTCGATCTGATTGCGGTGTTTTATGCTAACCACCTGCCCAAAACATTTATCGGAGGTAAATTTTTTGGCAGCAGCGCCATATGGTTGCTTTTTTCGGATCTCCGGACAATCAATATGTTCCAGCCGTATCCGCAAGGGCTTGTTCTCGTATAAAATATCTATTGTATCTCCATCCGTTACGCTAATGACTTTTCCGGAAAGCCCGGAAGGATATTGTTCCTGCTTTACCGGTATGGTCCAAAAGCAGGACAGGATAGTTATTATCAGGAAGGATAAATTCATTTATTGATCAGCACTCTATTGCGCATAAAGATACGCTGCTCCGATCAGAGCCGCATGCTCTCCCAGAGAAGCTCTTTTTATTTCATAGTCTGATCCAAGTTCCTGTTGAATTATTGGGAAAAATAAATCGGCTGCATTGGCAATATTACCTCCAATTACAATTGTTCGTGGTATCGCAGGTGTGTACCTGTTTCGTATTACTTCATACAAGTTAGTTCCAAACTCAACGAAACAGTCTAAAGCAGATGCCTCAGTCTTGGTGAGTGCTGCCAGCTCCTTCACCCCTGTAAGCATTGTTCCGGTTTTCTGCTTATACCTCTCCAGGAACCACCTGGTAGAAAAATATTCCTCTGCTACAGATTCTTTATAGGGGAAACAATACAGGTCTCCTTCTTCATAAGCGCCATTGCGAAACAAGGCTGATCCCAATCCTGTACCCAGTGTTATTCCCAACACATCCGTAGCTCCCTTCCCAGCCCCCATCGCCATTTCCCCACGGATATATGCGGTTGCATCATTCACCATCCTGATGGCTGATGTGGGTATTTTTAACTCATCACTCAATAACTCCTTCACCGGCATCTCATATAAAGCTTCATATTTATGAAGCCCTTTTATCAGGCAGATTCCATTCTCATAATCAAATGGTCCAGGCATTGCAATCCCGATCCTTGCAGATTGAATGTTGGCAAGCAGCCAGCAGGCCTGTATCGCAGCAGTCCATCCCGCAACAATTTCAACCGCCGACTGATGTGGGTTTACTGATTGGCGAACATAGGTTTGATCCATGAGTTTTCCTGATACCGGATCAACCATACAAACTGTAATATGCGTTCCGCCAATATCGATTCCTGTTATACAATTTTCCATTTTACTTTGCTTCCATTCCCGGGGGTAATGTTCCAACTCCCCATGTAGTATTCGGTTTGGCTCCCAACCAGATTTCCAATGTGCCACCTTTGGCAAACTCTTCATGAAGAAACCAGAACTGATTCAATTCCTTCCCATTCAATTTAGCTGATTGAATATAATCATGGCCAGGCTGATTGCTATAGGTTTTTATTACAAACTCTTTCCCTTTATAATAGCGATTATCCAACTTTATGCGGACCTCCTCAAATATCGGCGATGTTATTTCATAAACCGGAGTTTGCGCCTGGTTGCCCCGGATATCAAACAAGCCGATTGCCATCAATGCACTTACTGCACCCATCTGCCCCTGGTCCTCATCATGTCCGCCATAACCCAGATCAGGAGTGATACCTCCATAGGCCTGTTCTTTTACCCTCCGCACCCAGTACTGCGTTAACCAGGGCTTACCTCCATAACTGAACACGTGTGCATTGCTACAGCCTGGCTGATTCGCATAACTCACATAGCCATCCGTATAGCCATATACAAAATCAGCAGACTTCGATTGTTCAAAGGCGTAATTCAATTTGTTACAGAAACTATCAGTCCCACCCATACGTTTTACCAGATCGGGAATGGCATGTGATAATCCCCAGGTGCCCTGCCATGCATTCGCTTCCACCCAGCCTGCGCCACTCAGCAAATCTTTATGCAACCATTTTCCATTTTTGTCTTTTGGCAATACCAGTTTCACAGAATCATCAAAAAGGGTGGTCCAGGTAGCAGAACGTTTTAAAAAATACTGATAGTCTTTTTTCTTTCCCAAACGGCCAGCCATCTGTGCCGTTCCCCAATCCTGAAAAGCAGCCTCAATACTGATGCCGGCATTACCAGGCCACCATCCCTTTTTAATATAAAATTCCACATCCTCTTTGGGTCCCAGCATCCCACCTGGCAACTGGTTTCTTTTTATTGTTTCATACGCATGTGGTGCCGCAGTTTTTGTCAGCAACCCCTTCATATAAGTGCTCACGATCAAGTTGGCCGCAGGGTTGCCTGTCATTATATAGGAATAACCACCACCAGACGGACCTCTTGGCAACAATCCTCCATTATTTGCATATTCAACCAATGATGCCGAGAACTCATCCAGCAATTCAGGCCATGCCAGTCCCCATAGGATATTAATATTCCACTGAGTCAGCCAGAATGCATCCGAGCTATACATATTAAACTTAGGCTTGCCAGAAGCATCCTTCGGTATCGATTTAATTTTAAATACAGCATCTGTAAAATTCCCATCCCGCTTGCCGGTAGTACGATCCGGATAATCTCCATTCACATCATTGATTTTCTGCCGACCTAATAATACATGCCAGAGATCAGTATAGAATTTTATTTTTTGTTCTTTTGTTCCGCCACTCACCTGCATGCGGGAAAACCATTCGTTCCAGGTTCCCTGGGCAGCAGCCCGCACCTGATCAAAATTCCATTCCCTGCATTCCGTATCCAGGTTGTTTCGGGCATTTTCAATGGTGGTATAAGACAACCCGATTTTCATCTGTAGCTGTTCGCCTTTTTTCACCTTATACGCTGCCGCCAGTATCAGGCTATCACCGCCTGCAGTTGTTACGTTTTCCTTTTGCTGCTTACCAGACCATGCATCAAGTGATGCAAAGGGTTTATCAAACCGGATCACAAAAAACACTTTCACCTCTTTCGGGCCTCCCCAATACCGGTTCACGGTACTTACCGAACCCTGGATTTCCGTATCTGTTACCCGCTCAATTTTTGCATCCTTCATGGTGCAATTGGAAATATGCCCATGCAGATTAATAATGATACGCGCGTCCGTATCCTTCGTATAACGATACCTGTAATAGTTCACTCTTTCGGTTGCTGTTTGCTCTACCCATACCTGATGATCCTGCAGCATTACCCGATGATACCCGGGTTGAACGATTTCATCATCATGATTGAATTTCGATTTCCAGCTATGCAACCCTTTTGCCAGATCAACCTTATCCGTTGCCGGCATAATTTCCACACCCGATTGCATCCAGGCATGCAATTGCTCAAATCCGAGAATTTCTGTTTCATTGTAATTATAACCACCGCCATACTGATTTTTATTACGGGTCATCGGTGCTGAACTGGCCAGCCCAAATGGAACACTTCCGGTAATGAAAAATATATAACGGCCACGATTGGATTCTATATAGGGGTCTACCCAGGATACATAATCTATATCTTCTTCCGGTGCTGCAAATACCTCAATTTCAGACAAACCCAACTCTCTTCCCGTACCATCATGTGCGATGAATTTTATCCACTCGGTTTTTCGCGCAGGGAAATGAACCGCCTTTCCTGTTCCATCCGCAGGAATCTGATTTACCCATACAACAGATCCATCACTGAACAACAATTTGCCTCCGGCAATATTATGGCGAAGTGTTGGTCGGTCATAAAACACCAGTTTGTTCACCATTCTTGCCTGCTTCCAGCGAAGCTCGAACCAGGGTAGCCGGATATGCCCCCAATCGGTTGTATCTCCCTCACAGGCCCACTCACCTATGCCGTCAACTCCTATGATTCCATCTGTCAGGTGGTTGCCGGAATAGGCCGGTCCATCACTGGTGGAAACGGTTACTGTTGCTTCCGGTGCAATATTACCCGGACCAGCAATGCCCTGAAAAGAGGCAAGCAGAATCGTACTTAATACAAGTGCAGATCGTATCATTTAGAATTGTTTTTTTGTCCGGCCAGTAACAAACCAGCCTTATCCAATGAAAGTTTTGAAATATGCCACCTGCCCAGGTTGGCAATGAAGAGGTCGCTATTGTTTTTTCCTCCAAAAGCAATATTGGTTGGATTGCATATAGTGTGAGACTCCCAATCATGTACCAGAACCGTTAACGCACCTTTTGTATCCAGCGAGTAAATTGTATTTGGTGCATAACAGGAGATCAGCATGTTTCCTTCCTGGTCCAGCGCTATACCATCCGGACAGGTTTCGGGTATTTCTATAATGGTGGTTCGCTCACCTGCAGCGCCATCCGGAAGAATGCGAATCGCTTCCACTCCCGGCAACCAGGTACTTACCACAAATAGTTTATCCCCTTCAGCAGAGAGCGCCATTCCATTGGCAAAAGCAAAGGGACCAGGATGCCAGATTTCCCGTTTACCATCTACCGAAAACTTAAAAATGCAGCCATTCTCTTTTCTGAATTCACCACTATCGGAAACATATAAATTTCCCGCTGCATCAAATACGGGAAAATTCGGTGTACGAAAATGTCTGTCTTCCGTACCCTTCGCAAATAGCGATAACTGTCCGGTATCAGGTTGATATCGCCATACACATTTATTTTTCAGATCGCAAACAGCCAGCCAGCCATCCGGAGAAAATGCGATACCCAGTACAAAACCACCGGTATTCGCTACTTCTTCCACAGCTCCTTCTGAGGCTATCCTATAAATTTGTCCGGCTTCTCCTCCTGCCCATAGTATTCCTTCCGAATCAATGGCGATGCATTCAGGATGATCAAGACCATCAGCCCAGATGCTTATATTTTCAATGGAGTAGGTTTTCATACACGTAATTTTGCCCAGCGGTCATTGGTGCCCGTTATACTGAACCAGTCTGGTCTGCCCATATCACGGTCATATGTATAACCACCGGTTTCTTTAAAATATTCCTGGTATTGTTTGAGTTTATCTTCATCGATTTCCACTCCAAGTCCGGGACCTTCCGGCAATTGGATAGCACCGTTCTGATACTTCATTTTGCCCCCTTTAATGATATCATCTTTCAGGTGGTGATAATGTGCATCAGCGGCAAAGGAGAGTGATGGAAGTGTTGCTCCCAGGTGCAACATAGTGGCCAGTTGAATGCCTAATTCACCGGAACTGTGAACTGCAATACCCAGGTTCATTTTCTGGCAACAAACGCCAGCCATCCATGCCTGCCGAAGGCCACCCCAAAAAGTCGTATCCAATAAAACAACATCAATGGCATCGGTGCGAAAACAGGCTGCGAGCTGCTCGAAATTTACCACTACCGTATTTGTTGCTGTTGGTATAGAGCACCGGGACTTCAATCTGCGCATCGCCTCCATGCCATAACAGGGATCTTCAAAATAATCATTGGGCAGATCTTCGATAGCTTTTGCTACCCGAATGGATTCCTCCACCGACCAGATGGCATTCGGATCAATGCGCACCCGATGACCGGGCAATGCCTCTGAAACCGCCCGAAATACCTCGACTTCATGATCGGGATGAAAAACTCCTGCTTTTAATTTGTGCGATGTGAATCCGTGTTCCTGATGAAGCTGCAATGCATGCTTTACCATTTGATCCACGGTTTCTTCACCACCAATACCAGTTGATTCATCGGGATGCCGGAAAAATAAATAGGAGGCAAAAGGAATCTGGGTTCTGATCGTCCCGCCTAATAAATCACAGGCCCGAATACCCAGCTTTTTGCCCATTATATCCAGGCAGGCAAATTCAATAGCTGCATGAATTTGTAAGCGGTTATTATACAGTGAGGCAGTTGGGTTACAAATCTTCCAGAATAATTGCTCCAGTTGCATCGGATCATGACCAATCAGGTAAGATTTCAATCCATGAATCGCAGCTTCTGCAGATTCTCCGCCACCGCCCATTTCACCCAATCCAATTATTCCTTCATCTGTATATACCTGTACAATGGTTCTGATAAATCGTCCCCAGTGACAGCCATTGGCATGCCGGATGGGTGCTTCCAGCGGTACTGCTACAGTGGTTGCTTTTATATCGGTAATTTTCATACTTACTATTTTGCGGATCCCTGAATTACGATTCCCAATCCCCCATCTATGCGGATTGCCTGTCCGGTCATAAAAGCAGCATGATCTTCGCATAAATAAAGAATCAGCTTTGCCACTTCTTCCGGCTTACCAATTCGTTGAGTCAGGTGCATTTGTTCACAAGCCTGCATCATCGCTTCCGGGTCATCGGATAACTGAAGAGCATCTCTTAACATGGGAGTATCAACAGTACCCGGACAAACAGCCATACATCTGATGGCCGGCGCATAATCCACGGCGATGCTTCTTGTTAAACCGAGAATGGCTGTTTTGGAAGTGGTATAGGCAGCAACCTTCTGCTGACTATGAAATGCCTGTACACTGGAAACATTAATGATAACGCCCGCCTGTTGCTGCTCCATTACAGGCAGAACCGCCTTGCTGCAGAGAAACATGCTTTTCAGATTTACATTCATCACTTCATCCCAAACTTCTATATCCGTATCAGTTACAGCGCCATACCGTTGAATACCTGCATTGTTGACAAGTACATCAATCCGTTTCCATTTCTCCAAAATAGCATCAACTGCTGATTTAATGGAAGGTGCCTTAGTAACATCGCAGGTATAAAAATCTGGTAATACCGGCCAGTCGTTGATGGGTACCAGATCCAGCACGGCCACTTTTGCACCTGCAGCAAGAAATGCCTGAGCAGCAGCGGCTCCAATGCCCTTGCTTCCACCCGTTATAAGTACTACTTTATCTTTCATAAGAGGACGCGTTTAATGTTCAGGCAGGAAGCTACCCGCAGTATGAATTATTTCCATAACCCCACTATGCAGTTTTACCTCCTGAATCTGGCTGCACCCGGAAGGAATGGGGGTCAGAAAAAAATGATAGGTAAAGGTTCGGGACTCACCCGCATCCAGGAAAAAGCAAGC
>CAZJNY010000114.1:5254-11573 GCA_964547405.1 uncultured Flavihumibacter sp. | reverse complement strand
CCTGACCACCAGGATGCAGCGATCGCAGACCATATTTTTGATAAATAACTGCATGTTGCGTGCTGCAAAACTAAATCATTGTATTTTAGGATTATGCTAAAGATTGATGCACATCATCATATATGGGACTATGACCCCGTTCAACATGCCTGGATTGATGATACCATGGCGGTGATACAGCGCAGTTTCACACCTGCTGATATGGAACCTCTGTTACAGGAGGCAGGAATTGATGGAACGGTTTTGGTGCAGGTAAATCAGAATCTCCGGGAGAATATGGTATTTACCGAAGCGGCGGAAGCAAATACCTTCATCAAAGGAGTAGTGGGCTGGGTGGATTTACTGGCGGCTGATCTGGAAGACCAGCTGGATGAGTTGAGAGATTTACCCAAGCTGAAAGGATTTCGTCATATTGCCCAGGCCGAACCTGCTGATTATTTATCGCGTTCGGAAGTAGTCAGAGGCATCCGGCAACTGGGCAAGTATGGGTTTACCTATGATATTTTGGTTAAGCCGAACCAGTTGGAAGCCGCAATTGAATTGGTGAGAACCTGTCCGGCGCAGCCCTTTGTACTGGATCATATCGCGAAGCCATATATCAAGGCAGGTGAAATAGATGCCTGGCGCAAGTTGATGTACATGCTGGGCGCGATGGATAACTGCTATTGCAAGATCTCCGGCATTATTACAGAAGCCGACTGGCATAGCTGGACCGCGGAACAGATCCGTCCGTATCTGGATGTGGCGCTGGAAGCATTTGGGTCGCGGCGACTGATGTTTGGCAGCGACTGGCCGGTATGTCTAGTTGCGGGATCTTATCGCGATGTAGTAAATCTGGCGGCTGATTATGTACAGAGTTTAAGTGTACAGGAGCAGCAGGATTTCTGGGGAGGTAATGCCATCCGCTTTTACGGACTTTAATCGCGGATCAATAATTCCTTGATTTTATTGGATAAGAAATGCGCAAAGGGTGGGTCAACATCTGAAAGGATGATGACATTGTAACCGGATTGCATGTAGATATTGAGTTCGGTACAAACTTTTTCGAAGCCACCACTATGACCGATAACATGTTCTTTTCCGATTTGCGCATGTTCGGAACCGTAACCATATTCATTGTTGAAGGTATAGGTCAGTAATTCCGTGTTGCTGTTTTTACTGAGCAGTTTTTGTGTGCGCAGGGCAGTTGCAAAATTATTGAGATCTTCTACAGTAGACATACCTCCACCGGAAGCATTTTGAACAGTGGTATGGCTCATTTGGGCCGGCTTAAAAATTACCTGCTTAAGGTATTCTTCATAGGGTTGTTTGGTGATCGTGCTGATCAGTATACCCAGCCAGGCGAAACCGTTATTGCTATACTGCCATTGAGTGCCTGGTGTAAATTTTAGCTGGTCGGCTTCAAGCACAGGAAGGAAATCAACATCTGTTTTCAGTGTGGATTTCAGCTGATGGTATTCCGGCTGTTCAAAAAAATCACCCAGGCCGCTGCTATGGGTGAGCAGTTGTTGGATGGTGATGGGGCGGATCACTGGATTTTTAATGAAGGGCAGGTGTTTGGCGAGACTATCTTCCAGCGAAAGTTTACCCTGGTCGCGTAATTGAAGAATGGCAGTGGCAGCGAAAATTTTGCTTAAGGAAGCGAGCCCATAGGCACTGGTGTTACCGATCTTTTTATGGTAGATGACTTCTTCTCCCTTTGTGATCAGAATTTCACCTGAAAAGGGTTTCAGTTTTTGACTGAGATAGTTATCGAGTAGTTGCTGGATGGATTCATTTGTCAGCCTGCCTTTTTGAATCAGTTCGGTACTAAAGCGATGCGGTTGCAGGGTTCTGTCTTTGAATAGTCCATTTGAGTTGGCATAGACCTTGATTTTCCACCACGCATCAAATTGCTGGTCTTTAACCAGCAGCTCTATACTGCTATCGGAAAGGAGTTGTGAATGTACAGCGTCTACAGGGCCTACCATTCTGCAACCATTTTTGAAGCCCTGGATTTTTCGGGCCTGCGTATTTGCATCCAAATTAGTGTTGGCCATCCATTGCCTGAATTGCAGGGTATCCGTTGTATTGTGAGCTGTCAGATAAGCCAGCGCCAGTTTTTCAAGCGGACTATTTTTACCGGGGGATTGTGCAACACAGCTGTTGATTACGGAGTAGCAAACTGCCAGCGCCAGGATCTTTTTCATGATAAGTTGTAAGTGTGATAAAAATTTCTGGCTGGTATGACTACAATCAGTGAAACCAGGTTACGTGTCAAATTATCATGCCGTAAAAAAATCGTAACTTTTTAGTTCACAAAATCAGCGGTATGAAAAAGAAAACAACGAATTGTTTGCAGTATGCCATCTGGATTGATATGCAAAAAGCAGTGATCGCCTGTAAGGATGAAGAGGGCAAAGTAAGTACGGAATCAGTTCTGTCTGAAATTGATACCCGGGTACGGTTTGATGGGGAAGGCTCCAATAAGAACCGTTTGTTTGGGGCTACGCTGAATCAGGAGAAACATGCGCAGAATAAATTGCAGCAACAACGGAAAGCGTTTTTGAAATCAGTAGTGGGTAAAATGAATAAAGTGGAGTCGGTGATCATACTGGGACCGGCGGATACAAAATACGAATTGCACAAGGAGATGGAAAAGAAGAAAACATTTTCCAGTATTCCGGTGCAGGTAAAATCAGCGGATAAGATGAAGATACATGAGATCAAAGCGGTGTTAAACCCCGTTCCTCCTCCCCGCTCCATTGCCCGAATGCCAAGAGCAAAGTAATTCTTTAGATACGGGTACAATCTGCACCATTTCTTCACTCACAGCCTGGTAACCGAAATCGTAACAGATATAAAGCGGTGCCGGGCTGTTTGCATATTGTACTTCGGTATGGTATTGAAACTGAAAACCTTTGTAAATCAGAACTGCAGCCGGGAAGGTTGTTTGCTTTCCGGCTAATTCAAAAAGTTCTGCCAGGATATTCCTGTTTTTTCTCAGCACATAGTTAATGGTTTTGATCAGGTGTGCGGTAGAATGATCCTGTTGGTTATTGAAAGCGTTTCTGCAACTGGTATCGCAGAATTTTTTATCGGATCTGCCGCGAAGGGGATCCTTGCACCATTGGCAATAGCGGGTTGGTTCTATAACTGTCATACATTTTTTGAACAAGATAACCGCTGGCTTTTTGCACCACAAGCGTTTAATAACGGTTTTCTTTTGTTTTAATCACTTATCATTCTTTTACGGGCATTTCTTTCATTCATATTTACAATGTTAACGGCGCCGCAAATCTTTATTTGAATAACCAGGCGGATGAACATCCGCATAAACAAAAAGTCATGAGTGAAAAGAACAATCGTGTATTCCTGATCGGCAACTTGGGAGCTGATCCGGAAATGAAGGAAACGACTACCGGTAAAAAAGTTGCGCATATGAAGTTGGCAACCAATGATACCTACCAGACGAGCCAGGGGGAAAAGGTCACGGAGACACAGTGGCATAACCTGGTTGCCTGGGGCAAGCTGGCAGAAAAAGCAGAGGAGGAACTGCAGAAGGGATCAGAAGTATCCGTTGAGGGGAAAATTTCCTATCGCAGTTATGTGGATAAGGAAGGGCTGAAGCGCTATGTTACTGAGATAACAGTGCTGGAACTGAGTCTGATTCGCCAGGCGAAAAAGGCGGAGGCCTGAGTGGTGGTGGTACTATGTCTGGATGGGTGAGCTATTCAGACATAGTATCTTATCTGTAGATTTACAGCGATGAGTACGAGGGATCTGACAAACAAGCCATTGGATTTGGCCTTACGCTTTATACTGCATACCAACCGATCTGTATTTCTAACGGGGCGGGCAGGTACGGGGAAGACAAGCTTTCTGAAAACTATCCGGGAAGAATGTACCAAAAAAATGGCGGTGGTGGCACCAACAGGAGTAGCAGCTATCAATGCAGGTGGAGTTACCATGCATACGTTTTTCCAGCTGCCGCTGGGAGCCTATGTGCCAACTGGTCCTATTCCGGATACAGGGGAGCAATTGTTTAACAACAGAGCCAGCATGTTGCGGAATCTGCGGATTGCACAATCCAAGAAAGAATTGTTCCAGGAACTGGAATTGCTGGTGATTGATGAAGTGAGTATGGTCCGGTCCGATTTGCTGGATGCAGTGGATGCGGTTTTGCGCTTTATTCGGAAAAAGCCGCAACAGGCATTTGGTGGGGTGCAGGTATTGTTTATCGGTGATCTCTGGCAGTTGCCACCCGTTGTTTCTGAAAAGGAATGGGTTCACCTGAAAGAGCATTATAGCAGTCCGTTTTTCTTTGATGCGCAGGTACTGAAAGAGGCCAATCCTTTTTTGATAGAGTTAAAGAAGATATACCGCCAGACAGATCAGGCCTTCATTGAACTGCTGAATAAAATCCGAAACAACCAGTTGGATCAGATAAGCTGGCATGCCCTTCATGAGCATTACCAGCCCGGTTTTCAACCGGATCCGGATAAATTTTATATAACACTGAGCACCCATAACAGCCGGGCAGATGCCATCAATCAGAAGGAACTGAACCTGCTGCCGGGACAGGTTTTTCGATATGAAGCGGAGATAACAGGTGATTTTGGAGAAAAAGCCTATCCGGCAGAAGAGGCATTGGTATTGAAGCTGGGTGCCCAGGTTATGTTTATAAAAAATGACAAAGGTGAATTCCGCCGGTTTTACAATGGAAAAATCGGGGTGATCGAATCATTGGAGGAGGACCAGATCGAAGTCCGGTTTCCGGAAGAAGGAGCTTCCATTATCCTGGAAAAAGAAACCTGGAGAAATATCCGGTATAAGCTGGATAAGGCAAAAGATAAAATTGATGAAGAGGAGTTGGGAACCTTTTCTCAATATCCCATCCGGCTCGCCTGGGCGATAACAATTCATAAAAGTCAGGGACTGACCTTTGACAGGGCTATTGTGGATGCGGGGGCGGCGTTTGCACCCGGACAGGTATATGTTGCACTCAGCAGGTTAACCGGATTGGAAGGACTGGTACTTAAGACAAGGATTCCAATGGCAGCCATTCAAACAGATGAGCGGGTGGTATCCTTTACAAAAGAGGAATTCGCGGAAGCGGAATTGGAGAAGGCATTGAAAGAGTCAGAAGCTGACTATGTAAACGACTACTTTTTACGATGTTTCAGGGTAGAGGGTTTGGACGCCTTAACGGCAGACTGGTTCCAGGAGATTGAAAAGAAAAACAGTGTATCCAAATGGAAAATGCTGGAAGCCTATAAGCAGTTAAATGGAAAATTGCAGGTCATACAACAGGTGGCAAATAAAACTTCTGCCCATTTTTCGCAGCAGTTTGAAAAGGGAGCTTCCATGGATCGGGATTATTTATTACAGCGGACAAAAGATGCGGTTCAATATTTCAATGGCTTGTTTACAGAAGCAGAAATGCTGGTTGAGGCACATGCCAGTGATATGAAAAAAGAACCGCGACTCACCAAATACCAGCGGGAACTGCGTAATCTGGAAGAAGCTATCCGGATAAGGCATCTCAAAATGAAGCAGTCTGTAGAGATTGCAACCGCTTTGCAGCAGGGGTTGGATACTTCTGCTATCAGTGAATTGATTCAACAACTGAATCAACATAAACTGGAAGCTGAGGAAAGCATGATGCCAGCCAATCAGCTTGCAGATGATGGTCCGAAAGGTTCTTCTAAGGGAGCAGGTAAAAGAACTGCAACTCCTGGTCAGAAGAAGGAAACCGGAAGTTCCTACCGTGAAAGTATTTTCCTATGCAGGGAGGGTAAGTCAATAGCAGAAATCGCATCGGAACGACAACTTGCTTATTCTACGATTGAAGGGCATCTGGTTAAGGGAATCCAGGAAGGTGAGTTGGAGCCGGATTTTCTGGTAAAAGAAGAGGGAAGGTCATTGGTTCAGGCAGGCAGAGAAGCCCTTGGTTCAACTCAGCTTGGACCACTAAAGGAGTACCTGGGGGAGGCAATTTCTTATACAGAAATCAAGGCGGCACTAGCGTATGGGAGAAGGGAGGAAGGGAAGAAAGGGGGAATGGAAGATGGAGGAAAGGAAGATGGAGGAAAGGAAGATGGAGGAAAGGAAGAGGGGAGAAAGGAAGAGGGGAGAATGGAAGATGGAGGAATGGAAGAAGGGAAATAGGAAGAGATGGCATGGAGCCGGGGGAATGGAAGAGGGAGAAAGGAAGAGGGGAGAAAGGAGGCAAAGGAGACAGGAGACAAAGGAGGAAGGGAAGATGGAGGAATGGAAGAAAGAAAATAGGAAGAGATGGCATGGAGCCGGGGGAATGGAAGACGGAGGAAGGGGGAAA
>CAZJNY010000114.1:0-5154 GCA_964547405.1 uncultured Flavihumibacter sp. | reverse complement strand
AAATAGGAAGAGATGGCATGGAGCCGGGGGAATGGAAGACGGAGGAAGGGGGAAAAGGAAGTATGGGGAGGACGGCGGAAAAAATTTTTGAAGAGTTTTATTAAATCGTATATTTGCGATATACTTTAGAATAGGGGTGAGGCCATTGGCCTTTTTCTTTCCTCTGATTCATCGTATAAAAACGATAAACAATGGCAATTAATAAAAAAGAAGCGTTTTCCCAGGAAGAGCAGGTGTTGGCAACCATGGCGAAAGCACTATCGCACCCAGCCCGCATCGCCATTTTAAAAGAACTGGCCAAACGCAATGAATGTATTTGCGGAGAACTGGTGGAAGTGCTGCCCCTGGCACAAAGCACTGTTTCCCAGCATCTTCGGGAATTAAAGGAGGCCGGACTGATAGCGGGAACCATTGACGGACCGAAAAGTTGTTATTGCATCAACGAGTCGGCTTTTAGAAAAGCTATTGATGCCTTCTCCTCCTTCTTTAAAGAAATCGAATCCAGACAAAAAGCTGCCGGCTGCTGTAGTTAGTTTGCTACGGTTTAGCCACGATAACTTCTAAAAACACGAATTCTCACCATTCAAACTTAGATCATATGCAAACAGATAATGAACTGAAATCACTTGTTCGCGAACGCTATAGCGCCATCGCAGAACAATCTACTCTTGAAAATGCTTCCTCCTGTTGCGGCGCTACCAGCTCCTGCTGCGGAGATGAAGTCTACTCCATTATGGCAGATGATTATACCCAGTTAAAAGGGTATGCCCCGGATGCCGACCTGGGACTGGGCTGTGGCCTGCCAACCGCTTTTGCTCAGCTTAAAGAAGGAGATACCGTGATCGACCTGGGTAGTGGCGCCGGTAACGATTGTTTTGTTGCCCGCTCGGCTGTAGGAGAAAAAGGTAAAGTGATCGGCATTGACTTCACCGAAAAAATGATTGAAAAGGCCCGCGCCAATGCAGATAAGTTAGGATTCAATAATGTTGAATTCAGACAGGGTGATATTGAGCATATGCCGGTTGCTGCCAATACAGCTGATGTTGTTGTCAGCAATTGTGTACTAAATCTGGTGCCCAATAAACCAGCCGTTTTCAAAGAAATCTTTCGGGTATTGAAACCAGGAGCCCATTTTTCGATCTCCGATATCGTGCTCGAAGGCCAGCTTCCGGAAAAATGGAAAGCCATTGCGGAACTCTATGCCGGTTGTGTAAGTGGAGCTATTCAGCAATCCGAATACCTGAATTTTATCCGGGAAGCAGGCTTCAAAAACATCACCCTTCAAAAAGAAAAGCTGATTACCATTCCGGAAGAGATTCTGAAAAATTACTTGTCTGAAGAAGAAATTTCAGCCTATAAATCGGGTGACGTTGCCATTAAAAGTATTACCGTCTTTGCGGAAAAACCTGCCGCCTGCTGTGAACCGGGCAGTGGTTGTTGTTAATCCTTGGTGATTGTTAATCAAAAATCATGAAACAATCAATTAACATAACACAGGCTTCACCTGAAGCATATGATACAGTAGTTGCTCTATTGACAGCTGCCGGATTGCCAACGGAAGATCTGAGGAAAGACCTCAATCATTTCTGGATCGCTGAAGCAAATGATAAAGCAATTGGTGTTATTGGCATGGATCTCTATACACCATATGCATTACTTCGCTCAATGACTGTAGTACCGGAATTTAGAAGAAATGGTATTGCCAGTCGCCTGGTTGAACAAGTGGAGCAACACGCAAAAAATAAGGGATTGTCGGAACTCTATCTCATTACCAATACTGCGGAAACCTATTTCAGTAAAAAAGGGTTTCATGCGATTTCGAAAGAAGCTGTGCCGGCAACTGTTGCCAGCTCAGCAGAGATGAATGGTTTATGTCCCGCCAGCTCCGTGATTATGCGAAAATCAATAACCCAATAATTCAAAATGGAAAAAAAGAAACTGCTTTTTGTTTGTGTCGAGAATGCTAACCGCAGTCAGATGAGCCAGGCTTTTGCCAAAATCCTTGGAGGCGATCAGGTAGAAGCCTATAGCGCCGGCAGCCGACCCAGTGGTGTCGTAAATCCGAAGGCTATCGCTGCCATGAAAGAGCTAAACTATGACCTGTCTGCACACGACTCGAAGTCGCTTCAGGAAGTTGAACAATATGCTCCATTTGATGTAGTAATTACGATGGGATGCGGTGATGCCTGTCCCTGGATGCCTGCCAAAGAATTCATCGACTGGCAGATACCTGATCCCAAACATATGGAACCGGAACAATTCAATGCTGTTCGTGATTATATTCGCGACCAGGTGAAAGCCCTCCTGACGACGCTTGCCGTAGCTTAACTGAAAACAATTGAAATGACAAATCTGAATGAACTGGCAGTAGGCCAGGCTGTATCTTATAGTACCTACAGAAAAACCTTAAATGATCTCGTAGAAGAAGGAAAAACCACGGGCACCAACCAGGAAGAATGGCTGGTGGATTATACCCGGCTGAATGTGCAGCGCATGAACCGCTGGGATAAAACCTGGACTGTTCCGGAAGCCCTGGAGCAACAACTCCTTGCTATTGAAACGCCCATGATCTGGCTGACAATAACTGAAGGCTGGTGTGGTGACGCGGCACAGGTGGTTCCCATCGTGGAAAAACTGGCTGCTGTAAATCCATTAATCCGGCACCGCCTCATTCTGAGAGATGAAAACCTGGAAATCATGGATCAGTACCTGACCAACGGTACCCGCTCCATTCCAAAAATTATCCTGATGAAAGAGGAAGACCTGTCCGTAGTTGGTACCTGGGGACCAAGGCCCAGCTCTGCACAAAAACTGCTGGAAGAACTCAAGCAAAACGAAACACTACCCAAGGAAGAACTTTACAACCAGCTCCACGCCTGGTATGCAAAGAATAAGGGTATGGAGGTAGCGCAGGAGTTTATGGAAGAGGTGAGACGTGAGAAGTGAGACGTGAGAAGTCAGGAGGCGATGGTGTAAACCAGCCAGCTCATGAAATAGGCGAGTGCCGTCATGTAGGCCAGTTGAATCATCGGCCATTTCCAGGAACGGGTTTCGCGCTTTACAATTGCCAGGGTACTCATACACTGCATCGCTAATAAATAAAATACCATCAGGGATAATCCGGTGGCCAGACTGTAAACAGGGCTGCCATCGGATTTTTTTTCCAGTTGCATTTTCTCTCTCAACAGCATCCCGCTTTCATCATCCGCTTCACCTACGCTGTAGAGCGTGGCCATTGTTCCAACAAACACTTCGCGTGCTGCAAAAGAGGTGATCAGTGCAATGCCAATTTTCCAGTCGTATCCCAGAGGTTCGATGGCGGGTTCAATGGCTTTTCCCAGGATCCCCGCATAGGAATTGGCCAGTTTTGCGGAGGCTTCAGCCTTTTCCAACTCTTCCAACGCTTCCGGTTTTGCCGCTTTCTTTGCTGCAAATTCTGTTTCCACTTGGGCCATGCGATCACCCGGACCGTAAGAGCTCATCGCCCAGAGCAAGAGGCTGATTACCATAATCACTTTACCTGCTTCCAGCACAAAAATCTGTGCCTTCTGCACCATTGTGGTAATAATATTATTCCAGCGCGGAGCACGATACATGGGCAACTCCAGGATGAAAAAACTTTTATCCGTATTCTTAATAAACCATTTCGCAATCCAGGAGATCGCCATCGCCAAAACAATCCCCAGTAGATATAGACCCATCATTACCAGTCCCTGCAAACTCACCAGTCCTCCAATCATTTTCTGCGGAATCACCAGTGCAATAAGGATTGTATAAACGGGTAAACGGGCGCTGCAACTCATCAGGGGTGTTACCAGGATGGTTAGCAATCGCTCTTTCTTATTTTCAATATTCCGGGCACTCATGATGGCAGGAACAGCACAGGCAAAGGCACTGATCATCGGCATCACTGATTTTCCATTCAATCCCACTTTTCGCATGAGCTTATCCGTTAAAAAGCTGATACGCGCCATATACCCGGTATCTTCCAGGATCGTAATCAATCCGAACAGGATCATAATCTGCGGAACAAATATCACGATGCCTCCCAACCCCGCAACAATTCCATTGATGAGCAGATCACTCCACCAGGCTGCAGGCAGCACTTCTCCCAGCCAGGAGCCCATGGCAGCGAAACCTGTTTCAATAGCGTCCATCGGGTATTGTGCAATAAGGAATACACTTTGAAACAGCAGGAACAATACGCCCAGCAGGATCAGGTAACCCCAAACCCGGTGTAACAGAATGGAATCCAGTTTATCCGTAAGTATGGTTTTGTGTAAAGGATCTGGCTCGGCTACTGTTTGTCCCATGATGGTTTTAATCCGGGCGTAGCGCTGCAGAATTTCTTCTGCCTGGGTTTTGGTGGGATTGAATCCATGATTCTTTTCCGCCCCTTCAATTTTTTCCTGCAATCCCGCCCCCAGTTCAAAATTTTCGTGGTTGATCAGGTAATGAATGGCTTTGTAGTCGCTGAGTCCGGGTACCAGTTGCTTCAGTTCCGAAACCGCTCCTGCTGCCAGATCCTGGTTGGCAATAAAATCAAAAGCCGGCGCTTTGTACTGGCCTTTTGCAGTGGCCGCCATTACTTTTTTGAGTTGGGGAATGCCTTTTGATTTGCGGGGGTTTACGGCAACCACGGGTACGCCGAGTTCGCGTTCCAATCCCTCCAGATCTACTTCAATACCCTTGCTTCGGGCGAGATCCATCATGGTAAGCGCCACAATAACCGGAATTTTCAGATCGATGATCTGTGAAACAAAGAGCAGGTTGCGTTTCAGGTTACTGGCATCCGCCAGGAGAATCAGCATATCCGGTTTAACCTCCTTATCCTGACCCATCAATACCTGGTAGGTTACCCATTCATCACCGCGTTTGGGATAGAGGCTATAGGTGCCGGGAAGATCGATCAGAGCTGCTTTCTGCTGCTCGCCCAAATCACAGATACCGGTTTTTTTATCAACCGTTACGCCAGGAAAATTTCCCACCTTCTGGTTCAGGCCTGTCAATGCATTGAAGAGAGAACTCTTTCCACTGTTCGGGTTGCCTACTAATCCTATTTGAATCATGCCTTCAGATCTGTTAAGTGTGCAAAAATACCGATCCGCGCACCATTCCGCTTACGAATTCGGGAAAGGTCAGGGATATTTGCAG
>CAZJNY010000113.1:0-11607 GCA_964547405.1 uncultured Flavihumibacter sp. | reverse complement strand
TCTCCATTTTCTCCACGCAGCTTCCTGCCTGGCTAAAATCCATACCGCCCGCTCCGGAATGGTTCCAGCAGGCAATTTCAAGCTTGCAAAATTTTCAAATAATTGCAAACACCGGTCACAAAAACAGGTCTCGGGAAGAATCGGATCCGGCCGTTCAAACTGCGCATGCCAATGAAAATAATCCAGCCAGATGCCATCCACAGCATAGGCAGACAACAAGTTTGCCAATGCCTTTTGCCGATCCGATCTAAAACCCGGATCAGTTGGACAGATTCCCATAAACCAATCAGCTGCTGCGGCCCTTTCACCTTTATCAGTAATTGGCCAGGCTTCCGGATGCGCTGCCAGATATTCTTTGCCATTTAACACCGGAAATTCAACATAGATGCGTACCCCTTCTTTTCTTGCGCGATTCATAAAAATGCTATCCAATGAACCACTGCGAATAAAAACAGCATTGATTCCCAGGGTAGGAAAATCATATCCCGCTTTCCAGAGTGCAGCCGGATTCCCATACACTCCCTTCACCAAAGGCTCCTGATCACTCCTGTTCGGCTTGTTATTACAACCCAGTAACAGGACTCCCAGAAACATGATGCATGAAATTATTAGCCGCATTTCTTTACTTGAATCCTTCAAGTTACAACCGATTTACCAGGAAAGGAGCTAAATCGAAAGCAAGTTCGGCTATAGCTATCAGTTAGCAGCCCTTGGATTCGAACAATTCGATATGTCATATCCCCGGCCCGGATCAGGGTTAGGGTGCCAAATCATTCATTCCCCCTAGCTTATCTGGCTAAACACATGACGGCCAATTGATTGGAGGGGAAAACAGCTCCTCCCACAGTCCAAAAACCGCTTACAATAGATTCCGTACCTTTGTGCCATGTGGTTTAAGGACGATCCGGCTTTCCATACATTGTATCCGGTTGAGCTCTCCCAGATGGCAAGGAGACACTGGACACCTCTGCTGGTGGCGAGAAAAGCGGCCCGCTTTCTGGTAACCCAATCCGGGGACAGAATTCTGGATATTGGCAGCGGAGCTGGAAAGTTCTGTCTGGCAGCAGCTAAGGAATGTCCACAGGGGCAGTTTACAGGCATCGAACAACGTCGCAATTTGGTCGACTATGCCAACCAGGCGCTTGAAAAAACAGGAATCAACAACGTAGAATTTCTACACGGTAATATTACTGATCTGAATTTCAAGGATTTCCATCATTTTTATTTTTATAATTCCTTTTACGAATATATCGTAGACAGCGAAAAAATTGATGATCAAATTTCTTTTTCGAGCGACTTATTCAATTACTACAGTCATTATCTTTATAAACAATTGTGCAAAGCCCCTGAAGGTACCCGTTTGGTTACCTACCACAGCCTGGAAACGGAAATCCCCTCTTCCTTCCAGCTGGTAGCCACAGAAATAAATGATCAATTAAAATTTTGGGTTAAACTGTAAAACCTTTTGGTACTGTTATGGCTAAAAACTTGGATGATTACAGATGTAAACTGGTTAGTAAAATTTTGCAGGCTCCGACAACAGAACATGTAACCCGCTACTTCAACGCGGCCATCCGGAGTCTGAAAGAACACAAAGTAAACGGCTACGTAACCAAACGGTTCCTGGACAAAATCGAACTGGAACTGGACTCGATACAGGCCAATGAATTAAATTCCCAACAACTCTTTAACCGGGAAAAAGCCTACCAGCTGACTGCTGGTTGCAAAAATCAACTTTTCCCGACTGCGGCAATACCGGCTATAGCTTAAGGCAACCTCCCTGAAAAATTTAGGCAGGATCCTCTAACAGCAAAGCAGTGCAAGCGATACGCTTTGTTCATTGAGAACGCGTGTTCTCAATTGCTGTTCAGGAGTTCAATAGCCCCATCACTCAAATGTTCATACCCACCGATAACAGTAAGCGTACCGTTGGCAATCCGCTCTTTTATAAGTGGCGATGAATGGATAATTTCCTGAACACCATGCTGAATATTAGCCCGTATAAAATGATCCGCAACCTGGTCTCCTTTTTGTTGCAATGTCTGTACTTCCTGTTCTGCTGCGATGCTGTCGATGATTGTTTTAAGATGTCCTGATACATGTTGCCTTTTCACAAACGCATTGATCGCGCCACATCCTTCATGCCCTACTACCATCACAAGAGGCGTCTGCAAGTGCTCCACTGCATATTCGATACTTCCCAGTTCAATATCGCCCATAATGTTACCAGCTGTTCGTATGACGAAAATATCTCCGAGTCCCTGATCAAAAACCAGCTCCGGCGAAACCCGGCTGTCAGAACAGGTGATCACAACCGCAAAAGGATGCTGCCCTGCATTCAATTCCTTTCTTCTTCTACGAGATTCATCGGGATGAATGGGCGCATACGCTGTATACCGCTGATTGTCCTTAAGTAATCGCTCCACAGCAGCTGCCGAAGCGGTACCTACCGTTTCGGTTCCAGCTTCCGATTGCTCATCACAAACCAGCAACCCTGCAATCAGTCCCAGTAATACTATCTTTTTCATGATTCAAAACTACCTCCATCTTTTGGGCAGAATTGTAACATCCATCACAAAACAACTTTTTGTTTGCTAATATTTTTAGTAATTTTACCGCCCGCTCACCAGGAAAGAAACTTACCATGTACCTCAATTGCAAAACTTATTTCAGCCTTCGATACGGCACTTTTTCTACGCAGGAACTGGTAGATCATGCTGAACAAAACGGCATTGAATCACTCGCTCTTACCAATATCAACAATGTTTCGGATGCCTGGGACTTTTACAACATGTGTCATGAAAAAAATATCAAACCCATACTGGGAGTGGAAATCAGGAACAACCAAAAATTTTGTTATGTGTTGCTTGCACTTAACAGCAATGGCTTCGAGCAGATCAATCATTTCCTCTCTTTTCATCTTCAGGAAGAAAAGGCGTTTCCGGAAAATCCGAATTCAGCGCAGTTTTTTTCCCACCCGGAAAATATTGCCATCATTTATTCTATCAGTTCCTTCTACCCGGAAAAATTAACGATGAACGAATGGATCGGCATTCGATCGGACCAGATTACTAAAATTTTTAGCTTTCCCCTGCGCGCGTACAGACACCAGCTGGTAGTGCTGCAACCTGTCAGTTTCTCCAACAAACGTTTTTTTAATGCTCACCGGTTATTACGGGCGATTGACAACAATGTACTCTTATCAAGGCTGAGTCCCGAACAGCACGCAGCTGAAACAGAGATCTTTCAATCTCCGGAAAAAATTCTGAAAGCCTTTTCGCAGTATCCTTTTATCATAACCAATACCTATCGGTTAATGGAAGCCTGCACCCTGCAGATGGACCTGCACACTGATAAAAACAAAAAAACATTCAGCGCTACTCCGGACGATGATCGTGTATTGCTTGAAAAACTTGCGCTGGACGGCTGTGTACTACGCTACGGAAGACGAAATAAAACAGCTACGGAGCGGGTTAAAAAAGAACTCGCGATCATCAACCAGTTGGGATTTAACGCTTATTTCCTGATTACCTGGGACATTATCCGTTATGCGCAAAACCGCGGTTATTTTTATGTGGGAAGAGGCAGTGGAGCCAATTCAATTGTTGCCTTCTGTTTACAGATTACCGATGTGGATCCAATTGAGCTCGATCTCTACTTTGAGCGTTTTCTCAATCCCTATCGTACGAGTCCTCCTGATTTTGACATTGATTTTTCCTGGCTCGACCGGGATGATGTCATTGATTATGTGTTCAAGCGCTATGGAAAAAAACAGGTTGCCCTGCTCGGAATGGTAACCACTTTCCAGTACAACGCTCTCATCCGGGAATTGGGTAAAGTATTCGGATTACCAAAAGTGGAAATTGACCAGCTGGCAACCAACGGATACTATTCCCGATCATCCAATTTTGATCCTGCAAAGGCAGAAGATACAATCCAGCGGCTCATATTGCAATATGGACAATTGCTTAAAAATTTCCCGAATCACCTTAGCATACATCCGGGTGGCATGCTGATCAGTGAAGCAGCTATTTATCAATATACAGCTGTATTTATGCCACCTAAGGGATTCCCAACCGCACAGATCGATATGTTCGTAGCAGAAAAAGTGGGCCTGTACAAACTGGATATTCTGAGCCAGCGCGGATTAGGCCATATCAAGGAAGCCATCCGCCTGGTGCGTGAAAATAAAAACATCAGCATCAATATTCATGAAATAGAAAAATTCAAAAAAGATCCGGGTGTTCGTAACCAGATCCGTTCGGTTCAGACAATTGGTTGTTTTTATATTGAGAGTCCGGCTATGCGGCAACTGCTTAAAAAACTGGAATGCGACGATTATCTCACACTGGTTGCAGCAAGTTCGATTATTCGTCCGGGTGTAGCCAGCAGCGGCATGATGAAAGCCTATATTGAACGTTTTCACAAACCCGATTCCTTTGAATACATCCATCCGATAATGAAAGAATTACTGGAAGAAACATATGGTGTGATGGTTTATCAGGAAGATGTGATCAAGGTTGCCCATCATTTCGCGGGTATTGATATGGGGGAAGCGGACATTCTCCGCAGGGCCATGAGTGGGAAATACCGCGGGAATAAAGAGATGATCCGCATTAAAGAAAACTTCTTTTCCAATTGTCTGGAGCGGGGCTATGATCCGGCAGTCATTTCCGAAGTATGGCGACAAATCGAAAGTTTTGGAGGATATAGTTTTTCCAAGGCACATTCAGCCTCCTTTGCTGTAGAAAGTTATCAGAGCCTGTACCTGAAAACCTATTACCCACAGGAATTCATGGTAGCTGTAATCAATAATTTCGGGGGATTTTACAGTCGGGAATTATACTTCTACGAACTATCCAAAACAGGCGCCGTCATTCATGCGCCCTGTGTCAACAATAGCGACTGGCTTACCTGCATTAAAGGGCAGGATGTTTATACCGGATTCATTCATATCAAATCATTGGAACAGAAAGCGGCAGAAGCCCTGATTGAAGAAAGAAAAAGAAGCGGCCCTTACAAGAGTCTGGCTGACCTCATTGAAAGAACCGGAATCGGAAAAGAATCGCTCAATTATCTGATCCGTCTGAATGCCTGTCGTTTTACCGGAAAAACGAAAAAAGAGCTGCTATGGGAAGCCAACCTATGGCAGGACTCGTCAAAAACAAAGGAAAAACAGGTTCACCCGGCATTGTTTGAAGAAGCGCCCCTATGTTTCCAGCTACCTGAACTGCCTGCTTATCCCCTGGAAGATTTATATGATGAAATGGAACTGCTCGACTTTCCGCTTTCCAACCCTTTTCCGTTAGCCGCGACCAACACTGAGCACTATGTACCTGCGGCTGCATTGGGGCAATATAAAGGCAAAAAAATCACTGTACTGGGTTATCTGATTACCTATAAACCGGTTCGCACCATCAGGGGAGAGCTCATGTGTTTTGGCACGTTCATAGACGCAGCACTCAACTGGCTTGATACCATACATTTTCCAGACTCCCTGCAACGTTATCCCTTGCAGGGGAATGGCTTTTATGCGCTCACAGGTGTTGTAGTGGAAGATTTCGGTGTGCTTAACCTCGAAGTTTCCCACCTGAAAAAAATCGGTCTCCAACCCCGCAATACCCCCGCTTCAGCAATCTCTTCACCTGCACCCGCACCTGCCCCCACCCCAGACGGGTAACTTTCACCTTTCACTTCTCACTTCTCACATCTCACTTCTCACTTCTCACATCTCACATCTCACCTCCTTGTTCCATTCCCGCCATATCGCCCATTTAGACCTTGATGCCTTTTTCGTGTCAGTCGAATGCCTGCGCAATTCAGCACTGAGAGGCAAACCCCTGATTGTAGGTGGCTCAGGCGACCGCGGAGTAGTTGCCGCCTGCAGTTATGAAGCCCGTAGCTTTGGCATTCACAGCGCCATGCCGATGAAACTTGCGAGGCGATTATGTCCGCAGGCAATCATAATAAGCGGAGATATGGAACAATACAGTTACTACTCGCGGCTGGTCACCAGTGTTATTGCCGATAAGGTACCGGTGTTTGAAAAGTCATCAATCGATGAATTTTACATCGATTTGAGCGGAATGGATAAATATTTCGGATGTAGTCTGTTTACGGCAGAATTAAAAAAAACCATTTACAAAGAAAGCGGGTTACCCATCTCCTATGCGTTAGCCAGTAATAAACTAATCAGTAAGGTAGGCACCAACGAAGTAAAACCCAATGGCCAGCTGGAGATTCCTTTTGGTAATGAAAAATCATTTCTCGCCCCTCTTGCCATACAAAAAATACCAGGCGTTGGAAAAGAAACGGGACTGCTGCTGAACCGGATGGGTGTGGAAACGGTCAAAACGCTCAGTGAAATACCGGTAAAAATGCTGTATAATCTGATGGGAAAAAGCGGACTGGAGCTATGGAAAAAAGCACAGGGCATGGATGATTCGCCGGTTGTTCCTTACCGTGAGCAGAAATCAATCTCCAGTGAAGAAACCTTTTCCAATGACACCATAGATATGCAGTTTTTACAACAGGAACTGGTACGGTTAACCGAAAAAATCGCTTATGAATTGCGCCAGCAAAATAAATTGACGGGCTGTGTTACCGTTAAACTCCGGTATGCCAATTTCGATACACATACCAAACAGCTTTCGATTCCGTACAACAGTGCCGATCATGTGCTGATTTCAACTGCCAGGAACCTGTTTAATCAATTATACGACCGAAGGTTGCTGGTTCGATTGATAGGCGTACGATTTACCCAACTAATACCCGGCAATCACCAGATTAATTTGTTTGAAGACAGCCAGGAATCCATTCGGCTCTACCAGGCTATTGATAGTATTAAAAACCGGTTTGGGGCAGCTCTTATCGGGCATGCGGCCGGGCAGCGGAAATTGGAAATCCCGAAACGGCCGCCCTCCGGCTAGCCCAATTCATTCCGGCAATTCCAAACACCAGAAAAAGAGCCGCCAGCAACAACATTTCATTGGTATGTGGAATCGCCCAGTAAAACATGGCAGTTATCCCCTGCGCCATTAAAGTAAGTTCTGTCAATAAAATGCCGCTGATAAAGAGCCAGCACCAGCCACTCAATCGCCCATCCTGCATTGGTAAAATCTTTTTATCCATCATCCAGCCCAACAGAAACAAACTCACAAATCCCAGTAAAACCAAATGCAGATATCCAATAACTACAGGCCTGTAAGCAAAAGCATAACTACTCAATCCGGGCACTACTGATAAACTCTGCAGCAGTATCTTGATACAAAAAGCAAGCAGCGACAAGATCCATAGCTGCTGCAATCCCTTTTGCTGAATGGTTTTTTTAACAGCAGGATAAATGGTACGTAACAGAAGTACTACTACTATCGGTTGTAGCAGCGCAGCTATCCAAGCGGAAACCAGCATCCAGTTTGGTAATTGCATCCAGAGAGCTGACAAAAAATAGGCGGGTATAGAAATCCAGGCCAATAATGCAAATAACTTACGGAGCGGATCCTGTACTGTAATGGATAGCCGGGAAACAATCAATGCAAGTATCGCAAACAGAAACCAGCCATTGTATTGAAAATGCAGATAAAAATATACGGCTCCAAAATAAAGTTCCGCCTTGTTGATATGATTGCCCATCAGCCAGGCCAGATAAAAAGTTCCCAATGAAGAAAGTACCAGAAAAAATACCGACCAGCGAATCAGTTGAACAACCAGATTACCCTGAACAGCCAGCCCATTTTCAATCCACACCTTATAGGCAAACCACCAGCTTGCCAGAACGGAAGCAGTCGAAAAAAAGATAGATACAGGACCATATCCCTGAAACGGGAAACTAAACAGCATGCCATACGCGGTAATGGTATAAACGCTCAATAACCGGTTATAGGTTTTCGCTTTCTGATCCGGTAGCAGACCAATAATGGCACTCATTAAAAACAGACTAATCCATCCTGCAAAAGCAAAATGTGAATGCGCATGTAATAAATGTTTGTGATGTACCCAGGGAATTGGCAATAAGATCTTCAATCGCAATAACAATCCGGCTAAGGCTACCAGCAGCAGATTAAATAAAGCCAGCCGTATCCACCGGGTTGCTGTGGCATTCATACTTTTTTTTTGCAAAAGAACATCCGGAGTCCTGTAAAAAAGATGATCAGAATCAGGTTCCATCAATAAAAAACTTTTCCCCGCTGAATGGTGAGTCTTCCTCTTTCGTGCAATGTACGTATGGTTCGGATTACTGTCTCAACCCGCAGACCGGTCATATCAGCCAGTTGCTGTCTGGTTAAATGAAGCTTACAGGGCTTTTGCTCAATACCACGCATCCGTTTGTAATAATTCAGCATGGTGGATATCCGTTGTTCGGGATTGTTGTACGCAAGTTCACGCAGTGTGAGGAATTTAAAGCGCAACCTGGATACCAGTAATCTGCTGAAATTAAACTGGATATCATAATTACTGCGCAACAACTGATGAAAATTGGTTCTATGTAACCGGAGTATTATGCAATCCTCATCCGCTATGGCCGTAGCTGCATAGGGCAGGTCGTCAAAAAGCGGCAGTTCTCCAAAGCTTTCACCGGGTTCAATCATTACCTGGATAAATTCACGGCCATCTTCATTGATGTTGACCCAACGTACCCGGCCTTCAACTAACTGATGATAAAAGCAGGCAGTGCCTCCCTCCATAAAGATCAGATCGCCCTTATTCACTCTTTTATAAGTGGCTCCATAACTCAGCAGTGTTTCCTCAGATATGAAAGCTGTTGACATGATGTGGTTGCATTTCGTTCAACAAATCTATTCACGGAATTCTCTCAGGATCATGATAAATGTACTGATTTCAGCTGAGTTTGTCACGATGATTAGTGACGACCATCACACATTCATATGATCTTCATCAGGTTAGGGGGCTTTCCTGTCAAATTATGACCTCAGTCATATTTGTCCGATCAGCACTCCGTTAACATTGCATTCTAATCTTTTGTACAACAAAATTACTCACCATGAAAAAGCTCCTCCTCCTCGCCGGCATTGCAGCATTAATCTATGCCTGTGGCGGTGGTACCCAGCAAGACAACGCCGCTTCTGATGAAGCAAATTCTTCGGCCAGCAGTTCATCCACTCCCGCTACTGCGGATAACCCGGATGGTGTTGGAAAATTCAAAGATGTGCAGATTCCTGAAAAACTGGATGCTGCCCTGGCCACTAAGGGAGAATCTGTTTATGATGTGAAATGTTCTTCCTGCCATAAACTTTCTGATGAGCGCCTGGTTGGTCCGGGCTGGAAAGATGTGACCAAACGTAATACCGCAGCATGGATTATGAATTTCGTAACCAATGTAGACGAAATGCTGAACACTGATCCAAAAGCACAGGCACAACTGGAAATATGTCTGGTTAGAATGCCCAATCAAAACCTAAGCGATGAAGATGCCCGTAATGTGTATGAATTCATGCGCAAAAACGACGGGGTCCAATAATACATCAACCCTAAAACACCAAACATGAATGCGCTTCTCAAATTGAGCCTTGGAACAGCGGCCCTGCTGGCTATCGGTTTCCAGGCATGCAAACCTAAAAACACCAGCTCCGCTGTAAGTGGCGATGCTGCTGTGAAAGCTTATGTACCCCCTGGGAAATACGATGAATTTTACAATTTCGTTTCCGGAGGTTTCAGTGGACAATTAAGCGTTTATGGCCTCCCCAGCGGACGTTTATTCCGCGTTATTCCCGTTTTTTCCGTTGACCCTGAAAAAGGATGGGGATATTCCGAAGAAACCAAGCCCATGCTGATGACTTCGCATGGATTTGTTCCCTGGGATGATTTGCACCACACCGAGTTATCACAGACCAATGGTGAAATTGATGGCCGCTGGGTATTCGGGAATGCGAATAACACACCCCGCGTTGCCCGTGTTGATCTGAAAACATTCCGTACTGCGGAGATTATTGAGCTACCTAACAGCGCCGGTAACCACTCCTCTCCTTTTATTACTGAAAATACCGAATACGTAGTTGCGGGTACCCGTTTCAGCGTTCCGGTTGATTATTCCAATGGTGATGTTCCCATCAGCACCTATAAGCAGAACTTTAAAGGCACTATCAGTTTTATCAGTGTTGGTAAAGAAGATGGTAAAATGGATATCGCTTTCCAGCTCCTGCTGCCTGGTGTGAATTTTGATCTTAGTCACGCGGGTAAAGGCCCAAGCCATGGCTGGTTCTTCTTCTCCTGCTACAACAGCGAACAGGCGAATACACTTTTGGAAGTGAATGCCTCCCAGCGCGACAAAGACTTTATTCTTGCCGTTAACTGGAAAAAAGCCGAAGAATACCTGAAAGCTGGAAAAGGTAAGAAAGAAAAAGTTCGTTATGCCCGGAATACCTGGGATGAATCCACCCATACCGGTAAACACGAGATCCTTGAAGAAGTTACCGTACTGGATGCAGTAGCGCTTAAGGATATCTGTTACCTGATCCCCTGTCCGAAATCTCCACACGGATGTGACGTGGATCCAACTGGTGAATACATTGTAGGTTCAGGCAAACTGGCAGCGCTGATCCCTGTATTCTCGTACACTAAGATGCAGAAAGCAATTGCAGCCAAAGCATTCGAAGGCGAATACGAAGGTATTCCGGTGATCAAGTACGAAGAAGCCCTGCATGGTGAAGTTCAGAAACCAGGTCTCGGACCTTTACACACCGAATTCGACGGTAAAGGCAATGCCTATACTTCCTTCTTTGTGTCATCAGAAATCGTAAAGTGGAACATCAAGGACCTGAAAGTGCTGGATCGTGCTCCTACTTTCTATTCCATTGGTCACCTTAGCATCCCTGGTGGTGATAGCAAAAAACCCAGCCCCAAATATGTGGTAGGGTATAACAAAATCACAAAAGACCGTTATCTGCCAACCGGACCAGAGCTGGCTCAAAGTGCGCAGATCTATGATATCAGCGGAGATAAAATGCAACTCATCAACGACTTCCCTACTATTGGTGAACCGCACTATGCACAATCCGCTCCGGCTGAACTGATCAGCAAGAACTCCGTGAAAATCTTCAAGATTGAAGAAAACAAACACCCTTATGTAGCCAAAGGTGAAAAAGAAAGTAAAGTAGTTCGGGAAGGCAATAAAGTACATGTGTACATTACCGCTATTCGTTCACACTTCTCTCCGGATAATATTGAAGGCGTGAAAGTTGGAGATGAGGTTTATTTCCACGTAACCAACCTGGAACAGGATTGGGACGTGCCACACGGCTTCGCAGTAAAAGGAGCCAATAACGCAGAATTACTGGTTATGCCAGGAGAAACCCAAACACTCAAATGGGTTCCTGAAAAAACCGGTATGTATCCGATTTATTGTACCGATTTCTGTAGTGCCCTGCACCAGGAAATGTCGGGATATGTTCGGGTAAGTCCTAAAGGCTCCAATGTTCCGCTGACCTTCAGCCTCGGAAAAAACAGTTCCGACGCTACCTCGAAAGAGAATAACAGCAATGCCCAGTAATACATCGGGAAGGCAGGCGCTGCCTGCCTTCCCTTTAAAAATTCGATCATGAACACAAGGTTATCTCCAATTACCCGAATCATCAGCCTGGTATCTGCAAT
>CAZJNY010000112.1:0-11651 GCA_964547405.1 uncultured Flavihumibacter sp. | reverse complement strand
TCCGGAGCCAGTTCCGTATGCAGGAATTTTCGTCTATCCTCCACCGTTTGTAAGGAGATGGACGCAATTTCCCAATCGCGGTGACCACGGATATCAAATTCCGAGTTTACCTGGCGATTGGTTTTGTTATAGTATACCCGGCCCAGGTCATCAATATCAATGGCTACCGGCGAAATCACCAGGGAGTCAATGCCCCAGAGTTTCATCGTCAGACTACTGCCACTGTCCACCGGCGGATTGATCAGTTTGGCCACAGAATCAGCAAACCTGCTGGTATAGGAAGGCTCAAATTCTTTTACTGGAAGGGAGTCGGTTTTTTCTTTACAGGCATGCAACAAAAAGAATAGACCAACAGCAAGACAACCATATTTCATAATAGCGCTTTGATTAAATGTAGAATAGATGTAAAAATTACGCTTTTTCCGACCAGTACCAAAGCAGGTTAATAAATGGATAAAAATCGCTAAAAGATTGGCTATTTTCATCCCCATGAAGTATTTACCCCTTGCAGTTGTTTTGGTGCTGCTCAGTACCTGTTCTTTTGCCCAGGGCGATACCCGCACCAGCTGGTACAACCCGCAACTGGCGGGCATTCCGGTGATTGAAGGGCGACTCTGGCAAACCGGGCTGGATCAGCCCTACGACCGATTGCCTGCGCATGCTATTCCGGTAGTACGGAAAGAAGTGATGAACCTGGCGAGGAATTCAGCAGGCACCTATCTGCGCTTTACCACTAAAGCCAGGAGCATTACGGTCCGTTACCAGGTAAGCGGCGGACTACAATTCCCTCATATGCCGGCTACCGGTGTAAGTGGCGTGGATCTTTATGCACTGGACCAGCAAGGCAACTGGCACTGGGTACATGGCCGGTATTCTTTTGGTGATACCCTTCGCTTTAGTTTCACGACTATTGATTCCAGTGTTCAACTCAGGGAATACCGACTCTATCTGCCCCTGTACAATACCGTTAGATGGATGGAACTGGGTGTACCCGACAATCACTCACTGCAATGGATAGCTGCTTCCAATGAAGCGCCGGTTGTATTATACGGGACTTCTATTCTGCAGGGTGCCTGCGCCAGCAGAGCCGGACTGGCATGGACCAATATACTGGGCAGAAAACTGAAGCAACCCCTGGTTAACCTGGGATTTTCCGGAAATGGAAGAATGGAAAAAGAATTGATTGATCTGATAGCGGAGAAGTCGGCCCGGCTGGTAGTACTGGATTGTATGCCTAATCTCAGTAACCCGGCTACTTTTCCAAAAGAAGAATTAGTAAAACGATATCGCTATGCAGTGGAGAAGCTGAGAAGTAAAAATCCGAAACTACCCATTGTGCTGGTTGAACATTGCTGTGGATTGCCCGGTACCAACCTGGATGAGGAGCAACGATTGACCTACCAAAAGGCAAGTGAAACCATTGCCGCCATTTACCAGGAATTAGTTAGGGACGGGCACCATCAGTTATTTTTGCTAACCGCTCCAACCATACAATTCGATCTGGAAAGCACAGTTGATGGCACCCATCCCAATGATATAGGTATGATGAAATATGCAGAGGCTTATGAACAACTCATTCGCCGGATTTTTTAGTAGCGGGAACAGGGTTTTTCTCGGCATAGCCATCCTTCGATTTCTCGTAGGTCCCTTTTTCTTCATTCTGGCGCTCCTTATAAGCTGGCTTCTTTGGAGTAGAACGAGGCTTCGTAGCTTTTGCCACTTTCTCTTTCTTGTCCAGGCTGGAAGATGATGTTGACTTTTCCATAAACATTCATTTATCAGGATAACAATAAGCGACATTCTTCTGCGCAGTGGCGGCACAAGGTTGCACACTCCCGGCAATGGGCATGGTCATGCTTTTCACACTCGGCTGCACAGGACTCACAAATTTCTGCGCATAAGGGTAGGAGTGAAAATACAAAAGGGCTCTGCATCGAAAGTAATTCTGCCATCGCTTTGCAAATAGTGGAACATTCCAGATCCAACTGAATGCAGTTCCGCATATGATCCAGATTGGCTTCCTTCAGGCAACTGGCAGCGCAGTAGCTGGAAGCGGCGTAGGCCCTCAAGCAGGCATCCACGCAGGCTTTGTATTTTACATGAAGAGTATTCATATGGCTGTTTTATATTAATGCACCGTTAAGGTCAATGGGGTCAGCATCGACTGAATCAACTCCTTTAATTTCTGTGTATTGGAATGAATCGACAGCACCACCATATTGGCTGCGGAGTAATAATACTTCAACAGCCGCTCTGGTTTTTGTCCGGTGAAAAACCATTTCCAGGAACCGCCCGAATTTTCCATATGCAAATCCAGCTCCGCCAGACCTTTACAAAACGAGGTATCAGGAATATCCATCGTGCCTCCCATAAAGTACAATTGCCCACTGCCGGTTGGAGGCAGGCATTGCAAAATTTCAGGTAACAACTGAATGGTTGCCTGGGGATTTGAAAAATCATCCTGAATCATCAGAATAAAATCTTTGTCAGGAATGCCCAATGCCTGCCTGGCCTGGATACGATCCATCGGCACGAAATTGATACTTCTGTAATCACGGCGTTCGCCGGAAATGAATTGAATATCACCGAGGGTGAATGAACCTGGCAAAGCAAGGCGGGCTTCATTGGATAAGATGGCGCTGTTTCTCATACCATACTAACCAAAAGAATTGTGCCATTAATTATTCAGCAGTAAGCCTCATGGTAAACTATTGGAATGGGGCATTTTAACCTCAATTTAATGTGGTGAATTCTACCCTAAGAGCTTGAGTTCCATTGCCAATTTCAACAATTGTTGGGTAGATTTTACATTTAGCTTCTGCATCAGGTTCTTGCGATGTGTTTCCACCGTAAAAGGACTCAGGAACAATTTTTCTGCAATCTGCGGACCGGTTAGTCCGTCATACAGCAGCACCAGTATCTCTTTTTCCCTTCTGGTTAGAATAGGTTTCGAGTTGATTGCCTGCTGTACCGAGTTAAACTGTTCCAGAATTTTCTGGTTGGCCGCCCTGCTGAGGTAAATCGTCCCATTCATGACCTCATCAATGGCTTTTACCAATTCCTCCCGCTCCATATTTTTCAACAGATACCCATTTCCTCCGGCTGCCAGAAAGCTGCTGATAATGCCGGCCTCATTGGTGGAGGTTAAGCCAATGAGGCGGGTGGTTTTATTAAAGCTGCGAATCGCACTGCACAATTGAAGGCCATCCGTATCCGGCAGGTTGATATCCAGCAGTACCACATCGGGTTGCTGCTCCCGGATCTGCTCCAGTGCCGCCGCGCCGGTTTTACAAATACCAATAACGGTCAGGTAACCGGATTGACCAATCATGGTCGAAACCCCTTCCCCTACCAATGGATGATCATCCACAATCAGGATACGTATCATTGTTCAGCTTCTTTTTCATTCAATAAAAATTCCATGAGAATGGTTGTCCCGATACCTCTTTCAGAATCAATGGACAACTGTCCGTTCAGATAGGTTACCCGGCTTTTTACAGAGGACAGTCCGGCATGTACATCAGCTTCTGAAGGGGCCGCATCAAAGCCCGCACCATTGTCTTCCACGGTGATGGTTAACCGATCACCCATTTTATTGAACTGTATGATGGCTTCGGTTGCGCGTGCATGTTTGATAATATTATTCAGTAATTCCTGGATGATCCGGTACAACATCACTTCCGTGGAAGCATTCAGCCGTTTGTCCATTCCATATTCCAGTAAGGTCACCTGTACCTGCCGGGATGCCGATATGCTATTACAAAACTCCTGCACCGCCTGCAACAAGCCTAATTTGATCAGCACTTCCGGCATCATATTATGCGCGATCCGCCGAACCTCTTTAGCTGCGGTATCCACCAGCTCATAACTTTTGCTAAAAAGACTGTTTTCTTTCAACTGTTCGTTTTCGTGCTGCAGGGCACTGAAATGCATTTTTACGGTGGAGAATAAACCACCCAAACCATCGTGCAGGTCTTTGGCAATACGGGAGCGTTCCATCTCCTGCCCATTTACCATGGATTGAAGCGATACCACCTGCTGCTGTTGTTCCAGCATTAAAATCTGTTCCAGTTGAAGCACCTTATCCTTTTCCGCAATGATTCTTTTCTGCCGGTTGACAAAATAGAGCAGGCCAAGAATCAATACCAGGGCTGCACCAATCAGTCCGCCTATCCACAATTGTTTGTTGCGTTTTGCCAGGACAAATTTCTTGGATAAATTATCCAGTTGCAGAAAGGCAATCTCTGTTTCTTTTTTCTGGTGCTGATATTTGGATTCCAGGAAATTGATCTCCCTGGTTTTTTCCTGGTCATAGATCCAGCCACTGATCTGTCGCGCTTCTCTTTCAAATTGATAGGCCCTGGCATAGTCGCCTTTTTTGGCATAGGCTTCCGCCAGCAAACCGGCAGACTTGCGCATGATATTTTTCAAATTGGCAGCCGATGCAGAATCATAGGACAGTTGCAACTGACGAATGGCTGAAGGAATATCTTCCTGTAAATACGCGATTCTTCCCGCCCTGTAAAATCCATCCGCCAGTTCATTTTTCAGTTTCAATTCTTTTGCCAGGTTGATGGCGTCCTGTGCATAGCCCATCGCAGCCGGATACAATTTCTCCACATCCGCATAATAATCGGCGCTGAGCTTGGCATGCATCATGGTATAATCCTTTTTCTGAAAAGCATTCCAGTCGTATTGCCGGATACCGGCGCCCAGTTGATCCAGCACCTGTTTGGCCCTTGCGGCACTGTCGGCAGCGATATAGTTCAGGTGGTATTCATAATAGTATTCCATTTTCAGCCGGTTGCTGATGGAATCAAAAAACTGTGTTGTTTTGTTCAGGTAGTCAATCGCTTTGGCGGGTATCTGCAACTGCCGGTAATCGCTGGCAATATTCAGGTAAATCAGTGCGCGGTTATTATAGTTCACGGGAACAATCTTCTCTACGATTTCCATTGCTCTCAACCGGTTTTCCAGAGAGCTGCTGAAATCGCCATTGATATTATAGATGCCGCCCAGATTGTTGAAAGCCATCATCTGAAAGCGATTCTTCAGGCTGTCATTGGAAAGTTTATCCGCACCGGCAATGACTTCCGTAAAGCGTTCAATACTTTCCGCCCAGTTGGCTTTGCTGCGATGGTAATTCCCAAGCAGTAACTGTCCCTGCAATACCCCCGATGCATAACCGCTTTTTTGCGCCAGTTGAATAGCCTCGTTTAATCGCAGCAGTCCTATGCTGTCCTGCTGATTTTTCAGTTCATAATTCGCCAGCGTTTGCATGGCATCCACACGGGAAGTATCTGCCGTTGCTGATTGAATCACCGCCTTCAGACTGTCTTCGTTTATTTTTTGAGCAGATGCATGCATACTGCTCAACATCAACAGGAGCAGGCCTGCCACCAGGTTTCGGGTTCTGATTCCAGCCATAGATTGAATTAATTGTGCGATAAGTTATAACTGTTCTTTGGATTCCTTTCTACCTCCATTCAGGTATTTTTTTCCGATTAAATCCACCCGGTTCCGGTATTGCTGCCGGCTGACCGAATTACAAACTTTACAGCAGAAATTTTATTGTCATGCTGCAAAGATTTAGCCTGTTGATAGCCGTTATGGCCAGCTTTTTTAGTGCGCTTGCACAGGAAGAGCCCGCCAATAAAAGAGTTTCCCCCAAGGAATTTGCCATCCCCGCCTCCCCCATTTTTGATATCATGGGCGTTACCCCTTCCCAGGTGAACCGCACGGCGGATATCAAGGATTTCAAAGTGGACTGGTCCTTTAAATCCTGGCGGCTCAATCCCAACCTGGCCCTGCAATCGCAACCGGTCTGGGAATTGTTCTACCACCGGAAAGACCTCACCAAATACCAGGCAGCTTCCAATTTCATGCGCAAACTGGCCTCCCTGGATCTTTCCATCGGATCGGTGCAGGATGAAAATGAAGACAGACGTATTGGCTTTGCCCTGAAGGCCAACCTCTTCCGGCAGCATGATCCTCTTATGGCAAAAGATCTGTATGCAGATATAGGTGACCGTTATAAACAGGAAAAAGAAGACCTGCAGGTTACCCTGAAGCAACTGGAGCAGCAACTCGACAGCACCACCAACATATTGGAAAAACCGGCGCTACGGGAACAGATCCGCTCCACAGAAGAACAGATATTATCCATCAATTCACGGCGCAATACTGAGATCACCGAGCGGGCAAAAATCTTCACCGCGGAACACTGGAATGCCAGTTCCCTGGACATTGCCTTTGGACGCGTGTATTCTTACCAGACCGATCCGGAAGGATCCTTGAAATCACTTCGGCTCAATCGCAACACGGCTTATGCCGGCTGGATAAATGGCAGTCTGGGACTGGGAAAAAAGTTTCTCCTATCGGGCCTGTTCAGGAGTAGCTGGTATGAAGAAGAACTGGAATTCCAGTTGCGCAATACCCAAACCGGTGAAGAACAGACCACCCTGGCTGTAGCAGAAAACATGCTCTTTACCATGGGCGCGAACATTCGGTATGGCGGTCCCTATTTCAATTTCTTCGCTGAATTTTTATATGAACAAAAAGGATTGAAGACACCTGTAGAAGCCCTGGAAAAAGCATTTGGAGCACCAGCCGGATTTGAAGTAGTTGGCAATACCGTGAAATGGGATGTGGTACAACCGAATACCATCAGTTTTGGCGGCGACTGGCGCTTCAACCGGAGTGTGGTACTCAACTATGGCATGCGCTGCATCTTTGACAAGAGCTGGACCTTCACGCGCTTTATTCCGGTTGTATCCATCGCCTGTATGATGCGATAAGCCCTCCCCCCCTCAACCATTACCATAAACATAAATTAACCTGTATGAAGAAGACAAATGTTCTCCTGGCGGGCAGCCTGCTGATAAGCCATGCGCTGCTGGCACAATTCTCCGCTATTAAAATGCCGTTGGCACCTGGCGTGCGCAAAGCAACGGCAACTGTAAATCTCAATGGACTGAGCACTAGCCAGGCAAAAGTATCGGTAGTCTATGGCACCGATTCCATGGCAGTTGTGAATGCCTTTAATATGCAACGCCGTGATCCCTCCAAATACTTTGAATCACCCGCCAGTCTTAGCAATGGGGCCAATGGAACGGCCAATGCCACGGTGATTTTTCCGCACAAAAACAAAGCTGCGGGCAGAAGAGAAAAACTATTCAATCCGGGTACCAAAATCTTTTACTCCTGGGCAAGGACGAATACACCCGCCGGAGCAAGCAGTGAACTGACCCTGAACAGTCCCGTTAGGAGCTTTACCATGCCCCGTCCCCTTACGATTGCCTACCTGGGCGATTCCTATGCATCCGGTGAAGGTGCCAAAGGACAGGCCTGGCTGAATGAAGCCTGCCATCGCTCCGCGAATAGTGGCGGCGAACTGGCTATCCGGAAATTCAGAAGTGAACGAACCGATATCGAACTGGATTATATCAATACCACCTGCAGTGGTGCGCGCCTGCTTGATTTTTTTGCAGTGGCACAACCCGTTGAACCAGGCAAAACGCCGGTGAAGCAGGGCATCCAGGTAGACCTGGTAGTGAGTTGGTTAAACAGAAACAACTACGATGGACTCGATATTGTACTGGCAGATGGAGGAGGCAATGATGTGGGATTTGCCAATGTGGTATCAGCCGGATTGTTATCCTTCTTCAAAGAAGTAAGACAGGATGCGCAACTGATGGGTGATGTACGCAGAGAGTTGAACCGCCTTCCGGAAACCTATAGCATGTTTAAAAATTATCTCGAATCCAAAGTGGAAGTAGGCAGGGTGATCTGGTTTAACTATCCCAATCCAATGACCGGAAATCCATTGGGAAATGGCAGGTATGATGCGAATATCTGCAAGCAGGATAATGTGAGAGCAGTGAATCCGCTGGATTGCTGGGGACCGCTGGAAAATCAGATGAGCAATGCCGACTGGCAATTTGTACACGATAATATTTTCCTGGCATTGAATCAGCGCGTATCGGAAGCAGCTGCAGCACATGGATGGGATTTTGTCAATGTGGCCGATCGTGCCTTACGCAATGGCATCTGTAATTGTGAAGGCTATTTCAATACAGTGGGACAATCACTTTTTTTACAGGGTGATCAAAACGGCACCATGCATCCGAATATAGCTGGTTTCAGAGAAATCTACCGCGATCCGATCTACAACCAGTTGAATAGTTCCGTGGATCGTTTTCATACGGATTATATCGCCGATGCAAAAGCAAGAGCCATTGCAGCGGCGAAAGAAAGAGCCAAAGCGGCAGCGGCTTTCAAAGCAAAAATGAGTCAGCTAACCCAACTAGTTTCGGATCAAAGCAAACTCAGTAACCGGATCGCAGGACTTAAACTGCTGAAACCTCAGCCTGCGCTTACCCCCAAAACCCTGAAGCAATAAACCTGTCAACTATGAAACGATTCAGCATCACCGGAACAGCGCTACTGCTGTTTGTCATCGCAACAAGTTCATCCCGGGCACAGAATGCTGCTGAGAACAATTGTTTCCGGCATTTCAATCCCACTGCAACGGGCCAGCACAATGTTAATCAGTACCTGATCTCACTGATCAGCAGGCTTACCTATCCGGAGCGACTGGGAGCAGATTTGCGGGCCGACAGAAGAAGAGTGCCTGTTCCGGATGCTGCATTTGAAGCAAGGTTCAGAGAGCGTACAGCGAATTGGTTTTATGATCCTGCAACCGAACCAAAGGAACCGGTATTCAATGAAACCAGTTGGTTACAACTCGCCAATAATTGTAGGGCAGATATACCTGCGGCCGACTGGACCATGCTGGAGGATCTTTACTATGATGCCACACAGCGACCGAGGCCGGTAAAAATTGCAGCACCTGTTTTGGCGAATAACCGGCCGGTCAGTAAAATAACGGATCAGGTAGTACAAATTCCTGCCAGGCAAACAATAACCCTTGATCCACCTACTTTTCGAAAAACAGCAGATGGCCGAATTGTTGAAATGCGGAGTTTCAGTACGCGTGGGGAAGAAATCATCCGAAAGAACCAGTCCAACAAGCCCGATTGCCAGCGCATACGGGAAAACTTTGTGGCGGAGCTCAACCGGTATAAAATAGCATTGGATCAGTACAGGGCAGCAGTGATCAGTTTTGAAGCGGCGCTGCCACGCATTCATTATATCCGGACGAATACATTGCAGGATCCGGAAGCGGTTTTGATTTCGACACCGCAGTATATAATTGTGGCGTTTCGAGGAACGGATGAGTACCTGGAATGTTATCCATCCACCAGTTGCTGGTCGCCGGTAAAAGCGCAGACATTTTTTGCCAACCTGCAGATAGTTCCTGTACCGGCAATAAGGCATCGGAATATTCCTGGGAGGGTACACAGCGGCTGGTATGCATCTGCGGAAAAGATTGAAACGCAGCTAGTGCAACTGCTGAATCAGTACAATGCCAGGAACAAACGGGTATGGCTAGCCGGACATAGCAAAGGCGCAGGAGAAGCCATTATTTTTGGCGCGATGTTAATCCGCCAGCACAATATCCCTGTCCAAAGCATTTATACCTTTGGTGGCACCAGTACCGTAGGCGATGCCGCTTTCAGCAATTTTCTGAATAATTATTTTGGATCTAACGGTCAGGCACGGTTGCAGCGATTTGAAGTGATCCACGATTATGTAGCGAGTAGTGATTTGCATTTACTGGATAAAACAATCTTTCCATTTGAGCCGGCGGGTAAACGCTGTTTCTATGATAATATTACCCGGGAGGGCAGGTTCTTCTTTGCTAAAGCGGAGAGAACAGCAATCAGTAAACTTACTGATGGGGAAGCAATTTTATCACTGACCCTGAATCCCTGTCAGCATATTATCGACAACTATTGTCGGTCTGCTTATTATTTACTTGAACGAACCAGTGGTGTACGGGCCAATATGCCGGCAATACCTGCCTGGCATGGAGATGATGCGGAGACCTGTACGACGAACTGAGGAGAAGGGAGGAATGGAAGAAGGAAGAAAGGAAGAAGGGAGACGGGTAACGGGAGACGGGGGATGTCCTATGGATTTATTTTCCAGATTTTATCGGAGAAGGGCAGGTATTCGGGAAGTGCTGCGGATCCATACCAGGGAAGCAGGTCGTAGGCAAGCAGGTTGTTTTTGATGGCAGGATCAGTTTGCAACAAAGCTTTCGCTTCCTCTACTGTTTTGACTTTATCCAGGATGAAAATACCTCTGTACCCCAGTTCATTTTTGCCGAATGGTCCGGCTACGATAAGTTTGCCGGCAGCGACCAGTTTGTTCATATTCTCCATATGTCCTCTGAAACTTTCGCTCACCACTGATTTATCAGCGGTGGTATTGCTGCCGGTTTTGAGAATGACCAGGAAATAACTTTTCATTCCGTAGTTATCGGCACCTAATTTTTCGGCCAGGGCCTTATCGTAGTTAGGGTTGCCAATAGTAGAATCTTTGGGAGATTTGGTTTGTGCAGATGCGAGGTTCACTGCCAGGAGGGATAAAAGGAGGTATAGGTATTTCATTTTATTAGTTTTTATTTTTCCTTAAAAACCAGTTTCTCTTTGTACTTAAAATATGCATATAACCTCTCTTGGTTTGTTCAGAAAGAAAGGATCGGCTTATCAGGCTTTCAACTTTATCCTGTTTGACTAGAAATGGAGCAATTAGTTTTTCAAATCTATTTGTGTCTATTCCAATTCTGCTTCCAAAGGCTGAAAAATCATCTAGACTCCTATGTAAGGTTTTTTTATAATCGGCAGAAGCAAAATCATCTGAAAAAAGTCCTTTGTCCAGCGCGAAATCAGTATCATCAACATGTATCCTGGTATTTATAAGATCATAAGCGGGACTAAGAAAATGATCCCCACTGATGGTTTCAAGCAAAGCAAAATTCTTCAGGTGGGCATCTCCGTTGGAGAATAAATAATTAAAAACTATTAAAGTAAAGAATTTCTCAATTTCTATCTGCCATGCAGGAACATACCTTCTGATTAGTTGAGCTGCTTCTTCATATGAATAGGCATACTTAAAATTAGGACCTCCGGTTTGGCTTGTAAGGCCAGCAAGAGTTGCAAAATCCTCCTTTCCCCATTTACTCCCATCCTGCTTTATATCAAACCTACGGGTAATATAAGCAGGCGTTCCATCTTTAAAAAAGATGAGACCGTTTTCGGCTGTATTAATGCCGAATACCTGAGATGCAATTTGCATAGTAAGATGTTCATTAGCAGGAACCTGGTCTACTTTTTTAAGATCTCTGGGGATAGGCTTTAATATATATGTTCCCTGTTCACCCTGTTGAGTCAGTCGCAACTGATTCTTTTCAAGCAATAAGGATAATTTTTCCTGAACGCCAGATATCGAAATACGTTTCCTGTTCTCCAGGAACTGCTCCGTTTCGGCTTCATTTTTTTGAGGAGGATCGTACGGCAAGATATGACTCACCTTTTTGCCATCAAACATCCTGCGTAAAAAAGCAGGACTGTAGGTTGAGTAGCCTTCTGCTAAAGTCCCGGGGCAATATTTTATTTCTGGTATGCTCATCAATTCATCGGTTTAACTGTAACTGCACCTATTGTATCATACTGAGCAGTTGCTTCCAATAAACCAAAATCATCTGCTTCATCAATTTTTAAGGTCCGGCATTGAAGTTTTCG
>CAZJNY010000111.1:0-11697 GCA_964547405.1 uncultured Flavihumibacter sp. | reverse complement strand
TATTAAATTTACCAACACTATCGCAAGTAACAACCAATTATGTTCAGAGGCCGGAAGTTTATCATTATTTTATTGTTGGGAATCACCGGCCTGGTTTTACTGACCTCTGTTTCTGTACCTATTCAATTCAGTAGTACAGCAAAAGTCCCTTACTCGCTGGATCGAACCATGGATCAGTTTCGCACAACCACCCAGCTTGCCAAATGGTTTCATCCCTTTCTAAATGCAGATGCATCCACGGTGGGACAGCTTACCGGTTCTTCTATCGGTTTATATACCGATGAAGACCAGGTTGAACTCATAGAAGCAGTACCAGGGACTGTTAAACTGGCAGTAGAAACTGCAGAAATGAAAAACTATTACACCTTTCATATTTCAGCAGACCCTTCGAATAGAAAACATTGCATTGTAGATCTTTCTTTTTACCGAACGATCTGGAAACGGTGGTTTGATCCGCACCCAACAGATGAACTGGCGGTAAAAAGTCTGAAAGAACTGGAGGCATTCACCAACAATACCGAACGATTTTATGGAGTTGCCATTAAAAAAGAATTGATCACCGATAGTTGTTATCTCTTCATGACAGCCCAGGTAACGGATAGTTCCAAAGCGGGGGTGAGTAAACAACTGTTTGACAGCCTGGTGCACTATATCGCCACCCAGGAAGAGGACTGGAAAGGTCGCCGGATTTTTTATGAACAACCCGGAGATAGTGCACAACTGGCTATTTTCACTGGCACCGTAGTTCCCTGTTCGATGCTTACTAGTGCGGCACTGGGAATCGGACAAAAAAAATTACCAGCAGGTAAACATCAGTTAACGGCGGTGTATCAGGGATCTTATAAAAATATCAGTCAGGTATATAAAGCACTGGATCAATACCGGAAAGATTATTCCCTGGTGGGAATGATGTTACCGTTTGAAGATTTTCTTTCACCGGGTTATGGGTTTGGGCCGGATGATTTTGTGAAAATAAAAGTATGTTACCCCATTTTGCAATGATCTATGAAGTATACGACGAAACTCCTTCTTCTGATTCTCCTCCTGGCAGCAGGTGGAATTGTATGGTTACTGAGCAGCAAAAAAACCAATATCACCACCATTAAAAGTCCGCTGTTTGCAGACAGAACCAACCTTGAATTCCGAAAGCCAGAAAACTGGTTAAACTGGATGGGCGATTCTTCGCTTATACTTGAAGAACTCACACCCTATTCCTACAAAGCACAATTAAAATACGCTGACCAGCAGCCCCTTCTTTTTTTACTGAAGGTTGTGCCGGAATCCAATCAACCCAATAAGAGCCTGATCCAATTAGTGTATACTGATAGTCGCTGGAATTCTTTGTTGGGAAATACTCCGGCATCATTGAAACAACTTGCTGCTGCACTTGACTCCTTTTTCAATACTACAGAATCCTTTTACGGAATCAAAATTGAGCGAACATCGGTTGTTGACACCACCTTTCTATTTAAATCGATCCGAATACCCAGGAAAGAGCTGATGGAAAAAATCAAGCTCGTGTATGATAGCCTGGCGCAGTATGCAGCTGCAGAAGGGTTGGATTACAGGGGCTATCGCATATTGAATCTACAGCAACCCGATAGCAGTCATTACAACCTGAATGCCAGCATATCCATCCACCGTCCATTAAAAAACAGCTTACCACAGGGCATTGAGTTCAAGCAAATGCCCTATAAAAAGAATCTACTGGTAGCTCATTATGAGGGTCCATTCAACAAATACAGGAAGGCCTTGTATGCGCTGGAGCAATATAAAACTGATTATGGCCTGGTCAATATGGCGATCCCTTATATAGCGCTTCCAAAAGAGTTAAAGCTTGAATCAGACAGTCAGCAGGTGAAACTGCAGGTATTCTATCCTTATTTTTGATTCAGTCCCTGTATCCGGAACAGGCGTAAACTATCGTTGTTTCTAACGGTCAGAAATAACCGCTCTTTATTAACCTGAATGGGTGCGAATTTTCGAATTTCTCCGGTAAGGGTGGTGGTCCAGGGCAGATACCTGAAACCAGTTCCTTTTTCATTCAGCAAAACAGCTGCCATACCTGCGTCATTCCGTCCCAACTGGATGGAGTTTGCGTAAAAATTAGGACCTATCAGCAAATCCATCCAGCCATCGCCGTTTACATCCGTCAGTTCAGTGGAACGATACGGACTCAATTGAACTTCCCAGGGGAATGCATGCCACTCAAATTGCCAGTTACCTTTATTGATAAGGTACCCACTGGTAAAATCATCCGCAGTTAATAGTTCTGCTTCCTGGAGTTTAGCCGGTTCAATAATATCTCCAAGGGATGCCTTGGCGAAATCACCTGCCAGCAAAAATTTCTTTTTCAGATAAGGCAATTGTTTTTCAAGCTCCATTTTATTCGCGAAAAAATGTTCTTTCTCTCCGATATAATAGGTTAGCAATTGTTCTACTTTCCCATTGCCATCAAAATCATTCACGTATAACCGAACGGGCTTCTCCTGCGTTGGTTTAAGGCGATTGTTATACCCCTGGTTTCCTGCAACAAGATCGGGTAAGCCATCTTTGTTAATATCCACTGGCACCAGGAAATTCCACCAGCCGGTTACGGGATGAAGACTTCGTTTACTGAATTTTCCCTGCTTGTTTTCGAGTATCGTCAACGCACCCCATTCCAATGCAAGCAGCAAATCCAGATCACCATCCGCATCCATATCATACCAGCTCGCGTTTTTTACAAAACCCAGCAGGCCGTTATCAGGCGCACGTGTCTGGGTCTGATCAATAAATCTCCCCTGCCCGTTGTTCACCAGGAAATAAGAGGCTGGTTGCTTACCATAATCATAGGGAACAGCTCTGCCCCCAATAAAAAGATCCGGAATTCCATCTCCCGAGAAATCAGCCGCTTTTATACAGGAGGCAGTAAGTAGCACGGAAGAAGGGAAAGCATCGGGAAGAAGAGTTAGCTGTCCTTTGCCATTGTTCAGGTAAGCACGAGGCAAAAGTTTTGAATCTCCGCCGTAATATTCATTGCCACCGGAAGCAGTCAGCAGGTCGGGTTGTCCATCCTGGTTAATATCCAGCCAGATGGCATCTACTTCTTCATACATACTGTCGGCTTCCAGGGCAGGCTGCTGCAATTCAGCAAAAGTTCCGTTCACTAACTGAACCGCCACTTTTGCCCTGGTTCCTTTGGAGGACCCCATGTAAAAATCTTCCCTGCCATCCTTATTGATATCGGCCACGGCCATTGCCGGACCTTCGGTAGATAACATGAAAGGGATCAACGGTTCCCGGTTGAATTCCACAAATGGATTTTCCTTATGTACCAATTTCAGATTAGCAGCACCGGTAAGATCAATGGCGTTTGCCATCAAAGGCTGTTTTAAATGAGCCGGCTTATCAAAGCCTGGAAGTCCTTCCTGGTATGTTATTGTCTTGCGTGCATTGAATGAAACTGAATCGAGTTTGAAATAGGTTTGATCAGGCCAGATAATCAAAACAGAATCCGGACGAATACTTCCCAAGCCCAGGTGCAGGTATTGCTCCATCGACGACTGGAACCCACGCACCGGATATTTTTCATAATAGAGTCGGGTAGTATCTGCACATACCAGCACAGCAGCGCCTATTGCGTTCCGGTTGCCTGCAGGCCCTTTCAAATCCAACTGCAAATACCTGGAAGAATCAGCAGCTTGCTGATTGTTACGATATACAAAAGCCGGATCATCGATATTATTGGTAACAATATCCAGATCTCCATCATTATCGAGGTCAACTATCACCGCACCATTGGAAAAACTTTTCTGATCATTACTGACAGTGAACGCATTTTCTGAGAAATGAAAATCACCCTGGTTACGGAAAAAAGCATTAGGTAATTTGATTTGCGGGAATTGCTCTACCAGTCCCATGTCTTCCTTCTTCAATTCAGCTTTTCGGATTTTATCCTGAAAATTATCATTGGTAATGAAATTGACGTAATCGATATCATTTAATCTTCTGGGAATTCCATTGGAGATAAACAGATCCTTCTGCCCATCATTGTCAAAATCGGCCCATAGCGGAGCCCATGACCAATCGGTTGCTGCAACTCCTGCATACAAGCCCAGTTCTTTGAACTGACCGGAAAAACTATTCTGTTGCAGGTTATTACGCGTGTATTGATAATGATACCCATATCCGATCTTCATCATGAAGAGATTGTATTCATCCTCTCCAAGTGAGCGCTTCAGGATTTCAGGATCAGCCGGCAGCATATCTACTGAAATGATATCCGGCAGTCCGTCATTGTTTACATCACCGGCATCTACGCCCATAGAGAACTGGCTGCTATGTTGAGTGCGACTGGTCAGTTCTTCCCTGAAGCTACCATCCCGGTTATTTATGTAGAGATAATCGTTCTCATGAAAATCATTGCCTATATAAAGATCCGGCCAGCCATCGGCATTCAGGTCAGATACTACTATCCCCAATCCATAACCGATAACGGAACTCTGAATTCCGGCCTCTTTGGTTTTATCAGTAAAGCTGCCATTTTCATTTACAAAGAACCGGTCTCCGGACTGTTCATGGTAGGTATTCAGAAAGCGATCTCTTCTTCCAAAAGTTCCATTGTGATGAATGGAATGATTCAGCAAAAAACAATCGAGATCACCATCCAGGTCATAATCGAAAAAGCTGGCCTGGGTACTGAAGCCAGAGAATGCCAAACCATAGTTGCCGGCCTCCTCCTTGTAATAGGGTATTCCATCTTTGATACCCTGGCAGATTAATAACTGATTGCCAACTTTCAGGTTCTCAAATCCGGCAACCCGACAAATATAAATATCCAGTAGTCCGTCGTTGTTAATATCCACTACTGATACACCGGTAGACCAGCCCTTATCATCCGGAAGCTGCGCCTGCTCAGTTACATCAGTGAATTTAAAATCGCCTTTATTAAGATAAAGGCGGTTCTGATCCTGGTTGGAAGCAAAGAATAAATCGATCAGTCCATCCTGGTTAAAATCGCCTGCACCAACACCAGCTCCATTGTAGAAATACATGTATTGAAACATGTTAAATTCGGAGGATGCTGTCAATCGGTTGGAAAAATTTATTCCGGTATGGTCTGACGAAAGCAATTCAAACTGGCCTTTCCTGCCTGCCTCCTTACATCCATACAGAAACAGCAGCACCCAACCTACTATGTAAACAGTTTTTTTCATTGATACGCGCACTTAAAACCGGAATAAAACCGGATGGGCATTGTTTCTTGTAACCAGAAGCGAAGTTCCTTTTCTGGAAGAAAGTATTTCAAAATCACGAATGGCCCCTTTTACAAATAAACCGGATTCAGCCGGAGATAGATACCGAAACTGGCTGGCCCCTTCATTCAGCAACACATGCCCAAAGCTGGCATCCAGCTGACCAAACTGAGGTTGGAGACAGTACAAATTACCACCAAGCACCAAATCAGGCTTAGAATCTTTATTGATATCCAGAATCCTGATGGCATGAACGGATGATAATTGTACGCGAAAATCAAGAGGCAGAACAGATCGAACCGATTTCTCTCCTGTAAAAACAATGCAGGATTTTGTATAATTAACGGACCTCATCACCGAAGTATTTATTACTGCGGCCGGGAACAAATCCTGAATCGACTTGGTTGCAAATTGTTCGTTGCGCAGATTCTGTTTTTTCAAGCCGGGAATCTGTTCCGTCAATTCTCTTTTCATAAACACGGGCATATCTTTCCCGCCGATGGTTCTTGTGATAATATTCTCTGCAGTACCATTCTCATCAAAATCATTGTGCCAGATTTTTACCGGGTGAAGGCTATCCGCGCGCAGGTAAAAGTTATCACCGATATTTCCAAGCACCAAGTCTTCTTTTCCGTCTCCATCCAGGTCTGCTGCTGCAACGCTCTGCCACCAGCCGGATAAATTGGAGAAATAATCAACAACAGGAACAAGCTGGTTATTCTGCCATGTATATACCAGGGGAGACATCCATTCTCCGACAAGCACCAGTTCCTTTTTTGAATCACCCGTAATATTCGCAGAAACAGCAGCAGTTACCATACCTAATGAGTCAAACGGATTTTTTCCATTCAAGCGATACGGTTCAAACATTCCTTTTCCATTATTCAACAATAACTGACTGGATGCAGGAACCCCGTATTGATACGGAATGGATCTGGCGCCAGCAAAAAGATCGAGATCTCCATCACCATCCATATCTACAGGAACCATCACTGAAATATTCATACCGTTCGGAGGGAAAGCGTTGGCGGCAGCGGTGAATTTTCCTTTACTATCGTTCAGGTACAACCGATGATCGAGTTTGTGACTTTGTAATACCTGGTTATTGCCACCGGAGCCGATAACCAGATCAGCATCACCATCTCCATCCGCATCCATAAATACTACGGCTACATCTTCCCAATCCTTATAGGTTTCAAAAACGGGCTGAAGGGATTTCCGAAATCCATTTGCAGTTTGCAGGTATAATTGTCCGGCTTGTTTGGCAGCCCCGCCAATATAAATATCTTCCAGTCCATCGCCATTCACATCCGCTTTGGCAACCTGTGCTCCATCGCGCGAATTCATCCAGAGGATATTCCGTTCATTGTAGAAATCAACATACTCATCTTCCTGGTGTTTGTCAAATTGTAAGGAATCCACAAAGGTGAACAAGGAAGGGGTAGCAGCAACCTGCGGAAGTACTGACTTCGTACTGTTGCCTCGTTGCAGCTTATTGAGTTGATTGGGTTTGAACGCGGTAATATTTTCTCTTTCACCACCAGGCCAGACGATATGCACAGAATCAATCTTTTTTTCTCCCAATCCAAAATGAAGGGTATAGTCAACGGAGGACTGAAAACCGCGTGTTGGCACCAGTTCACGCAGTTGTATTTCAGCACCCTGGTAGAGCAGGATTTTTGAACCAATGGCAAATTTATTCTTCCCCGTATCCTGTAACTGGAAACTGATAAATGATGATTTATGTTGTTCGGTAGAATTATTCCGATAAATGAATGCAGGCTGATTTACATTGTTAACAATCAGATCAAGATCACCATCATTATCCAGGTCGCCAACAGCCGCTCCATTGGAGAAGGAGGGTTTGGATAATCCCCAGGCCTTTTCAACCGATTCGAATTTCCAGTTGCCCCTGTTTTGGTACATTTTATTAGGAATCGGGTTGGAAGGCATTTTTTGAATAATCTGATCCACTTCCTCTTTCTGACCCGTCATCACCATATTCTGAATCACTTCATTGGCAAAGAAGTTGATAAAATCCTGATCCGTAACATCCCTGTATATACCATTGCAGATATAGAGATCATTTCGGCCATCGTTGTCCGCATCAAAAAGCAAGCCTCCCCAACTCCAGTCGGATGCTGCTACCCCACTATAATACCCGGTTTCCAGAAATTGTCCGTTACCGGCATTCACCTGAAGGGTATTTTGCATGAATTGATTGTAAAACCCGGAACGCTGTTTAAGTAGCTGCACTTCGATCTGTTCAAATGAAGTGGTGGTCTTAAGCCGGAATTCATCATCCGGCAGCATCTCCGTTACAAAGATATCGGGCAGGCCATCGTTATTAATATCGCCCATATCAGCGCCCATGGAGGAGTGACTGATATGCTGGAGGCGTTTTTCGAGTTCTTCAGTATAGCCACCCTGTTTGTTGTTGATGTAGAGGTAATCTCGTTCGAAAAAATCATTGGATACATAAATATCAGGATAGCTGTCTCCATTGATATCTCCGACGGTAACTCCCAAACCAAAACTGATCAGGCTGCCATATATTCCGGCTGCTTCACTAATATCAACAAATCTTCCATTGTCATTGCGTAACAGGAAGGAACCACCCCCTTTGAGAAAGTCAGCCACCGGCCAGTCTTTTGCTCTCAATTCTCTTTTGTTGGAATAGTTGAGTGTATTAACCGGAATGAAACTATTATTCAGGATAAAACAATCGAGATCTCCATCCAGGTCATAATCGAAAAAAGCAGCATGGGTGGTGTACCCATTATTATCGAGTCCGTATTCTTTGGCTGATTCTGTAAAACTGAGGTCTCCTTTATTAATGAAAAGGGCATTCTCCTGCCGCATGCCTTTCTGATAGCCGGCATTACAGATATAAATATCAAGAAGGCCATCGGCGTTAATGTCTACCATCACTACCCCGGTGCTCCATTTGCCGGCTTCCGCGATACCTGCTTTGGCAGTAATGTCTTCAAAATTCCAGTTACCCTTGTTCAGGTAGAGTTTGTTCTCACCCATATTGGAAGTGAACAGCAGATCCGGCAGTCCGTCATTATTGATATCGCCAATTGCGCAGCCACCGCCATTGTAAAAATTACGATAGCTGAAGATGTTGAAATCTTTGGTATCATTGACTTCATTGATGAAATCAATCCCGGTTTTTTCCATCAGGGTAAACAAGCCTGGCTTTTCCGGTTCAGCTCCGCAGGAAGTCAGCATCGCCAAACCCAGGCAGGCAGTAATCCATTTAAGCATAATAAGTTTCAATAAAAAGATAAGAGGTCATTATTGCTAATGACCTCTTACTTATTTGCAAGATACTAAAAATTAATAGCCGGGATTCTGTGTCAGATTCGGATTCGCCGCCAGTGAACGGTTGGGAATCGGGAAGATCAGACGTTCCGGACCGGAAGCAGCTTTTTCCTGCCAGGTTCCGAGGAATTTTCCAAAGCGGATCATATCATTCCTTCTCCAGCCTTCGTAATACAGCTCGCGGCCTCTTTCATCCAGCAACTGATCAAGGTTCACAGAACCAAGACTGGTAGCTCCTCTGGTAGTACGGATATTGTTCACGATAGTGAGTGCTGCACCCGCATTGTTGGTTCTTAGCAGTGCTTCAGCTTTCATCAGAAGTACATCAGAGTAACGGAAGTAAACGAAATCATTATCAACGTTATCACCAGAAACATAATCAATTGGATACTTGATTACACGGATACCAGTGATTTCGAGGTCATTACCAGTTTCTTTCAGTTTTACTTCACGAGTGAAAGCCAGGTTATTACCTCTTCTGTCTTTCAGTGCCACGCCATTCTGATCAAACTGTTGACCAACGAGGAAACCTACCCTTAATCCAGACACATTTGTCATACCAGGATAGGAAGCACCGCGACGGGTATCAGTTGCTTCAAACTTGTCATAGAAATCAGACAGGGTAGTAAAACCATTCCAACCACTGGGGTTGTTGTTGTAGTGTAGGGTACAGAACCAATGGAAACGAACACCACCACTACTATTACCACCACGGTTTTCAGCCGTCCAGATATTTTCACTGGAAATGTCATCGTTATTGGGGGCAAAGTTGTCAAAGAAATTTGATTCCAGTGCATATCGGCCACTATTGATGATTTCATCTGCAAGCGTTATTACAGCCTGCATATCTCCATCTGCAAATGTTGGATTGGCACGGTCAGCATATACACCTTTGTTAAGAAGGCATTTCATCATCAACACTTTAGCTGCATCTCTGTTGGCCTTATAATTTGGAGATACCGGAAGATTGGGCAGTATTTCTGTCAATTCAGACATGATAAAATCCAATGCTTCTGATCCTTTACGCACTTTTGGCAAATCATTCAATGTGCCATTGGGCTCCCGGTAGGGTACCTGATCCCAACCATCTAAAATTGAAAACATAGCAAATGCCCGAAGAAATCTAGCTTCTGCAGCAGGACCTGGAGGAGGATTAAATTTTAACAAATCGGTACTACCGAATACAATCCTCCCTAAATCGCGATAGGTATCAGCAAGAAATGCATGGTCTGCATCCCACTGATGGCTATGTAGCACCCGCCACACACCATTATCATCCCAGTCACCACCACGTGTAGGTCCGATTACTTCATCAGTGGTATGTTCCATCGCAGCCCAAACACGCGACTGGTCCTGGTACGGCGTACGGGTTGACAAATAAACACCTTCTAACAAGGCACTAAGGTCAGGTGGTGTAGAGTTTGTACCACCAAACAAATCATCCGCCTGGTCTCCTGTAATTGCGGAGTCTACCGGCTCTTCCAATTTGGTACAACTGAAAAGCGAAGTGACCATCAAAGCGGTTACTAAAATTTTAAATTTCATATAGCTCAAATTTATTTGAGTTAGAAAGAAAAGTTTATTCCTAAAATAATATTTCTGGCGGTTGGATAGGGTATATATTCAATACCAAATGATGGCCGACCAGCAACATTCTTATCGACGTTAACTTCTGGATCAAATCCGGAGAAGTTGGTGATTACAAACAGGTTCTGCCCTGTCAGGAACAAATTGGCATTCTTGACAACAGATCCGAGATTACCAAGTCGGTAAGAAAGTGTAGCGTTGCTCAACTTCATATAATCACCTTTTTCCAGGTAACGGGAAGAAGCGGTGATCGGACTGGACAGTGCCTCAGCAGGGTCCATATTCGCCAAATCCTTCGCGATGTTACGAGTACCAAGGTTGTTGATTGGCAGTACGGTATTCGCGGTGTTATTATATAGTTCATGACCAAAAGCACCATTCATGCTGATTTCGAGGTTGAACTTCTTGTAACCAATATTGGTAGTCATCCCCAACAGCATATTTGGATTTGGATCTCCTAAATAAAACAAAGAAGCACCACCATCTACTAATGTAGCCTGACCATCCCGATCGATACCAGTAAACTGCCTTAAATAATACGCATTTAATGGACGATTGTTTACGAAACGCTGAATATTGGTTCCAGAAATACCTTGACCGCTCAACGCTCCCGTAGGAATTACCAATTCACCAAACCCAGTGATCTTATTATTCAGGAATGTAGCGTTTACACCGAAATCCCAGGAAAAGTTGGTATTCCTTGCGATGAGGTAATTCAACATTATTTCCACTCCCGAGTTTATAATTTCACCTGGTAGATTTTCCCATGTACTGGAATTTCTAATTGGAACTGGATCTGCATTATCACGATCAAAAATTACATCTGTAGTGCGTTTATTGAAATAGTCAACCGAACCATAAAGTTTTCCTTTTGCAATGGAAAAATCCAAACCAATGTTTATTGTGGTAGAGGTTTCCCATTTCAGATCTTTATTTTCAAGTGTTGACCGATCAAAGGATTGCTGATTGGCAACATATATTTCTTGGGAAGCAAATGCTGGAAATTCCTGGTTCCCTGTTTGTCCCCAACTAGCTCTGAATTTTAACTGATCAAAAATATTCTGCCCCTGCATGAAGGCTTCGTTATGAATATTCCAGGCAAGTGCCAGCGATGGGAAATATCCGTATTTATTGTTCGCACCAAACTTGCTGGAACCATCTGCACGGAAAGTTCCGGTGAAGATATAGCGATCTTTGAAGTTGAAAATCGCTCTTGCAAAATAAGATTGCAGTTCAGTAGTTTGATCAAAAGAATAAATCTGACGTGACCCCTGCGTTGTGTACTGCATATAATTGTAGTACGGCGTACTAACATTTTCTGCAAAGTCCTGGCCAAACAAACCATTGCCCAGGAAACGAAACTTCATGTATTCGTAACCACCCAGGGCAGTCAAGGTGATATTATCACCAAGATCCTTCATATAATTCAATGTGTGCGTCATCTGGGTGGTAGTAAGTGTACCATTTGCTACGTTAGCAAGACCCCTGTTTTGAATATTTTCCAGGTTCAGGAAACTCCGAATCTGGTTTTTGCGGTTACTAAGCT
>CAZJNY010000110.1:0-11716 GCA_964547405.1 uncultured Flavihumibacter sp. | reverse complement strand
TTGGTATGAACAAGAAGATCCAGTCTGCATTGATTTCCGTTTTTTACAAAGACGGATTAGAGTCCCTCATACAACTCCTGCATGAACAGGGAGTAACCATTTATTCTACTGGTGGCACCCAGCAATTCATTGAAAAACTGAACATTCCCTGCGTTCCCGTAGAATCTGTTACTTCTTATCCATCCATCCTGGGTGGCCGCGTTAAAACGCTTCATCCCAAAGTTTTCGGAGGTATTCTTGGTCGCAGGGCCAATGAACAGGATCTGCGTGAAATGAAGGAATTCGATATCCCGGAACTGGACCTCGTTATCGTAGACCTCTACCCTTTTGAAGAAACGGTAGCGAATACCAGCGATGAGCAGCTGATCATCGAAAAAATTGATGTTGGCGGTCCGTCAATGATTCGCGCGGCGGCCAAAAATCATAAGGATGTGGTGGTGATCGCTTCCAAGCAGGATTACAGTTTGCTGGAAAATATGTTACGGGATCAGAATGGCAGCACTACCCTCGAACAGCGTAAACATTTCGCAGCAAAAGCTTTTGAAGTATGCGCACATTATGATGTTGCGATCTCCAACTATTTCACACCCAAACAGGATAATTATTTTCTTGCGTCCATTCCTGCTCCGAAAACTATGCGATATGGTGAAAACCCGCATCAGCAGGGCGTTTTCTACGGACAACTGGACCAGCTTTTCAACCAGTTGAATGGTAAAGAACTTTCTTACAACAACCTTGTAGATGTAGATGCTGCTGTACAGTTGATCCGTGAATTTGGAGTAAGCAGCGATGCACAGCCGGAGTTTACCTTCGCCATTATAAAACATACCAATGTATGTGGCATTGCAGCCAGGTCATCTGTAAAAAAAGCATGGGATGCAGCTCTTGCCGGAGATCCGGAAAGTGCATTTGGCGGTGTGCTCGTATGCAATGGCACCATCGACAGTACAACGGCGAATGCAATCAATGAAATTTTCTTCGAAGTATTGATTGCACCTCAGTTTGATCAGGCTGCACTGGATATTTTAAAATCGAAGAAGAACAGGATTCTGTTGCAACAAAAAAACACGGTAACCAGTACGAATCAATACAAATCCATGTTGAATGGAGTGCTGGTACAACAGCAGGATGAAGGCAATTTCGAAAAATGGGAGGAAGCCGGTGGTCGCCCCTCTACCGACGCTGAAAAAGCAGATCTGGAATTTGCCAACCTGGTATGCAAACACCTGAAGAGTAATGCCATCGCGCTGGTGAAAAATAAACAACTGATCGGTAAGGGCTGTGGCCAGACAAGCCGCATTGATGCACTCCGCCAGGCCATTGAAAAATCCAGGCAGTTTGCATTTGATCTGAAAGGAGCGGTGTTGGCAAGTGATGCATTTTTCCCCTTTAATGATTGTGTTCAAATGGGACATGAAGCAGGTATTGAAGCATTCATTCAACCCGGTGGTTCCATTCGTGATAAAGATTCAGTTGAGTACTGCCAGCAACATCAGTTAGCATTGGTGATGACCGGCATGCGTCATTTCAAACATTAAAAGAAAAGCGAGGACTGTTTGGCAAAGCTGCTGGCCTCCATGAATCCCTTAACCCTCAGAAAAAGAGGAACACATGCCAAAGCATTATTTGCGCTGGCTGCTGTGAGTTTTTTGTGGGGTACCACCTGGGTGGGTTCAAAAGCCGGGGTTCAATACATGCCTGCTCTTCAGCTTGCCAGCATCCGTCAAATGCTGGGAGGAGCCCTGTATATTGGGTTTTTTATGGCTAAGGGTCGTGCATTTCCAAGAGGAAAGGAATGGTGGCCGATTCTGACATTAAGTTTTCTGAATTTTTTTCTTAGCAATAGTTTTTCTACCTGGGGAGTAAAATATATTTCAAGCGGATTGGGCGCCATCATTGGTGCCGTATTCCCGCTCTGGCTGGTGGTTATCGCTTTGATTGCGGGCAATTCAAAACTTACCACCAAATCGATTATTGGTTTCCTGCTCGGATTTGCCGGAATCTGTATCATTTTTTATGATCACCTGGCCGATTTTCTGAATCCTGAATTCAGGTTTGGCATCTTCCTATCGGTGATGGGTACCCTAAGTTGGGCATTTGCCACCCTCTATACAAAAAAACAGGTGCTTGGCTTTAATCCCTATTTCTCCATTGGATTACAAATGCTGATTTCAGGATTCGCTCTTTTTGGTGTAACCCGCATCACGGGGGAACATATTCCCATAATGGACATTCCACTACCCTCCTGGATTGCTATCATCTATTTGGCTGTAGCCGGATCCGTACTGGCTTTTATGGCCTATCTCTACGCGTTACAACATCTTCCCACAGAACAGGTTTCCATTTACGCGTATATAAATCCGATCGTTGCACTTTTACTTGGCACCTGGCTTTTTGATGAAAAACTCAATGCATTTATTCTGGTGGGCGGATTGGTTGCCCTGATTGGCGTATACCTGGTTAATGAGGCGTTCAGAAAAAAACAACTCATCACTGATCAGCCGGCAGCATCCCAGTAAGCATCTTCCTTCATAAAGATCTCATACACATCCCGCCAGCCCGCATAGGCAGGATCGGATCCCAGGTAATTGTTATGCCAGATGGTAATGAAAACTCCCTGCACTTTTTTAACCGCTACATAATATTTCATCAGTTCCGTGTATGCCTGCTGGGGGCTCAGTTGCTGCATGAACAGCGCATTGGTATCCATAAAACAGAAAGGATAAATACGTAATGCAGTTGCAGCATTTGTTTCAAGGTTAAACCAGCAAAAGGAAGACGCAACAGAAGCCCTGAATCCATTGGTGGATCCATAGCCCATTGAATATTCCTTTTCGATTCCCGTATCCAGTAGTCGCTGGTAACCACCCGGTAAACTGAATTTGATAAAATGCTGTCTGCTTTTTTCAATACTGATATCCGAAACCGCTTCCAGCCATTCCTTTTCTTCCCGGAGAATGGTGTTTCCATCTTCCACACTGCTCTGCCAGGAAGGATGTAATCCAATCTTATACTCAGCTGCATAATAATTGATCAGCTCCTGGAAGGGCTTATAGGAGGTTGAAATATTCTTGTCATATCCGACCTGTTGCTGTGCTACCAGGAAAAAATAAACCGGCTTTACTCTGCAGTAGAGATGCAGGGCATCCAGCCATTCGTAGGCATCAAAAGGATCTTTCTGTTTCCCTCTCAATACCCTCCATCTTTCAATTGCCTGATTGAAATTTCCCCGTAGCAGGGAACGTGCAGCTCCTCCCATATTTCTCCACCAGCCCTTACCGCGATAGCTATAAAGCATGTCGATATCATAGGTCGGGATAAAGCGATAATTTCTCCTTCTGAAAACAGCATTCGGGAACATCATCTGAAGTTCCTCTTTCCATGCCATCAGCCATTCATTGATCAGCGGACGATCCAGAAATCCTTCCCTGAAAGCGAGTGAAGCTTTGTGAGAAAACCGGCCAAAATAATCTTTTTCATGCGGCAGGTATTCCTCATACCTGGAAAGCAAATAGAAGACAGCCGCAAACAGATCAAATTCCAGTCCATCTGATTTTCTGCAAAAGAAAACAGGCAAATTTTTCCACCTGCCCATCTGTATTTCCTGCATGGCAATACCTGTTTCACTCAGCAGCAAATGCGGCCGGATGGTATGACAGATGCCATCAAAATCTTCGTTGCTATAATTGATACGAACTCCTTCGAAATGCAGAAACGTGTTGATATCCTGGCAGATCACTGCCTTATCCATCAGTATCTCCTCACTGATAAAATCAAGTACGTATGCCAGTCGCGGGGAGGGGTCGGTACAATATACCAGCATATTAGTTGGAAGGGTGTTTATCGCGCCAGAGCTGGTTGAATGATTTTTCGGGAAAATGCAGATCTGCACGGTGTGTATTCCAACCTTTTACGAGTTTGTTTACAACCCAGTCTTTTACACCTGCCCTGCCTTTATTCATCCATTTTCGTTGCATCATGGCAAGCTTCCAGCCTTTCCAGGCCAGCCGTTCACCAAATGGACTATAACCTTCTCTTACCGCTTCTGCCCTGTTCTCCAGCAATAGTTCATGCAGATTGATTTTAACGGAACACACTTCGGTGCAGTTGCCACAAAGCGAGGACGCATGACTCAGGTGTTTCCAGTCATTGAGTTCGCGCAAATGGGGCGTTATCACACTGCCAATGGGTCCGCTATAGGTGGTGCTGTAGGTATGTCCTCCAACATTTTTATAAACCGGACAGGCATTCAGACAGGCTCCGCAACGAATGCAATACAGGCTTTCACGGGTTTTAGGATTGGCAAGCAGATTGGTGCGGCCATTATCGAGAAGAATAACAATCATTTCCTTGGGTCCGTCGGTTTCGCCAGGCTGCCGGGGTCCGCTTATGATACTGTTGTAAACAGTAAGCCATTGACCCGTTCCATAGGTAGCGAGCAGCGGCCAGAATAAACCCAGGTCCTGCATGGAAGGAATCATTTTTTCAATGCCCACCACCACAATATGTGTAGATGGCCAGGCGCAACTTAACCGGGCATTGCCTTCGTTTTCCGTTACAGCAACACCACCGATATCGCTAATCAGGAAATTAGCACCTGTTACTCCAACTTCTGCCTGTACATATTTTTCCCGGAGTCTTGCTCTCGCTTCCAGGGTCAGCTGTTCAGGATTCAGTTTGGGATCTGTTCCAAGTTTCTCCGCAAATAATTTGGCTACATCTTCCTTGCTTTTATGCATGGCCGGTGTAACAATATGATAGGGCGATTCACCATCCAGTTGCTGTATGTATTCGCCGAGGTCGGTTTCCACACTTTCAATGGAATGTTTCTCCAGGAATTCGTTCAACCGGATCTCTTCGGTAACCATACTCTTGCTTTTCACAAGAGTTTTGCAGTTCTTTTCCCGGCAGATCTCCAGAATGGCTTCCCGGGCCTGCTCTGCCGTTTCTGCCCAGATCACTTTACCTCCGCGTGCGGTGAAATTGGCTTCAAAACTTTCGAGTTGCTGATCCAGGGTTTCAATGGCTCTCCATTTGATATTCTTGGCTCTTTCCCGGGCCAGTTCGAGATCACTGAACTGCTGCTTACCTAGTGGAACAACTGAATTGTACCTGCCAATATTAAAGTTGATCTTCCGGCGATGTTCGAGATCAGCCGCTTTGATAGTGCTTTTGGCGAGGAAACCTGATTTATAATCTGTACTCATCCTGCCTGATTTTTACCGTGATACTGGTGATAGTACGCATCCAGTCCCTCATAGTATTCCTTTCCGTATTTGCGGATCAGGGCTTCCTTCAGAAACTGGTAAACGGGTACTTTCAGTTTTTGACCCAGCACGCATGCGGGCGCACAGAGCTGTTCACGGGGTTCATAATTCAGCATATCATATTCCTTTCCGGATTTGATCCGGATGGGAAAGAGATGGCAACTGATTGGCTTTTTCCAACTGATCAGGCCATCATTGTAGGCCTGTTCAAAGGCACATTTCAGAATACCTTTTTCATCGTGATAACCGTAGGCACAGATGCCACCATTTACAGCAGGTGTTACCCAGCCAAATTCCTTGTCGTACTGATACCGGCCAACCCGCTCAATTTCACGGATTCCCATTGGTGCGAGATAAGGTTTTACTGTTTCATAAACCTCGTTGATGATATCCAGCTCACCCGTTTCTAGCGGTGCACCTGTATCACCATCTTCGCAGCATCCGCCTTTACATTTGGAGAGGTCGCAAACAAACTGTTCTTCCAGCACCTCATCACTAACCAGGGTATGTTCAATTACGACCATGCAATGTGTTTTGACAAAGTTAGTTCTTCAAAAAATTAATAGTACCTTTTTTTACTAAAACAGAAAACATGAAACCAATAGCGGTTTTTCTGGCAATTCTGCTGACTTCAATCCTGCAGGCGCAAACGCCTCCTTCCCCCGTGGGCAAAGGTTTTGTTCCGGTAGCTGCTACCCGGATTGATCAGCTTATTCAACAGTATGTCGATAACCAATTTATCGCTGGTGCCACTGCCATTGTTATGAAAGATGGTCAAATTGTATACCATAAAGCATTTGGCAGCAGCAATCTGGCCAGCAAAGAGAAAATGCGAACGGATCATATTTTCAGAATTGCTTCCCAAACCAAAGCCATAACCAGTGCTGCAGCGATGATTCTCCTGGAAGAAGGAAAGCTATTGCTTGATGAACCGGTGGAAAAATACATTCCGGCTTTTTCCAGGGTGGCGGTACTCGACAAATTCAATCCGGCAGATTCAAGCTTCACTACCAGTCCGGTAAAGGGAAAGATCACCATCCGGCACCTGCTGACCCATACTTCCGGTATCGGCTATGCGCAGATCGGCTCAGAATCCTATACTGCTATGGCCGCCAAAGCCGGTGTTTTTGCACAGATTGGTGTACCGAATGAGTCGCTGGAAGACCAGGTAAACAAAATTGCAGCGCTGCCACTGGAACATCAGCCCGGCGAAAAATGGACCTACGGTTTGAATTCGGATGTGCTGGGCAGACTGGTAGAAGTGGTAAGCAAACAATCGCTGGCAGATTTTATGCGTACCCGGATTTTCGAACCGCTGGGAATGAAAGATACCTGGTTTTATCTCCCGGCAGACAAACAGAAAAGACTGGTAGCCTTACATAGTGAAGACTCTTTACAAAAAGTTACCACCATGAAAGAAGAATTGGGATTAGCGGGTACTTCCATGCAAATCAATTATCCAAATGCAAAGGGAAAACTCTATTCGGGTGGAGGCGGACTCGTTTCTACCGCTTATGATTATGCGCTTTTTATGCAGATGATGCTGAATAAAGGAACCTTGAACGGTAAACGAATTCTTAGTCCGAATTCTGTAAAACTCATGACGAGCAACCAGATCGGACATTTAAAAACCGGGTATACTTCATTTGGCCTTGGTTTTGGTATCACTACTGCAGCGGAGTCATTAAAACTGGGAGTTTCAGCAGGCAGTTTCGACTGGGGTGGTGCATTCAGTTCAACTTACTGGATTGATCCGGAGAAAAAAATCGTTGCACAATTATTCATTAACCAATGGCCCAACAGTCATGGTGAAATTCACGAAAAATTCAAAGTTCTGGTTAACAGTGCGCTGGAGGATTAATTTTTCCACTCCAGTGTGCTGATAAGGTGTTTCAGATCTTCCCGCAGAAAATTATTGATCGGCCGAAGGGAGTCTTCATTAGGAGCTGCATCAAAATAAAGTGCTCCCCGAAGGAAATGCCTGCTGCTATCCGTCATCAAAAACTGATTGGCGGTAGCTGTATTGCCTCCGATCCTAAAGTAGGTTCCGCTGATTCCATTTTGGGAAACAAAAACACTGTCTTCTATGGAACTTGCTTTATAAGAATGCTTGTAAGAGAGCGTGTAGGAATCGTTTAATAACTTATCAAAAGTATTCACGCCGAATGAATCTACATATTCGCCTGCCTTGTTTTGAACCTTATAACGGGCCTTACCTCCTATTTGATTGTAGCTGATATAAATTCTTCCGTTCAGAGATGGAATATCAATGTTGATCCAGTAGGGATTTTCCGGTTGCTCATCAAAATAGGTGCTATCCTGAACAATCTTTGCGTACTTCGGGTATTCGAACCGGTACGGGAAACCCGGCTCGTTAAATTCCTGGTATTCGTGCTGGGGCAGACTGATTTTAAAATAACCGCGCGGCTTTGGAGTAAACGGACTGTTACAGGAACTAATCAGCTGCAGGCCTGCGAGAACCAGCATCAACAACATATAGGCAGCAATCTTACCGGAATAACGGTTGGGTAGTAACATAGAAAAAATTAAACGGGACGGATCGTGATTTTTACTTTTTTAATTCGGTTGCGATCCAGTTCCAAAATTGTAAACTGAAAATCCCCCACTTCTATAATCTCATTTTCTGCCGGAATTTTTCCTGCAACTTCCAGTATGAGTCCGGCTAATGAATCACTTTCACCCTTAACCGTATCAAAGGTTGAAGTTGGTAGGTCCATCACTTTGCAGACATCATAAATCATGGTTCTTCCGTCAAAGAGATAGTTGTGATCATCAAGCTGCCGGTTGATGCTTTCTTCATCATCAAATTCATCCCGGATATCGCCGATCACTTCTTCCATTATGTCTTCAAGGGTAACAATTCCACTCGTTCCTCCGAACTCATCCACCACTACTGCGAAATGGGTTTTCCGGTTACGGAAATCCTGGAGCAGGTCTTCAATCAGTTTTTGTTCATGAACAAAATAGGGTTGTCTGAGCAATGTATGCCAATTGAAAGAATCGTTCTCACCGAGATAAGGCAGGAGATCTTTGGAATGTAAAATCCCCACTACTTCATCCAGGTTATTTCTGTAAACAGGTATTCTTGAATAATGCAATGATTCAACCTGTTTCAATACATCCGGAAACGCGGTGTTATAATTGACACCACTCACATCCAGCCTGGTTCTCATAATCTGCTTTACGGTGATATTGCCAAATTTTGCAATTCCCCGCATGATATTTTTTTCATCTTCAGAAGCAAGGGAGTCATCTTCCAGTTCTTCAAAATGATTGGGACCATCTTCTGAGCGCAATGATTTCTCAACAGTTTCCGACATACCAACCAGCCATCTGCTTACCCTGTTAAAAAGCAGGTAAACAATTTCAACCAGGAAGGAAGCATCACGGGCAAAACGAAGATTGTTCTGGGATGCGTATACTTTAGGCAGGACTTCACCGAACAGGATAAGAAAAAATGTGACGATAGAAATTTTTAACAGCAGTTCAAAAACCCAGAAGCTGTTTTGCAGTGTCATGAGTTCATCGATCAGAAAATTGGACAGGATGATGATTGCGATATTGACGAAGGTATTGCCGATCCGCATGGCCCCCAACAGAATTTTGGGTTCTTCGAGCAGGTTGACAATCCGTTTCCATGCTGCCCCCTGCTTGGTTTTCAGCATATTGATATCGCGGTTGTTCAGGCTAAAAAAGGCAACCATCGATCCCGAAATAAAGTAAGAGATTACCAGCAGTGCCAGGATCATGATTACCAAAACGGTTGTACCCTGCACATTGGAGGCAAGAAACAACAGGCTCAGCATAGTATTTGAAAAGGGATCAGCAGAAGCGTAGTCCAAAGCAGTGGGTTTTGTTTACAATAGATGCAAAATTGCACTATTTTCTCCAATCAAAAAGGAAGATCGGGATTGGGTTCAGGAGGTGCATCTTCGCCTGTCATTCCCTCCATTCCTTCACCATGAAGTCCGCTAAAGGACTGGCCGTGAACATCGTTTCTTTTATCAAGCATGATGAGATTATCGCCCACTACTTCTGTTGCAAATTTTTTATTACCCTCCTTATCCTCCCAACTGCGGGTCCGAAGCCGGCCCTCAATATAAACCAGGCTGCCTTTGTGCAGGTATTTCTGCGCCAGTTCTGCGAGGCCCCGCCATAATACCACGGTATGCCATTCTGTTTGTGAAATCAGTTTACCGGTTCTGTCCTTGTAGGTTTCAGTTGTAGCGAGAGAGAATTTGGCCACGGCAATATTTCCTTCCAGGAACTGTACATCCGGGTCCTTACCCAGGTTTCCGATCAGCATCACTCTGTTTACACCTCTCATATGCTTTCATTTGAGTTTAAAATCGTCTATCCCTGTTTGTACTCTCTAAAATTAATTTTTTTTCGGGGGAAATCCTTGTTTTTGAGACATTAATGCAGTTTTAACGTCCCCACCGGTCGGGTGGCACCGGTCGGGTGGTTAGGGTTTGGGAGAGAAGGCGGTGATGAAACGCGGAAACGCAAGTTTGGCCAGCGCTTCCGGAGAAAGCAACTGATAACCGGTATCCGCATCCAGGGGCCGGGAGAGTTTTGCCCGGATAAATCGACCGATAATAGTCTGATGGGAAAGCTGCTGCCTGACTTCTTCTCCTACTACCAGCTGTTTGATGCTGGCAGCACCGGTGTATTTTTTAAATAGCTTCCGGTAGGTGGCCGGCAATTCGTCAAGTGGTTCGGGCTGTTCAACCAGTACCCATTCATGAAGATCCTGCCAGATATCATTGGCCTGTCGTTGCCGAACATAAAACTGATCATTCCATTCCAACAGGAAATAGTAGAAATAGCGGGTACGTTTTTTAATTGATTTCTCTTTAACCGGCAATTCATTCACCACTCCCATCCGGAATGCTTCGCAGTCGGTTTGTTGCACACAGCCGGAACAGAGTGGCAACTGCGGTTTGCAAATAACAGCCCCAAAATCCATGATTGCCTGGTTAAAAGCTCCGGGCTGGTCGACCGGAAGAAGGGCCTGTGCTAGCTGAGCGTAGAGTTTTTTGCCGCTGGTACCATCAATGGGTGTTTTAATTCCAAAATACCTTGAAAGCACCCGGAATACATTTCCATCCAGTACAGCGCGGGCTTCTGCAAAAGCAAAGGACGCGATTGCTGCTGCGGTATAGGGGCCTACCCCTTTAAGTTTCAATAAGCCCTCATAATCAGGCGGAAACCGGCCTTTATTATCAAATGCCACCCACCGGGCAGTGGCCAGGAGGTTCCGGCAGCGACTGTAATACCCAAGTCCTTCCCAATATTTGAACACTTCTGCATCTTTCGCAAGTGCCAGGTCCTGAACTGTGGGAAACCTGCTGATAAATTTTTCGTAATACGCAAGTCCCTGTTCCACACGGGTTTGTTGTAAAATTATCTCACTGAGCCAGATTTTATAGGGGTCAGTTTCCCCTTTCCAGGGCATCTGGCGGGTATTACTCAACCGGTTCCAGTCGAGCAGGTTTTTGGTAAACTCAGGCAGGTTCATCAGAATGTTGGAAAAATATTTCAATTTAATTCAAAATCAATAAATTGCATAAGAGTTGCACGGATTAGAAGTTTATTTTATATTAACAAACAAAACCGCATTGTTGTGGAATCCGGGTTAACTGGCCAGCATTCCGCCACTTGACAAAAGATTCAAAACAGGTGAATTATGAGAAAGGCCGACCTCATCAATCAAATTGCAGAAAAAACCGGCATCCCAAAAGTGGATGTGCTGGTAACCCTGGAAGCAATGTTCAAAGAGGTGAAGGATGTGTTGTCGCAGGGGGAGAACATTTACATCCGGGGTTTTGGCAGCTTTATTACCAAAAAGCGAGCAGCCAAAATCGGGCGTAACATCAAAAAGAATGTTGCCGTAGAGATTCCCGAACATTTTATTCCCGCCTTCAAACCTGCCAAGGAATTTGTGCAGGAAGTAAAAAAACTCAAAACAGTTAAAGAAGGGCAACCAAACCCCGACGAAGAAATGTAATTTTGCTGCCTTAATTGTAGGATTTGAAAAAGCAGCAAATTTTTGTAGCAGGTGGTGGAGTTTTACTGCTACTTGTTATTGTATTCTTTGGCAGCAAGACACCGCCTGTTAAAGCGAAAGCTGGTGCAATGGTATCTGCTCCGTCTGAAACATTTGATATTCAGTCTGTTATTAATGGCGCCACAGCCAAATTGAGTGAATCCCAGCAAACTTATCTGAAAGGATTAAGTGAAGCCGTGGTTCGCGGCGATGTAAAAGAGCAAAAAATAAAGAACTACCGGCAACTCGCCAGCTTCTGGAGTGATTCTGCCCGGGCCTTTGTTCCCTACGCTTATTATACCGTAGAAGCAGCTAAGTTGGAAAATTCTGAAAAAAGTCTCACCTTTGCAGCCCGAATCTTGTTGGATAACCTCCGCGC
>CAZJNY010000109.1:0-11746 GCA_964547405.1 uncultured Flavihumibacter sp. | reverse complement strand
GCCAGAGGTTTACAGGAAGCAGGGCACCGTGTTGAAATGCTCAATTTTACTGTTCAGTATCCCTCGTTTTTATTCCCTGGAAAATCTCAGCAAACGGAAGAGCCTGCTCCGGCAGACCTGGTGATAGAGCAGCGCCTGCATTCCATGAACCCCCTGAACTGGTGGACAACCGGTGAATACCTCCGGAAAAAAAAGCCCGACCTGATAGTGGTGCGGTACTGGCTGCCATTAATGGGACCTGCATTTGGAACCGTGTTGAGAAGAGTCCGGAAAAATCGCCATACCAAAATCATTGCGATAACGGACAATGTACGACCTCATGAAAAACGTCCGGGTGATACGCTCTTTACCCGCTATTTCCTGCCTGCCTGCGATGCATACATAACCATGAGTAAAAAAGTGGAACAGGACCTCCGGTCTTTTGTTTCATCAAAACCGATTGTACAGGTGCGGCATCCCCTTTATGATAATTTTGGGTTACCGGTTGAGAAAACTATGGCAAGAGAAAAATTCGGCATCCGGTCCGATGTTAAACTCCTGCTTTTCTTTGGTTTCATTCGTGCCTATAAAGGATTGGATATCCTGCTAAAAGCAATGCCCCTGATACAACACCAACAGGTACAATTGCTGGTAGCCGGTGAATTCTACGACGATCCGGCAATGTACCAGGAGCTGATAAAAGAACTCCATATCGAAAATAGGGTGCTGCTCATGGCCGATTTTATTCCTACTGATCAGGTCCGGTATTATTTCAGTGCCGCTGACCTGGTGGTACAACCTTACCGGAACGCCACACAAAGTGGTGTAACTCCGCTGGCCTATCATTTTGAAAAACCTATGGTGGTCACCAATGTTGGCGGACTGCCAGATTATGTTGACAATGAAATAACAGGACTTATTGCCGAGCCAACTCCTGCTTCCATTGCCAGTGCGATCGATCGTTTTTTTGAATTTGGTGAAGACCGGTTTAGCGCGCAAATTCGTGAAAAGAAAAAAGAGCTAAGCTGGCCCAGTTTTATCAGTCAGTTAATAAACCTGTATAGCTCCATTAAATAACAAGGCTATGAAAGATATTATTCAGCAATGTATCCAGGCATCTATCCAGGTAAAAAAATCCATTCTCCAGGATGCTGAATTTCAGGAAAGAATCGAAGCTGCAGTAGCAACCATCCTGTTATGTTTTCAGCAGGGAAAACGAATTTATTTCTGTGGAAACGGAGGCAGTGCTGCAGATGCCCAACACCTTGCTGCCGAGTTCAGCGGTCGATTCTATAAAAACAGGAAGGCGCTGCCGGCGGAAGCACTTCATTGCAATAGCTCCTACCTCACGGCAGTTGCCAATGATTTTGGGTATGAAGAAGTGTATGCGCGACTGGTAGATGGAATTATGGAACCAGGTGATGTGCTGATCGGACTATCCACTTCGGGCAATTCACCCAATATTGTAAAAGCATTTGAAGTAGCCAGACTAAAATCCGTAACCACTATGGGATTCACCGGCAGCAAGGGTGGTCAACTCGCAATGCTAAGTGATCTCCTGTTCAATGTTCCCTCTCATGATACCCCCAGAATTCAGGAAAGTCATATCATGGTGGGACATATTATCTGTCAATTGGTGGAAGCCGCTTATTTTGCGGCATGAACTGGCTTCAACCTGATAAAAACTGGACACTTTTTCTAGACCGCGACGGGGTGATCAATCACGAAAAAGTGCAGGATTACATTTATAATCCCGGAGAATTTGTATTCTATGAAGGGGTGCCCGAAGCCATGCATATTTTCCGGAAAATTTTCGGCCGGATAATTTTGGTCACCAATCAGCGGGGAATTGAAAAAGGGCTGATGACTTTACAGGACCTGGAAGCAATTCATCACTACATGCAGGCAGAGCTGGCAAAAGCGGGAGCTGGTATAGATGCTATTTTCTTTTGCAGTTCGCTGGATGATGCACATCCGAACCGGAAGCCGCAACCGGGCATGGCCTACCTGGCAAAACAGCAGTTTGACGAAATAGACTTTGCCAAATCAATAATGGTTGGAAACAATCTGAGCGATATGCAGTTTGGCAGAAATGCCGGAATGAAAACGGTGTTTGTGCAAACCACGCATCCAGACCAGCCAATACCCCATCCTGCCATTGATCTGGCCTGCAAGGACCTGTTAAAATTTGCGAACTTGCTGGAGCCGGCATTAAAATGGTAACTTAGACGGGTCTGAGAAATATGAAAAAACTGATAGTTATAGTTCTAATGCTGCATGGCTGGGCTCAATTAACCGCACAGCAGCCAATCCGGGGAAAAGATCTTCAGGAGCTCCGTTTACGGGAAGACAGTCTGCGCATCCAGGCAGATAGTATGATCAATGCCCAAAGTCCGGGTAAACGATTCCTGAGCGACAGTGTATTTGTACGGATGCTGGTCCGTGCCCTGCGTACCCCGCATTCATTCGGGTATTCATTCGATTCACTTCAAACCATATCAAGGTTATACGCACCGGATAGTAGTTTCCGGATATTCACCTGGCAGTTGAAGAAGGATGAATATTTCTATTATCAGAAGGGCGCTATTCAAATGCGCACAAATGATGGATCGCTTCGCCTCTATCCATTGTTTGATGCATCAATGTTCACCAGCAAGCCGCTCGATTCGGTTCGGAGCCGCAATAACTGGATTGGCGCCATCTATTACAAAGTAATTCAGAAAACATGGCAGGGTAAAAATTATTATACCTTACTGGGCTTTGACGGATTCACGGTGGGGAGTAACCGAAAATGGATGGAGGTACTGACATTTGATGAAGCCAGTGGGGAGCCCCGGTTTGGAGGACCTTTTTTTAAACTGAAGCACGATACCGCTTCTGCGGAACAGGTATTGAATCGCTTTGTAATTGAATACAAAAAAGAAGCCAGTACCACTTTCAATTTCAATACAGAAATGGATATGGTTATCGTGGATCACCTTATTTCTGAAACACAGGAACCACACCGTCCGGAAACTTATATACCCGATGGCGATTTTGAAGGGTTTCAGTGGAAAAATGGAATGTGGGTGCATATCAGTAAAGTATTCACGGAAGTTCCCGACGAATTCAAAAAAGTTGATCCCTTTTTGGGCAATGCACCTGCTGAAGATGCCATACGAGAAAAGGATGGTACCATCAATGAAAAAAAGCTGGAAGAACGCTCCAGGAAAAACATAGAAAAAGCAGCCGAGAAAGAGAAACCCAAACCGAAGAAACCGGGTGGCGGACAATAACAGCAAAATACCGTTCAGGCAATTACTGCTGCAGTATAGCAATACTGCGATCAATATACTTTTCCCACTGATTCTTTTCCCTTACATGACCCGAACGCTGGGTCCGGAGGGATATGGCATTATTGGCTTTTATGAATCCCTGATGTCGGTGGTTATTGTACTGGCGGCATTCGGCGTACGATTTTACGGATTACGCTTATTAAGTAAATCAGCCATCGGAGATGCCAAACAGGCCAATACCGTGCTTCACCTGGTGTTGATTAATATGGTTATGGCATTTATTGGTGTGTGCTGCTATACCGTTTATCTGCTCTCCAAACCCACCCTGATAGGTTCATCAACCATTGCCGTATTGTATGGATTTATCATGTTGCAGTACATGCTGCACCTCGACTGGTATTTTCAATCGCAGGAGCGATACCAGTTGCTATTTGCGAGAACCCTGATCGCCCGCTTACTTGTACTGATCGCCTCCATAGCAATTGTACGAAAGCCGGAAGATCTGATTTATTATATCATCATATCGGCCTGTAATTATGTATTCATTTCAGGAGTAGCGATCTATCATATCAGGGATCTGTTTACCTACTGGAAATGGGATTTTTCCTTATTCAGGAAATTGCTGGCCGGACTAACTCCTTTTGCCTTATTGGGCGTGCTGGGCGTGCTTTATTTTGCATTCGATACCATTTTGCTGGCACGGGTTGGAAAACTGGAAGAGCTTGGGTATTATACCGTGGCCGCCAAAATTGTACGAATAGGAATCAATGTGTTTTCTGGTGCATCCGTCGTATTCTTTGTTAAACTCTTCCGCTCTGCTGCAAACAGGGAATTACAGGCAGACAGTCTGCTTACCACCATACACCTGAGTTATCCCATCGGAGCCATCCTTTTTTTCTTTGCGGAAGCAGTCATATTTTTTGTATCCGGAACAGAGTACCAGCCATCGGTTCACCTGCTTCGTATTTTTTCGCTTTTATGGCTGGTTGTTCCTTTCCATGATTTTTTCACCATGCAGGTACTCGTATTGAATCATAGGGAAAAATGGGTCCTGTATATGTATTTGGCTGCCACCATTGTGTCATTGATCCTGAATCTTGTGCTGATCCCAATCTGGTTTAGTACAGGTGCAGCCTGGGCAATTGTATTGTCTGAAACATTGGTGTTTATTCTCGGAATGTATTTTTCCAGGAACTATTTTACCATCAGCAAAAAACAGTTGTTTGAAATCGGCGGGGTTTTGTTCGTGTTTCCAATTGCCTATGCCTGTTTTCGACTCACCAATCCGGTATTCACAACTCCCCTCCTGAAACTTATCGGTGGAACTGTTTCAACGTTAACGGTCCATATTCTGATACAGCTTATTGTATTCAGAAGCCGGATCTGGATGATGGCATGGACTGCCTTTAAAAAAAGAGTGAACCGGGTTGCCGCCTGACTAATCATCCAGTTTAAGCACCGCCAGAAATGCTTCCTGAGGTACTTCCACTGCACCAATCTGGCGCATCCGTTTTTTACCTTCTTTCTGTTTCTCCAGCAGTTTACGTTTCCGGCTGATATCACCTCCATAACATTTGGCAGTAACATCCTTCCGCATGGCGCTGATGTTTTCGCGGGCAACGATTTTAGCACCGATGGCTGCCTGAATGGCAATCAGGAACTGTTGACGCGGTAACAATTCTTTTAGTTTCTCACAAAGCTTCCGACCGAAATCATTCGCTCTTCCCCTATGAATCAGAGCACTGAGGGCATCCACACGTTCCGCATTCAGCAGGATATCCATCTTAACGATATCTGCTTCCCTGTAGCCGATGGGATGGTAATCAAATGACGCATATCCTCTTGTCTGGCTCTTCAGCTTATCGTAGAAATCAAATACGATCTCCGTCAGGGGCATTTCGAAAATTAACTCCACCCGGGTTTGGGTAAGATAACTTTGATTCACCAGGATTCCCCTTTTGCCGAGGCATAGGGTCATGATATTCCCGATGTATTCAGGTTTTGTGATGATTTGTGCTTTGATGAAAGGCTCTTCGATCCGGTCGATGCGGCTGGGATCCGGCATTTCCGTGGGGTTATTTACAATTACTTTTTCCCCTTTACTGGTATAGGCAATAAAACTTACGTTCGGTACGGTTGTAATTACTGTCTGGTTAAATTCTCTTTCCAGCCGCTCCTGGATAATTTCCATGTGGAGCATACCGAGAAAACCACAACGGAATCCAAACCCAAGAGCCTGGGAGGTTTCGAGTTCATAGGTCAGGGAGGCATCATTCAACTGCAGTTTATCCATACATTCCCGCAATTCCTCAAACTGATCTGTTTCAACCGGGAAAATACCGGCAAATACCATGGGTTTAACTTCTTCAAATCCTCTGATTTGTTCAGGAGTGGGGTTATTGGCCAGAGTAATGGTATCTCCTACTTTTACTTCTTTTGCGTTCTTAATACCGGTAATGATATATCCTACATCGCCTGCTGATACCTCTTTTTTCTCGGTCATTTTCAGTTTCAGAATCCCGATTTCATCCGCAAAATATTCCTGGTTGGTAGATACGAACTGTACCTTGTCTCCTTTCCGGATCCGGCCATTCAGAATTCTGTAATAGACGATGATTCCTCTGAAACTGTTGAATACACTGTCAAAAATCAGGGCCTGCAATGGGGCTTCCGGATCTCCTTTGGGAGCAGGAATTTTGGTTACAATCGCCTCCAGCACCTTATCTACTCCAAGGCCGGTTCGGCCACTTGCCAGCAAAATATCTTCGGGTTTGCAACCGATCAGCTCTACAATCTGGTCTTTTACCTCTTCAATCATCGCCCCATCCATATCGATCTTATTAATAACCGGAATAATTTCCAGGTCATTATCGATCGCCAGGTATAGGTTGCTGATGGTTTGTGCCTGGATACCCTGGGTGGCATCAACCAGCAGCAATGCACCTTCACAGGCAGCCAGTGCGCGGCTCACTTCATAGCTAAAATCGACGTGGCCGGGGGTATCGATCAGATTCAAAACATAGTCCTGATTATCAGTATGTTTATAATTGATCTGGATAGCGTGACTTTTAATCGTGATCCCTTTTTCCCGTTCAAGGTCCATATCATCCAGAACCTGGTCCATCATATCTCTTTCACTGATGGTATTGGTTGCTTGTAACAAACGATCTGCCAGGGTACTCTTTCCGTGGTCAATATGAGCGATAATGCAAAAATTCCGGATATTCTTCATGTATTCAACTGAATAAGGGGGCAAATTTAGCGAATAGCAGGCAGATGATTAAAAATCGTTTAGCTTCGCTTAAAATCGACCTTTCGTATGGATCTTACCCAAGCATTTGAACAGGCAGTGGCAGATAGCAAAAATCTGTCTGAGCGGCCCAGTAATGAAACTCTCCTTCAGTTATACTCTCTTTACAAACAGGCTACTGAAGGGGACGTGAATGGTGATGCCCCCAATATGTTTGATTTTGTTGCCAAAGCCAAATACGAAGCCTGGTCATCCCTGCAGGGTAAATCAAAAGAAGCTGCCCAACAGGAATACATTGATCTGGTGCAGAAGCTTAAATCCTAAGATTCAGTTTGTTCACTAATGAGGCTGTCTTCATCCCAGCCTTTAACCTGTCCGATATCGGAGGCATGAATATCTGTTTGAATAATTCGTTCCAGTTCGGCAATGAATTCTCTGGAGGTATTAATGTATTGTTTGGGATCCCTTATGGAGGATAGTTTTTTCATGGCCAGTTCATCATACCGCAGAAAGGTTTGTGCCGCCCGGGTAGAGGTATAGGTTCTCCGGCCCATGTAGCGAAGCGTATCCACCCCCATTCGTAGTGAACTATCCAGGTTTTCCCGGTAAATATGCAGCATGCCTGCATTCATCTGATCGAATGCATCCAGACGGTCAGCGGCCCTTACCATCATTTGCAAATGAGGAAAATGCTTTTTTACAGTTTCAATCATTTCCAGTCTTTTTTCCGGATCTCCAATGGTAATCAGGATTACTTTGGCTTCTGCAGCTCCTGCTGCATGCAGTAAATCGTGCCGGGATGCATCTCCGTAATAAACGTTGAATCCTACTTTCCGGAGAAAATCAACCCGGTCTGAATCAATATCCAGAACGGTACTGTTAATTCCATTGGCTCTTAAAAAACGACCTACTGTATTACCAAAATGACCAAAGCCGGCAATTATCACCGGATTTTTTTCATTGATGGTATCAGGTGCTTTTTCAACGGCTTCTTTTGTGCCAATCTTTGGCGCGATGACTCTTTCAAACAATAAGAACAGAATCGGCGTAAGTGCCATGCTTAAGGCTACCGCTGCCATGATGAGGTCGGTGATTTCATTACTGATAATTTGTTCCTGTCTTGAAAACGACAACAATACAAAGGCAAATTCTCCTACCTGGCAGAGGCCCAGCGAAAAAAGCAGGTTCTGGTCGGTGCTCATTTTGAAAAATCGTCCCAGTCCAAATAATATCAATGCCTTAATGAGCATTAATCCCAATACGATACCGATCAGTAAGAATGGCAGGTTCACGAGTAACTGAAAATTGATACTGGCTCCGATGGCGATGAAAAACAAGCCCAGCAATAACCCTTTAAAAGGTTCGATATCACTTTCCAGTTCATGCCGGTATTCTGAATCGGCCAGTACCACACCTGCCAGGAAAGTGCCAAGTGCCGGACTTAATCCTACCTGCGTCATTAATACAGTAATTCCAATAACAAGCAACAACGCGGTGGCCGTAAAAACTTCCCGCACTCTTGCTGCGGCTACCATTCGCAATAATGGTCGGATCAGTTTTCGACCGGAAAAAACAATAAATACAACGGCTCCCAATACCAGCAATGTTTTAATCCAGGCAGGCTGATGATCGATCCAGGAAGCAGTCTGGTGAGAGCCGTTTGAACCGGAAGTTGCTCCCGGCCCCAATAATGGCAGTATTGCGAGTATTGGGATGACAGCAATATCCTGGAAGAGCAATACTGAAAAACTGCTTTGTCCGGCTTCCGATTTCATCAATCCTTTTTCCTGCAGGGTTTGTAAAACGATGGCTGTTGAGCTGGGAGCCACAATCATTCCGATTGCCAGGGATATTTTCCAGTCGTAGCCCATGGCCATTGCCAGTAGCATCACCAGTGCCATAGTACAAAGCACCTGCAGCCCTCCCAATCCCAATATTGGCTGACGCATTTTCCAAAGCAGTCTCGGCTCCAGTTCGAGCCCGATAACAAACAGCATGAGGACCACTCCGAATTCGGCGGCATGCATAACATCTGTGCTGTCACCAACCAGGTTAAGAAAAGCCGGACCGATAAGCATCCCCGCAACCAGGTAGCCAAGAACAGAACCCAGTCCGGCTTTTTTTGCCAATGGAACAAGTAATACTGCAGCTGTCAGATACACCAGCGCCTGATATAAAAATGAGCTATGATCCATTGATCAGTTTTGTAGCGTGTTTTGAAGAATTGTTTTTTCCGATGCCAGTTGGAGCAGTAAATCGTGGTATCTCATTGCTTCCTGGCGTATATCCCCGGGCGTTAGTCGGTGGGTACCATAAATGATATAGGGTGCCCTGTACTGCATATTGCACAATCGGGCGGATTCCTCAAAAGAATAAGAGAATTCTTCCACTGTCCGGTGATTTTTCCCCGAAGGCTGATAGGCCTCTTTGTTTCCTCCACAGGTAATAATGTTCATCCAGGATTTTCCTGATAGGGCAGTTCCATTTTTACCATAAGCCCATCCATGTTCCAGCACCAGTTCCATCCAGTGTTTTAAAAGTGCAGGCGCGCTGTACCAGTAAAATGGAAATTGAAAAAGCAACATATCATGTTCCAGCAGTAGTTTTTTCTCTTTATGAACATCTATGAGAAAATCAGGGTAGGTTTCATATAAATCATGCAACGTAATGTCTGCAGCAGGAATATGTTTCAGCAATTCCCGGTGTACTCTCGATTTCTCAAGCACCGGATGAGCGAAAATCAGTAGAATTCTGGCCATGCCTGAATTTACTGGATTTAAACTTAAATAGACTAGTACAGACGGTTATTCCCAGAACTTAACCGGATAGGTATTGCAGAGAGCGGTATGATCATCTTCCTCCAGTTTTAACTGACTTAGCTGCTCTGGCGAAAGGCTGGATTCAAGAGATGGAAAAACAATACGTTCTTCAAACCGGACATGTTGTTCCAACTGGTCGGCAAGGTCTCCCAATAGCCGATGGGTAACATTTGCCTGTTCGAGATGAGTCATTGCGGTTCTCCAGAGTTCATGATCCCGGAGAATGGCATCGGCAAAATTCTTTCCTTCGGGGTAGGTTCTCAATGCAGGGATCAGGCTGCTTTCTTCCTGTTCAAAATGCGGTTTTATTTCAACCTGCCAGCACTTTAGCAGAAAATCCGACATCACGGAAATGGATGCCTGTTTACTGACCCCTTTCCGGATCAGTAAACAGGTCATTAATGCAGATTTGTGTTGCCTGGATAAGGGCTGCAAGCTAACCGCTCTTTGCATAATTTATTTTTTAAGTGCCTTGATTATGGCCGTGAATTCCGCAGGTTGAAGCGAGGCGCCACCTACCAGACCACCATCCACATCAGGCTGAGAAAAAATTTCAACGGCATTGGCTGCCTTTACACTTCCTCCATATAAAATAGATATTTCATCCGCCAGCTCTGCTCCATATTGGTTACTCAATACCTGCCGGATAAACGCGTGCATTTCCTGAGCCTGTTCGGAACTTGCAGTTTTTCCGGTACCGATGGCCCATATTGGCTCATACGCAATTACCACTTTTTTCAGTTGCGTGGCATTCAGGTGAAACAGGCTTTCTTTGAGCTGTACTTCAACATACTGGTTCTGAGTACCGGCTTCCCGTACAGATAACGGTTCACCACAGCAGAAAATTGGCTGAATCTCCTGTTCCAGCAATAAATTCAGCTTTTCAGCTAATTCCTGGTTGCTTTCATTGAAATATTCTCTGCGCTCACTATGACCGATTACACAAAACGGAATGCCGATTGAATGGAGCATTTCTGCGGCAATCTCACCGGTATAGGCACCTGATTTTTTATGATGGCAGTTTTGAGCTGATATGAAATAGTTTTGCTCATTGGCTACTACACTTCTTGCCATGATCAGGTAAGGATAAGGAACAGCAAATACCACCTGTTGATCCATTGCCAGGGCAATTTTCTCCTGTAATATTTCATCCAGTAATTTTTCACCCTGTTGATAGGTAAGATTCATTTTCCAGTTGGCTGCTGCGATTTGTTTTCTCATTCGTTCAAACTGATTTAAAAATTATCGTAAATATATCTAAGGATATTCTCTTCTCTCGGACTAATTGAGGAATATTTCCATTTCTTCCAGTTTTCCAGGTCTCTTATGGCTCTGGAAAATTCATATTTGCGGATACCTTCTGCTCCCCAGGAAAAATGTGGAATGTATTTAGGCAGTAAGCCCGTTCCAAATACACTGGAGCAGATTCCAACTACTGTACCGGTATTAAAGGAGGTGTTGATCGCAGCGCGACTGTAATCGCCCATAATCAATCCGCATTTGTTGCCCACAACGGCTTTGCCGCCTTCGCTGGCAGGATGATATACCAGGATTGGGCCTGCGCTGTTTTTTACATTGGAGGCAGAGGTGCCGGCTCCCAGGTTGCACCATTCCCCGATTACTGCATCGCCCAGGTAACCTTCATGCGCTTTGTTGGAATAACCCATCATAACGGCATTTTTAATCTCTCCCCCGGCAATGCAAAAGGGGCCAATGGTAGTGCCTCCGTAAATTTTTGTTCCCATTTTAACCTGGGCATGCGCTCCGATAGCGACCGGCCCGCGGATACAGGTGCCTTCCATTACTACGGCGTTTTTGCCAATATAAACGGGACCTTCTTTCACATTGATGATACAGCCTTCTAGTTCTGCTCCTTCTTCCAGGAAAACAGGATACTCTCCAATTACCTGGTTGGTAGAAGGAAGGGGGCAGGAACTGCGTCCCTGGGTTACTAATTGAAAATCTTCCCGGATGGCTCGTTCATTCATTCGGAAAATATCCCAGGGGTATTTGATGCTTAACAGCTCTTCTTCGTAAGGGATGGTGTCGGTTACTTTTATCCGGTGCAGCCCGGTAACATGTTCCGCGTTAAAGTGCAGCGCTATGGCACCTGCTTCGGAATGTATAAGTGCCTGCCCAACAGCTAAGCGCTGTATGGCAGCTACCAGCTCCTGCGTGGGAAGAATATTGGCATGGAGCAACAGATAATCTCCCGAAGGCAGACTGGCATCAATTAGTTTGGAACGATCAGATTCTTTATAATCTCCTTCCCATTTATCAAAGGAAGGCAGGGACAATGCTTTTTCCCATTTCTCGCGAATGGTGAGGATACCCAGGCGGATATCCTGAATATGGCGGGTGAGATGAAAGGGATACAGATTTTCCGGCTGGCAATATTCGGCGGAGAAAATAATGCATTGCAT
>CAZJNY010000108.1:3523-11767 GCA_964547405.1 uncultured Flavihumibacter sp. | reverse complement strand
GCCAACAATGGATGGCAGAATTAAACCGGAAGTAGTATCCATCAGTACCAATGTGCTTTCCAGCATCACCAATAATAACTATGGAAGGCTGGATGGTACCAGCATGGCCACCCCCCAGGTTTCGGGAACACTAGCCCTGTTGTATGAACGCTATCGCCAGCTTTTTAATGGAACAGACCCGGAAGGTGCACTCATGAAAGCACTGGTCTGCAATACCGCTACTGACCTGGGAACACCCTATGTTGACTTTGCCAATGGATTCGGCTGGCTGAATATTCAAAAGGCATTGGAAACCCTGAACAAAAAGCAATGGATCTCCGGCAAAGTTGCCCATCAGGAGGAACAGGTGATGGAAATTCAACTCGATCAGGAAGTGACAGACTTCCGCATTATGCTGTACTGGCATGATCGGCCGGCTTCGTTTTATTCCGCCAAAGCATTGGTGAACGACCTGGACATAACGGTTGAATTACCCGATGGAACTATCTATGACCCCTTTGTGCTGGATACCAGCGCTGCAGGTGTACTCAAACAGGCAACACGGGGAAAGGATCGTCTCAACAATATTGAACAGGTGGTAATCGATCGGGCGATTCCCGGGCGCTATCGCATTCGCGTAAAAGGTTTTGAAATTCCCTTTGGACCACAGGATTTTAAAATCGTGTACAATTGGGCAGAACCCGGATTACAATTACTTCAGCCGGTAGGAGGGGAATTGTATAAGCCGGGAGAACAGCGCATGATTCAATGGACGTTCCCCGGACAGGAAACGGATGTCTACAGTTTCGCTTATTCAATTGATAATGGTACCAGCTGGACTCCAATAACAACCGGAGTAACCCAGCCGGGAAGAAGAACCTGGACCGTGCCGGCTACGGTACAAACAGCAGTTTTGCTAAAATTGATCCATCAGGCCAGTGGACAGGAACGCATTTCCGCTCCGTTTCGCATTCTGCCTGAGCTGGCATTTACAGTCAGCAGTACCTGCGAATCGAGGGGACTAATCCGGTGGCCGTCATCACCAGTGGTGGATTCTTTTGCTGTACTGATGTTTAATGGAACCGAAATGGAGACCCTCGCCATAACTACGGATACCAGTTACCAGGTAGAAGGACTGACACCTGGTAAACCGTATTGGTTCACCCTTCAGCCGATACACAATGGCATACTCGGAGAACGCTCTGTGGCCAAACGCCTGTTAACAACTGCAGGAATCTGTGCAGGTACCGGAATGCCGGGCGATCTTTCACTACAGGTACCGGCTTCCCATCTTGTGAGCAGGACTCCCTCAGCCAAAGATTCGCTGGACCAGCTAACGGTGCAAATCCGAAATGAAGGAACTGTTCCCATACAGGACACCGTATTGCTGAGGTTGCTGAAAAATGATATACTGCAGGATACCGATACTATTTACCGTCGCTGGAATCCGGCACAGCCGTTCACCTGGACAACCAGGCTGAGGCCTTCAGGTTTTCCCGGTGAAACAGCCACTCTAAAATTGATCCTCTCCGTTAAGGGAGATGGCAATACCCTGAATGATACCGCCGCCATAAATTGGCGGTACCTGGTTGCAGCACCTGTTGAGCTGCCATTTGAGGAGAATATGGATCGTATTCGGGACACGAGTATCCGGATTCCCGGCTATCCGGGTCTGCCTGGTTTCGATGCCTGGGATGCGGATATTACAGCTACCTCGCTCAACCTGGCAAGCAGTTCCGGAAATGGTTTATTTATCAGTAGTAAAATAGAAGGTCAAAGTCTGCAACTAACTGGTAATTACAATTTTGAGAATTATTCAATAGCTGATGATATTCGAATGGCATTGGATATTCCCGACTTTGGACAGGTCAAAATGGACTGTTTTATCCGGGGTTCGGATACATCTTCCTGGTTGGGTGTAGCCTTGTTGGATCCAATGATCCAACAGCCGGTTATTGATTACCTGAACCTGAGTGAGCTGTTGGCAAAACATGGGCAGGAATTCAGTTCCAGTTTCCAGGTTCGTTTCCGCTTTACCCACTCCAGTTACCAGCACCAGCTGCATGTATTGAAAAACCTTCGATTTTTTAAAGCTGCCGAAGATGTTAGCCTGCTTTACTTTGCCTATCAGAAACCACAGGTAACAGATGGGGATTCCGTAATCTGTTATCTCTGGGCCCGGAACAACCGGCAATCAGCCAGCGGCGAGGTGCGGTTTGGCATCAAAACGCCCGATGGAAACAATCCCTCTTTTCAACTCTCTTCCATTGCAGCCGGCGATACCGGAGTGGTCGCTTTCAAAATTCCTGTTTTGAACTGGCCGGATGCCGTGGCATCTCTCAAAGCCTGGATTCATGCCGAAGGAGATCAGCATAGTGCAGATGACAGTCTTACGGCAACCTGGGCATATGCCCCTAAAGTAGACCAGTTCCCATATCTCGAAGGATTTGAACAGGGGAAGTCGGGTTGGGGGTCTACTTTTGTGTATGAACACTCTTCGCGTTTAAACGAATCCATCGCACCCTTTAAACCAGCCAATGGCAAGGCTTTTTGGGGAACGCAATGGATCGCTTCGGTTCAGGGCATCGGATTTGTTGTTCCTTCCGGATACCTGGTGAGTCCGCTTTTTGATCTGAGCAAGCTAAAAAACCCCTATCTCTCCGCCTCTGTCAACAAACAATTATGTGATGGAAGAGATTCTGTATTCCTGGAATATTCCATCGATACCGGCAGAACCTGGATTCGGTTGCTCAACCAGGCCGATGATCTGAACTGGTATAATGATGCGGCTAAATCTGCATGGATACACTGTGACGCTGTCGGCACTAACCAATGGCGGGTGATCACCAGTGCCCTTCCGGCCAACCTGAAAACAGTGCAGTTCCGGTTCTTGTCGCTGGCAAGAACTGAGAATTCCAATGCAATGCCAAGAACACCTGGTGGATTCTTACTTGATGATTTTCATATCTATGACAGGGTTTATCCATTATTAATAAATAACTCAGGTGCGGTTTCGAATCTGCCATTAAACGGTGCCGCTTATGTTCCGGCACTTAATAACGGACAGCTTTTTGCGGAACTGAAACCAGCACAAAATCGTTCCGGCTCTGTACAGGTTCGCTTTTCACCCCTGGAAGGCGAAGCGGCTTTCGGAGGTAATAAGCTGGTGCCTTATAACTGGTCGCTGCTTAACGCCAACAGCTCCCTGGTTGCGGATGGACAGCTCCGGTTATACCTGTCGGATGATAAAATTCAATCCTGGTTAACCGCCAACCCCTGCGACACCTGCGCCTCTCCGTTAAGCGCCTATGACCTCTCCGTTTTCCGGTATGCGGGGCCGCTCTCTACCCTCAATCAGCGCTTATCTGATAATGTTCAGGGCTATGAAACGGTGTGGGATCCGGCCGGTTTTGACCTGGTTCCCTATGATAAAGGCTATTACCTGGAACTTCCGGTTGGATTGTATGGGGAGTTTTATCTGGGACACAACACCCGGATGGCCATGTTGGATTTTCAGGCAATTCGTTCCGGAAATGAAAAGGAATCCCGGTTGACCTGGTCAGTTGCCTACTGGAATGGGGTAGAACGGATCGAACTGGAGCGATCCAATCGATCTGATGCGGGCTTCCTGCCACTGACTTCCTTTGCCATCACTGCGGGAACGCCGCTAACCGGTACCTTTACAGATCCGGAATTGGCAGTGCCTGAAACCTATTATTACCGGTTAAAGCTGATCTATGCTTCAGGAAACATTCGTTATTCGGCTATCCGGGTGGTGCAGTTTGATGCTGAATTGCAGGTGCAGGTATTTCCCAATCCTGGAAAAGGGGAGCAGATGAAGCTGAAACTCACCAGGCTCGAAGGTGCCAGCGTTCAACTGGAGCTAACGGATATCACCGGAAAACGCCTTGCTGCAACCAGAACCGGGGTAGGTTCCGGAACTCACTGGATTAACCTGGCACCGCTTACCGGTGGTTTGCCAGCTGGCATCTATATATTGAGGGTAAGTGCCGGAGAACAAAAAAAGACCCTTCGGTTGGTTATTTCAGGAAACTAATATAACTTTGCGCTCCCTTACGGGCATCATGGCAACATGATGTATTGCCCAAATGGCTCACAAAGTTCCCACCGGTGTGGGGCGCCAGCAGGGCCTAACTTAGTTTAGTTATCAAAATGCCAAAGGTAAAAACCAATTCAAGCGCGAAGAAGCGCTTCAAGGTGACCGCTTCCGGACAGATCACACACCAGAAATCTCACAAGCGGCACATTCTCACCAAGAAATCTAAAAAACGTAAAAGAGCTATGCGCAAAGACGGCGTTGTTGCAGCACCTAACTTATTCTTTGTTCAACGCCTGCTGGGTCTTAAATAATCTTATTTAACCACCAAATTTAAACTCATTAGCATATGCCTCGTTCAGTAAACGCAGTAGCTTCAAGAGCTCGCAGAAAAAGGATTCTTGACCAAGCCAAAGGATACTATGGCAAACGTAAGAATGTATATACAGTAGCCAAAAACATCGTTGAAAAAGGGATGACCTACAGCTATGTAGGCCGCAAACTCAAGAAGCGTGAATACCGCGCCCTCTGGATTGCCCGTATCAACGCAGCCGTACGTGAAGAAGGGTTGACCTATTCCGTATTCATTCACAAACTGAATGAAAAAGGAATTACCCTGGACCGTAAAGTACTGGCCGACCTGGCAATGAACAACCCTGAGTCGTTCAAGGCCCTGGTTGCATCCGTAAAATAAGATGTCAGGATTCACTGCATAAATTCTAACCGGTTCCAACAGGAGCCGGTTTTTTTATTTCCCTATTATTCATGATTTTCTTATAGGTTTGTGCCTTATATGTATCACCCAATTAATCACGTTTTCCGCTAGATGAACAATACCTACTTTGACCTGGTAGATCAAACCTTCAATTTCCCCCAGGAAGGTTTCGAGGTAAAAGATGATTACCTCCAATTCAATGGACTTAATGTGAAAGCACTTATCGATAAGTATGGGACACCCATGAAGTTGTCCTACTTACCGAAAATTGGCATGCAGATCAACAAGGCCAAACAGATGTTTGCCAATGCCATTAAAAAGCATAAATATGAGGGGGAATATTTTTATTGTTATTGTACCAAGAGTTCGCACTTTTCCTTTGTTGTGGAAGAGGCGCTCAAACACAATATTCACCTGGAAACTTCCTATGCTTATGATATAGAGATTATCAAAAAACTCTATGCCAAAAAGAAGATCAATAAGGAAACCTTTATTATCTGTAATGGTTTCAAACAGAAGACCTATACAAAACGGATTGCCGGCCTCATCAACAGCGGCTTTAAAAACGTTATCCCGGTTTTGGACAACGTGAATGAACTGGACGACTATCGCAAATCTGTTCGGGCCCCTTTTAAACTCGGGATCCGCGTAGCTGCGGAAGAAGAACCCAGCTTTCCTTTTTACACCTCCCGGTTAGGTATCCGTGCAAAAGATATCCTGGAATTTTATGTGGATCAGATTGAAGGCTATGAAAATAAATTTCAACTGAAAATGCTGCATATTTTCCTGAATAAAGGCATTAAGGATGATATTTATTACTGGTCGGAACTGAACAAGGTGATCAACCTCTACTGCCAGCTTAAGAAAATCTGTCCGGAGCTGGATAGTATTAATATTGGTGGCGGTTTCCCTATTAAACATTCGCTCGGGTTTGATTACGACTACCAGTTCATGATCAATGAAATTGTAGGGAATATTAAAGTAGCCTGTAAGAAAGCCAAAGTTCCTATGCCGAATATCTATACAGAATTCGGAAGTTATACGGTGGGCGAAAGTATGGCGCATATCTATTCCGTTATTTCCCAAAAGACCCAGAATGATCGTGAGATCTGGTACATGATCGATTCCTCTTTTATTACCACCCTGCCCGATACCTGGGGAATCGGAGAACGGTTCCTCTTATTGCCCATCAATAAATGGGATGAGGAATACCAGCGGGTCGTATTGGGTGGTATTACCTGCGACAGTCATGATTATTATGACTCCGAGGAACATATCAATGAAGTATTTCTTCCGAAAGTGGGTACCGGTGAACCATTGTACCTTGGTTTTTTCCATACCGGCGCTTACCAGGACCAGATCAGTGGTTATGGTGGCATCAAACATTGCATGATTCCATCTCCCAAACATATTATTGTGGGCCACGACAAAAACGGCAAACTGGTGGACTGGGTGTATGCAAAAGAACAATCCGCCCAGAGTATGCTCAAGATCCTGGGATATTGATATCGTACTGCACATCTTTAAAAGGACCTGGAATCAGGTCCTTTTTTATACTCTACGTATAAACGATTAGATATTCTGTAAGGATTTGGATACTACCAGAACTTCCGTGTTTTAACGCTTAGAGCTTGGCTTAAAACTTGCTAATTTTAAAACATAACCAACTTTATGCGAAACATCCTGATGGCATTTCTGGCTTTTTTCCCCGTATCCCTTATGGCACAAGGCTGGCAACTGGTAGGTTTTGGAGGGGTAGCGAACTACCAGGGCGACCTTCAGGATCGCCGGTTTACCACCCAACAGGCGCAGATTGCACTTGGAGTTGGTATTCAATATGACATTAACAAATATTTTGCGGTACGCGGAATGGCTAGCTATGGTCGTATTAGTGCAGATGACCGCTTTAACAAAGATGCCGGTTTGCGAATCAGAAACCTCAATTTTAAAAGTCAAATCCTCGAAGGAAGTATTCAGGGAATTGTCCGTTTTATGGATCTTGAAACTAAAGGATGGACGCCCTACCTGGTAGCCGGTATTGGTGTATTTGGTTTTGATCCCTATACGCATGATACCCTGGGTAACAAGTTTTATCTCCAGCCCCTTGGCACTGAAGGACAGGGACTCGCAGCTCATCCCGATCGCGATTTTTACAACAGAGTTCAGGTGGTTATTCCGTTTGGTGGAGGGATCCAGCTACGGGTCAATGAACGCATTACTGTAGGTTATGAAGTTGGACTTCGTAAAACCTTTACAGACTACCTGGATGATGTCAGTACAACCTATGCCGACCCAGATCAGTTATTGGCGGCACGTGGTCCATTGGCAGTGGAATTGGCGTATCGAAGTGATGAATTGAAAAACGGAAATGCCAACCCTGTTTATCCAGCCGGTGCTGTTCGGGGAGGCTCCGAATTCAAAGACTGGTATTATTTTCAGGGAATCACTGTAAATTTCCGGTTGGGCGGTGGAAGCCGGTCGGGCTTTAATGGCAAATCAATGGGCCGGCAACTTGACTGTCCGCGTAATATCAACTAAGTATGCAACTTCGTTTGTTCTTCTCTGTTATAAGCTGTCTGTTTTTACAGCTATCTGTTTCTGCTCAGCAACCCAAAACTCTTCTTTGGAAAATCAGTGGCAAGGGTATGGAGAGTCCTTCCTATGTTTTTGGTACGATGCATTTACTCTGTTCTGCAGAAGCAATGATGACCGATAGTTTGCTGGCTGCCTTGTCCCGGTCAAAACAGGTCTATTTTGAAATTGATATGGATAATCCGGGAGAAATGCTGGGCGTATTCAAATTCATCCGGATGAAAGACAATAAGAAAATCGCAGACCTGTTGAGCGCAGAGGAATACCAGCGGGTGCAGGATTTTTTTTCAACGAATAAAACAGTACTTCCATTGAGCATGATGGAGCGATTCAAACCCTATTTTGTTGCAGCCATGCTGAGTGAATCCAAAATGCCCTGTGCTACCAAAACCGGTATGGAAGAATTACTGCTCCAGCAGGCAAAAAAAGAAGGCAAGCCGATCAGTGGACTTGAATCGATCGCATTTCAGGCAAGTGTATTTGATAGTATTCCCTATACTGAACAGGCCAAAGAACTGTTGAAAACAATTGATGAGGCAGCCTCCCCCGATAGCTTTGCAACCAGGATGGCGGATATCTATTTGTCGCAGGACCTTGACCAGATTGAAAAACTGACATTGGAAGAGGAGGGCGGACTGAGTTCCTACCTCGAGCTTTTTTTATATGGCCGGAATGCCAACTGGATTCCTGCAATGGAGGAAGCCATGAAAAAACAACCAGCCTTATTTGCGGTTGGTGCAGCCCATCTGCCCGGAGATAAAGGAGTGCTGAACCTGTTGAAAAAAGCTGGCTACCAGGTTGTACCAGTACCGAATCCGGTCCGAAAATAATCTCCCGCCCATGAAAAAAGCCTCCCAAGGGGAGGCCCATATTTTTTCACATCTCACATCTCACATCTCAC
>CAZJNY010000108.1:0-3423 GCA_964547405.1 uncultured Flavihumibacter sp. | reverse complement strand
TCACATCTCACATCTCACATCTCACTTCACTTCCTCGAGTCCGCTGAAGAAAAACGCACCTTCAATAGCTGCATTCTCATCGCTGTCGCTTCCGTGCACGGCATTCTCACCGAGAGAGGTAGCAAACAGTTTGCGTATGGTTCCCTCATCTGCCTTGGCAGGATCGGTAGCTCCAATCAACGTCCGGAAAGAGGAAACAGCATTTTCTTTTTCGAGGATGGCGGCAATGATCGGACCACTGCTCATGAAATCCACCAGTTCACCATAGAAAGGACGCGCTTTATGCACCGCATAAAACTCACCTGCTTTTTCAGCACTCAGCTTCGTCAGTTTCAGGGCTACTACCCGGTATCCTTCCTTGATGATACGGTCTAAAATAGCACCGGCATGACCATTCTTCATAGCATCCGGTTTGATCATCGTAAATGTTCTGTTACTCATATATACTTGCTCTTTGGGGCGCAAAGGTAGCTAAATTTACCTACATTTGCCCGGCTTTATGCTACCAATACATCATATTTATCCGAAACTGGCATCGCCTTCCAGGGTTGTTATCACCACGCATCAGAAACCGGATCCCGACGCACTGGGATCATCCCTTGCCCTTGCACAGGTACTAAAAGCCCTTGGCCACGAAGTGATGGTTATTTCACCTACGAATTGGCCTGCTTTTCTGGACTGGATGCCCGGTAGCGAAGAAGTGCTCAATTTTGAAATCACCCGCGATAAGTCAGCCAGAATTGTTGCGGAAGCCAACTGGATCTTCTGCCTCGATTTTAATACCCTTATACGTACCAAACACCTGGCACCCATTGTAGAAGCGGCAACAGGTACCAAAGTACTGATTGATCACCACCAGCAACCGGCTATAGAGAGTTTTGACTTTGGAATAAGTGATGTTTCCAAAAGCAGCACCTGTGAAATGATTTATGATTTCATTACCGATGCGCAACTGGAAAAACACCTCACCATTGATGTGGCAGCCTGTTTGTATGCGGGATTGATCGGTGATACCGGTTCATTCCGGTTTCCGGCGGCTTCGGTAAGTGTTCATAAAATGGCAGCCCGGTTGAAGGAAACCGGTTTGCACCATACAGTTATTCATGAAAACCTCTATGATAATTTCCTGGAAAACCGCCTTCGGTTTATTGGTCATGTGCTGACCAACCGGATGGAGGTGTATTATGAATACAATACTGCTCTGATCTTTATCCCCAAAAATGATCTGCTGAGGTATGATATCAAAACAGGAGATACGGAAGGACTGGTAAATTATCCGCTTTCCATCGGAGGAATCAGGATGGCCGCCATCTGCATCGACCGGGATGAAGAAAGAAAATGGAGCTTCCGAAGCAAGGGTAATGTAGATGTCAATACCTTTGCACGTCGCTTTTTTGAGGGGGGAGGACATTTCAATGCAGCCGGCGGAAGAAGCAGTGCTAGCTTGGAGGAAACCGTAAAGACCTTTAAAACGGTGGTAAAAGAAAATGCATCAGAATTTCAACTGATATAAAAAATGACAAAAACGCTCGTATTCTCAACAGTAATTGCTGCCTCTTTACTCGCAGCCTGTGGTAGTACCGACTACAGTAAAACACCCAGCGGTATCACGTATAAGATTGTGGAAAAAGGCAGTGGCCCGCAGGTTAAACTCGGTCAGTTCCTCCAGGTTCATTATACCCAGAAAATCAATGACTCTACCCTCATGACTTCTGAAGGTGGCGTGCCCGTTTTCACCCGTGTAGACAGTGTGGGCCCGGTTTATAATGCTGCCGAAGTTTTCCGTTTTCTCCACAAGGGAGACAGTATAGTGGTGGTTCAGGAGGTAGACAGCCTCATGAAACAAAACCCGATGCTGCCGCCTTTCATGAAAAAAGGAGATAAACTTTATCTGCACATGCGCGTAACCGATGTACTGGACAACGAACAGCAGGTGCAGGCAATTCAGGACAAGGAAATGGCCGGACAAAAAGACCGCGATCAGGTTGTTGTTGATGAATACATCAAGAAAAATAATATCACTGCCAATAAAATTGGAAAGGGTACTTATGTAAAGATTGACCAGGCCGGTTCCGGTGCTAAAGCGGATTCCGGAAAATTCGTTTCCGTAAAATACCGTGGCAAAATCATGCTTACCGGTAAGGAATTCGAATCTACCATGGAACCTGGTAAAGATCCGATTACATTCCCGCTGGGAGTAGGTCAGGTGATTCCGGGTTGGGATGAAGGCATTCAGCAATTTTCAAAAGGCGGTAAAGGAACCCTCTATATTCCGGGATTTCTTTCCTATGGTTCACGCCCCGGACCTGGAGGCCAGCCCAATGAAGCCCTGATGTTTGACATCGAAGTGGTAGACGTACAGGACAGCATGCCACAACCAAAGCAGAATCCACTGATGCCGCCGGTTGATGGTAAACAATAATAAAACCTGGTTGTTAGGTTTTAGACACGCACATGAGAGAGGCCTCCGGGAAACCGGGGGCTTTTTTATGTGAGATGTGAGATGTGAGACGTGAGAAGGTGAAAGGTGAAAAATAAAACTTTATGATCAGGAGGGGTTCAGTTTTGCGAGGAGGCGGATAGCTTCAAGGGCAGGTTTGGGATCATGGACACGCAGGATGCTGGCACCCTTTTGAAGAGCAACGGTATTGAGTACAGTTGTTCCATTTAGTGCTTCTTCGGCCGTAATGCCCAGCGTTTTGGTGATGGTGGATTTACGGGATAGTCCCGCCAGGATGGGAAGCCCAAATACTTTCAGTTCCTGCAGCCTGTTCAATAATTGAAAATTTTGATCAACTGTTTTAGCAAAACCAAAACCTGGGTCAAGGATCAGGTCCTTAATTCCTGCAGCTCTGCAGACCGCTATGCGCTCGATGAAAAAATCGGAGATTTCAAGCAGTAAATCATCATACTGCGCCAGCGATTGCATGGTTTGCGGACTGCCTTTCATGTGCATGCCAAAATAAGGCAAGCCACTTGCAGCAACTACCGGAATCATATCCGGATCCAGCATGCCAAAGCTGATATCATTGATCAGATGGACGCCCGCTTCAGCAGCTTTTTTAGCTACTTCCGCATGAAACGTATCCACCGAAAAAAAAGCTTCTGGAAAGCTGGCCACCAGGGCAGCTAACAGCGGCTCCAGTCTTGCCCATTCTTCAGTTGCTGTTAAAAAACTGCTGCCGGGACGCGTACTTTGCGCCCCGATATCGAGGAGCAGAGCGCCATCCTGTAATAGCTGCGCAGCCTTACTGATTACATCCTCCAGTTCTTCCGATCTGCTGCCCGCATAAAAGGAATCAGGCGTCAGATTGATGATGCCCATCACAACAGGCTGATCGAGTACCAGTAAACGTCCACGGCAATTAAGGGTATACATGCTTGTGAATCCTTATTTTTGAACGATAAAGATGAACATTTTAT
>CAZJNY010000107.1:0-11935 GCA_964547405.1 uncultured Flavihumibacter sp. | reverse complement strand
TATTGGAAGTGGAACTGGCAAAAAATTGTATCGTGAACAAGCGCAGTATGAAGCCTGGTTATGCCGGAATTGAGAACGAGTTGTTCTTCCAGCCTAAAACATCAATGTTGTTCGGAGATGCTAAAAAAGTACTCGAGGCCATCAGTACAGAAATAAAAAATCTCTAAGTCGTAGTTTTACAAAAAAAAGATTGACGATTCCTCCTGATTTTATCCGACACATGGCTGGCACTCCAGGCTGGCAGGAAGCGGCCTACTGTAAGGTGCTGGAAACCGGTGACCAGGTTCAAAGCATTCGGTTAAATCCACGTAAATGGTCCGATCCGGAAACTCTTTCCTTTCCAGTTGAGGCGTCCATTCCCTGGACGGAATATGGCTATTATCTTAAAGATCGGCCTAAATATACATTGGATCCACTATTGCATGCCGGGGCTTATTATGTACAGGAAGCAAGCAGTATGTTTTTGGAGCAGGCCCTGGTTCAGCTCGTTGCCGGGCGAAGCGGACTGAGGGTATTGGATTTATGTGCGGCACCTGGCGGTAAGTCTACGCATCTGCTTTCCTTATTACCTGATGATGCCGTTCTGGTTAGCAATGAAGTAATCAAATCGCGCGTCACCATTCTGGAAGAAAATCTGGTGAAATGGGGGAATAGCAATCAGGTGATTACGAATAATGATCCACGTGATTTTACATCCCTCGGGGGATTGTTTGACCTGATCCTGGTAGATGCTCCCTGTAGTGGCAGCGGGCTGTTTCGAAGAGATGCAACTGCGATGGAGGAATGGTCTGAAGCGGCAGTCGAACTTTGCAGTCAGCGTCAAAAACGCATACTCACGGATATCTGGCCCTGTCTGAAAGAAGATGGCGTATTGATTTATTCCACCTGTTCGTATTCGGTGCAGGAAGATGAGGACATTGCGGATTGGTTGCTTACCAGTTATGAAGCAGATTCGGAATCGATACAAATAGACCCATCCTGGAACATTGTGGAAACTACATCACCACAAAAGGGGGCAAAGGGGTATCGGTTTTATCCCGACCAGGTGCGTGGCGAAGGTTTTTTTCTGACAGCATTTCGAAAACGGGAAGCAGCTGCCAATCCAGTGGTCACAAAAGGGAAAACAAAACTGGAGAGAGCGACAAAGCAACAGGTAGAAGATATTGCCGACTGGGTGAAACCCGGATTTAACTCTTTTTATATGATCCAGGAGAATATGGTTGGGATGCCCGCACAGGTGGATGCACTGCTGAATGAAATCAGTCAGCTCTATGTTCGGAGAGCGGGTGTTACAATGGGCAAATGGGCCGGAAGAAAATTAATTCCGGATCATGCCCTGGCCTTATCTACCGGAATCAGTGCCGATATAAGCCGGATAGCGGTATCGGAAGACCTTGCCCTGCACTATTTGCGTAAAGCTGAAATTCATGTGGAAGGATCCAGGGTCGGATGGAACCTGATCACTTACCAGGAACTTTCGCTTGGATGGGTAAAGGTATTGCCGAACCGAACCAATAACTATTATCCTAAAGAGTGGCGTATTCTGATGCAACCCGACCGCTAAATGCCTGTTAACCTGCTTTTGGCAGCGATTTTGCATAGAATGCCCCATATTTGCAACAACACTAAAATTCATCGTCCTGATGCAACAAAAGCCGATACTCTGGATATTTTTTTTATGTATTTCCCTAACCGGACTGGCCCAGGCTAAGCTGGAAGTGAAGGGGAAAAGTCCTGATTTATTCGTTGAACATAAGGTGGTTGCCAAAGAAACCTGGTTCAGTATTGGAAGGATGTACAACCTGCATCCCAAAGAGATCGCTCCCTTTAATGGTACTGACATAAATGCGGGACTAAAAATCGGCCAACTACTAAAGATTCCGTTGGTGTCCGATAACTTTTCCCAGGATGAAAAAAAGGGGGCTGATGAAGTATTGGTTCCGGTTTATCACCAGGTAGCTGAAGGCGAATGGATGTACCGCGTTAGTGTCAATCATAATAAGGTTGGATTGGAAAAGCTGGAGAAGTGGAATGGCATCACGCGAGATCAGATCCGTTCCGGAATGGAATTGGTGGTGGGCTTTCTGAAAGTGAAGCGCGACCAGTCTGCTTTGGCACAGCAGGCAACCCAAAACACGGCAGCCAAACAGCCGGCTCCTGTAAGCCAGCCCAAAGCCCCGGTGACGCCACCCCGGGAAGAAAAACAGGTAACCGTTTCCACACAGCCTGCTAAACAAGTTGAAAAGCCTGCAGAGAATCCATCACCTGCGCCGGTGTTTAAACAACAGGAATCTGAAGTAGCGACTGGTTCTGTAAATTTTAACGGTGGATTTTTTCGCGCCCAATACCGCAATGGCTCAAAGTCTGCGAATGGTCCCGCAACAGTATTCCGCAGTACCAGTGGATGGAAAGATGGAAAATATTATGCCTTAATGGATAATGTAGCTGTTGGAACCATTGTTAAAATCCGTCATACAGGAACTAACAAGGTAGTATATGCGAAAGTATTGGGTCAGTTATCCGATATAAAAGAAAATGCAGGATTAACCATTCGTATCAGCAATGCTGCTGCTGCCGAATTGGGGGCGGGCAGCGGAGATCCCCGCTTTGCTGTTGAAGTAAACTATTAACTTAAAAGGCTCCCTGAGGGAGCCTTTTGTTTGTCCAGATAACCGAGAGAGTTATTTTAGTTCAAGACGGATCGTATCAACCACTGTTGTTTGTCCGAGCGATACGGTTATATCTTTTTGTACGGTTCCAAAACTATCAGCGGCGGGGTAAAAATGAAGTGAAAAATTTCCTGCAGGTATATCCGTGAACTGATAATTTCCCTGGTTGGTTGCGGTAGTGGATACGGTATCAGTTCCCTGAATGGCAAAAATGGTAGTTAGTACTGAGTCCGGAGCAACAAAGCCTTTAACAATACCTCCTGAGGGAACAAATGACAGTACGCGAATAACAGGTTTCAAAATGTACTTTCCGCTATTTCCTGCAGGAACGATTGATTTGGCAGCATCAAAGTCTAATACAAGTCGGTATAAAACTCCACCGCTCAATGTTGCGTTTACCAGTACTTTAAGTCCGGATTGTTGAGCACTCGGCGTACTCAGCATTTCTTTTTGCCCGTCCTGCGTAATCACGTAGTTGTTATCGCCTAAAATTAAACGGAGTTGATTCATTTTTCCGGAAGGCAGGGTTGCGTTAGCCAAGAGTGTATCCCGGCCGTTGGTCAGGTCGAGCAGGTTGTATACTCCTGCGTGCGTACCAGCCAGTGGAGTCCAGCCTGTAGAATCTGAACCCATATTAATTTGAATTTCCTTAATATCTACCCATACTTCTTTAATGGTAGGATTGGGTGCATCTGTAAGCCTGATTTCAATTTTCGCATCATTTGGATTTGCATCGTCCTGCTGGCTGCAGGCGACCAATAAAAAGGCAAGGCCTGTTCCCAATAAGAGGGATTGGAATACACTTGTTTTCATGAGTAACAATATTTTATTGATATAGTCAGGCTTTCCAAAACTGTTCCAAACTAAAAAAATGTGAATAAGTTAAAGGGTATATTTGTTAAAGCCACTTAACACATTTTGAAAAACTGCGGTATGAAATATCTATTCCTTTTACTGATCGTTTTACCGATCGGTATAATAGCACAGCCTACACAGAAACCTGTATTACATGGAAAAAACTGGATGGCGATAACAGGAAAGCCGCTGGCAGCAACAGCAGGAGCAACTATCTTTCAAAAAGGGGGAAACGCTGTAGATGCAGCCTGTGCCATGCTGGCTGCTACCTGTACTATGTGGGATGTACTCAGTTGGGGAGGGGAGACACAGGCATTGATTTATCATCCCAAATTGAAAAAAGTAATTGGGATTAATGCATTGGGGGTGGCTCCAACTGGCGCAACACCGGAATTTTTTAAGTCAAAAGGTTATGATTTTCCACCTGAGTACGGTCCGCTTGCTGCGGTTACTCCCGGTACACCTGGTGGCTTATGTACCATGCTGGCAGAATACGGAACCATGAGCCTTGCACAGGTGCTGGCACCGGCGATGGAGCTGGCAGCGGGTTATCCCATCGAAGCGCAAACAGCCAATAGCATTGAGCGGGAAAAAAAGAGAATAAAGGAGTGGCCTTATTCTGCCAGGGTCTTTCTGCCTCATGCGGGGCAGAGCAGAGAGGCACCCGAAGCAGGCGAGCTTTTTGTGCAGGCTGATTTGCTCAAAACCCTGCAAAAAATGGTGGACGCGGAAATGGCCGCATTGAAAAAAGGGAAAAACAGGAAGGAGGCGATTTATGCGGCATATGACCGGTTTTATAAAGGAGATATTGCAGATGCATTTGCCAGGGGTTGCCAGGAACAGGGCGGACTTATAACCAAAGAGGATTTAAGGAACTGGAAGGTATTGACGGAGGAACCGCTGCAGGTGAATTATAAAGGAATTGATGTGTACAAACTATCTCAATGGACACAGGGTCCGATGCTGTTGCAGAGTTTACAATTATTGAAGCAGGTAGATCTGAAAGCAATGGGCTATAATTCAGCTCGCTATATTCATACGGTTTACCAGGCATTGAATCTGTCGTTTGCAGACCGCGATTTTTATTACGGGGATCCTTATTTTCCACCTATGGAACCCATCAAGGGGCTGCTAACAGAGTCCTATGCCAAAGAGCGCCTGAAGTTTTTGCTGACAGAAAAAAATGATCCGCTGATTGCTCCCGGTGATCCCTATCCGCATCAGGGAGAAACTAATCCATACAAAAAAGAACTGGAGAATTGGGAAGGCTTGATGGGGGATGGGTTGGTTAAGGCGCCAGACCGCGAATACCTCGACCAGGTATGGAGGGGAACAACCAGTGTTGAAGCGGCAGACAAAGAAGGCTGGGTGGTATCCATAACCCCCAGTGGTGGTTGGGTACCGGCCTGTATTGCCGGAGAAACAGGTATTGGTATGAGTCAGCGCATGCAAAGTTTTGTAGTAGATCCGGCACTGAATCCTTTCAATGTAGTAGCGCCGGGAAAACGACCCCGTGTTACGCTTACACCAACACTGGCGTTAAAAGATGGCAAACCCTTTTTGTCGTTTGCCGTGCAGGGCGGTGATACGCAGGATCAGAACCTGCTGCAATTTTTTCTGAACATCGTGGAATTTGGAATGAATGTGCAGGAAGCCGCAGAAGCCCCCAATTTCAATACGTATCAGTATTGGTTATCTCTGGGAGGAAAAGACCGTAAGCCGAAACCGGGTCATTTACTGTTGCATGCATCAACTCCAGACTGGATCAGAAAGGAATTACGGGATAAAGGCTATGTGCTGCGGTTTGAACCACGGACTTCAGGGCCCATCAATGCCATCTGGTTTGACTGGAAACATGGCAGTTTTTGGGGAGGTTCCAGCAATTATGGAGAAGATTATGGAATTGGCTGGTGATGGGAGTGCGTTTTTTGTCCGGGTTCATAAATCAGGCGGATAAATGAACTGAAGCGTTCGTTCTCTCTTCGTATAGGGATTCCTGTTACTATTCCCACCATAAAATTATCGGCAATGCCTATGCGCATTTGAGGCCGGATGGTCATGTCAAAATCGTTTTCATGAAAGGTTTTATTGAATTCAAGTCCGATGAAGTTTCTGGTTCCGGTGATCATGTAATGGAAGTTGGTATTCAGTTGCCAATGAGTTTGTGTTGCATGAGCATTGGGTTTATGAATAACGGGGCCGGTATAAATCAGTGTATGGTAATTGCTGCCCCATCGTTTAGCCGCCACGAAAAAGGGATTGAATACATGTCCCTCCAGCAGCGAGCCCTTTGCATAAGCTGAAAAGGAAGTCATTTCGAATTCATGAATATACCCAATGGCTAAGGAGGTGCTGGCCTTTTCTGAAACCAGAAAGCTGTACTGAGTAGCAAGCTTAAGACTATTCAGGCGGCTGCGGGGAATTTCATTGCGGTCATTTCCTGAAGAAGGGTAATAAAAACTGAAGGGCAATTCTACTTCAAATCCAAGACGATCAATTGGTGCAAATTCGTATTCTATCAGTGCTTCATAGGAGTCGTATCGGTTGTTATCTGTAATTCCAAGTCCCAGGTTCCATTCTTTTTCTCCTTTCCTTGCGCCGAGATCCCGTATTAAATCAATGTATAAAGGTTCAGCATGGAGAACTTTGGGTTTTTGTTTGGGAGATTCAACTTCTGCGATATATATGCTGTCGAGCAGGTTTTTCTGGTGCCTGACCGAATCGGTTTCGGTTTGGGCGTACAGACGTGAAATGAGGGTAAGGGTAAAGGCCAGGAAGATCAAGGGTTTCATGCGGCAAATCTATTTTGCCATTTTTTTAGAACCTTTAAAAAACTGGTAAATCCGTACCTTCTAATGAGATTTTAATTTGCGTTTACCCAACCGGCCCGGATGGCATACAAGACCAGGCCCACCCTGCTTTTTACCTGTAGTTTTTCAAAAAGAGCTTCCCGGTATCCATCGATGGTTCGTTCACTGAGTTTCATGGTAAGAGCAATTTCTTTATAGGTCATTTCAGATGCAGCATGCCGGATGAATTCCATTTCGCGATCCGTGAGCCGGATAGCAGAATCAGCGGTTTTTTCTTCTTTATGAATAGTATGAACAAGTTTGCCGGTCACAAAATCAGAATAATAAAATCCCTTGTTGAAGATTTCACTCAGCGCCCGATGTAGTTCAGCCTGTGTGCAATCTTTGAGCAGGTAACCACGGCATCCGGCGCGGATCATCTGAATAACCGAAGCTTCATCGTCATTCATGCTAAGTGCCAGAAGCCGGATCTCCGGAAAGCGGTTACTGATTTCCCGGGCCGTTTCAACACCGTTCATGACCGGCATGTTAATATCGAGAATGCAGATATCAGGAAGCCCGTCAGCCGTGTTCAGCGCTTCGAGTAATAGTTTTCCATTGTTTGCCAGCAACGTTACCGTAAACTCCGGACTATCATTGATCAGGTAGGAAAGCGATTCAGCAATGAGCCGGTGATCGTCGGCAATAGCAACAGTATGTTTAGAGCGTTTGGGTGATGACATCAGGAGTAGGTTTGGGTAATACAATATGAATGTTGGTACCAATTGAAGGTTGTGAATTAATCTGCAGTGAAGCACCGACCAGTTGTGCGCGCTTCTGTAAATTTCTGAGTCCGGAGCCGGCTTCTTTTATAGACAGGTTGCTGGTTGCATCCTGGTTAAATCCTTTGCCATTATCTGTAATATCCAGAATAAAATCAGTTCCTGTGTAATTCATCTGAATACTGATTTCTGTAGCATCTGCATGTTTGAGAATATTATTCAGAATTTCCTGAATCATTCTGTACAGAATGATTTCTTTTTTTGCATCAATCAGAAAATCTTCTCCTTCCGTAACAAATTTACACTGGATAAGGGCGGTTTGTGCAATTCTGTCGAGTTCGAATTTAATGGATTCACGGAGCCCGTAACTGGCCAGCATATCGGAATTCAGTCCTTTTGAAAGCATGCGGATGTATTTTATGACATCTGCCAGAATGAGATTCGTATCACGGATACGCTTAACCGAAGGATGTGATTCAAGTTCTTTTTCCAGGATGTTCAGATTGATGCGGGATACGCTGAGCAGCTGGCCCATGTTGTCATGTATTTCCTGGCTGATATCGCGCAATGTCTGATCTCTGCTTTCTATCTGAGTGGTAAGTACTTCTTTTTCATAATTTTCCTTCATTTGTTGCTGTTCATGTTGAAGGCGCAGCCGCCTTTTCTGGCTGGAGAGGATAAAATATACTACGAACGCACTAAGGGCCAGCATAATAAATACGGCGGCCGCCATCGTCAGGATGATTTCAATCTGGCTGGCGTACATAGTGACAAAATTATTCGGTCGATACCTTTTTTTGCAGGCTGAAATTGATGATATACGATATGTAATATAACCATTCCGAAATAATCAGAATATAGGTTACCAGTTGCTGCCCGTTCGCATCCAGAAAATTATGCAATCCAAGGGTAAGAAAGGAACTGATGGAATGGAGTAAGATGCCGATTGCAATCCAGAAGCTATGCTGGTACATGGTTTCATTCCAGGAGTATTTGTCAAACAGACGGGCAGTGTAAAACAAAACTGCAAGAATATGAAGCAGGCAGGTAAGGCTGATGATTACTGTATTCAGAGAGTTTTCCGGAGGTTGCAGAAACCGGGCATTGAAGTAGGCGGCTATCCATACAAAAATGATGGATAGCCGGAAACTTCTCTTCATCTTACCCAGATGGGGTGCCAGGGCAAGGGTTATGAGGGTATAAAACAGAGGGCGAAAAACGTGGTAATAAACAAAATTGTGATTATAATATTGCGCCATCAGCCATTCCAATAATTCTCCTGCTGCGGCAACTATCAGTATCAATAAAAAATTATAGTTGGTACGATTGAGTTTATTCTCTCTGGAAAACCCAACAATAATTCCAAGAACTATGATGGAAAGTTTTATGACTGTTGCGATCCAATAATTCATGCTGCCTGCCTCTTATCGATTTTTGCCGCAAATGGTTGGGCATGGATAATATACCATATAAATAGCATTTTCAGTGCCATCTGATTTTTTTGCTGAATTGTCAGGCTTGGTACTGGTGGCAAAAAGAATAAAAACCGGACTGGCATAATCCGGATGTTTGCCATAGTTCAACGCTATTCCTTCAATTCCTGTTGTTTTTCTGATTTCATCTATTATTGAAACGGGCAGGTACATGCCGTTTCTGAAAGCAGCTTTAAATCCAGGATCTGACTGGTAGGCACGCTCGTATTCAGCAGCCTGCTCTGAAGTGATTTTCGTTGCAATAAATTTTTCGTCGGCTGGGATAGTGAGTTGCTTTCCGGATTTACAGGAAGCCAGTGCAAAAAAACTGATTAGAACAAACAAGAGCTTTTTCATGATTCAATGAATATGGGGTTAAATGTAGTACTAAAAATGCGAGCAGATTTTTCAAATAATTAGCTGTTCATGTCTCTGTCCTGGTGTTTTTTTTGCACCAGCACAACTATCATTGTTACCAGGGTTAGTGCAGCCAGAATCAGCATTAGCCAGGGAATACTATGAACGGATAAATCAAGTAATCGTTTCATGGAAAAAATTAGTGTGTAAGCCGGTAAGGCTGTGGCGTCTGAGACAACCACAACCATGACCGACCGAACCTGTTAAGCCTCAAAAGTAGTGGCTGCAGCAACGTTGACCTAGGGGAGATTACACGGATGGAGGGGGCATTTTTCCCGTATAAAAAAAATAACCTGGCAGCGGCAGGTTATTTTAAAAAGTGGTTCCAGGGAAGATAAGGTAATGGTATTTTGGTAGTTGATCGAGTGACATCCCTGTTACAAATCTAACGACTGAATAATCTCAGATCCCCCCGTTTTAAACCGGAGGGAGGGGGGTATTTTCCCCGGTTTACGGGTAAAAAAAAGAGGGTATCCGGCTTATGGATACCCTCTGTGATAGCATGCTTATTATTCTAACCGCCGAATTGTTGGCGGATGATATTCAGTGCAGCACCAGCCTTGAACCATTCAATCTGCTGTTCATTGTAACTGTGATTGGCAACAATGGTATCCGAACTGCCATCAGCATGGTGAAGAACCAGTTCCAGTGGTTGTCCGGGTGTGAAATTGATGAGTCCGTTGATATCGATGCTGTCATCTTCCCTGATCTTGTCGTAATCGTTCTTATCAGCGAAGGTTAATGCCAGCATACCCTGCTTTTTGAGATTGGTTTCATGAATCCGGGCGAAGCTCTTCACCAGTACGGCGCGAACACCCAGGTGCCGGGGTTCCATGGCTGCATGTTCGCGGCTGGAACCTTCACCATAGTTTTCGTCACCGATTACGATGGAGCCAATACCAGCTGCTTTGTAAGCGCGCTGTGTGGCCGGTACAGGACCGTATTCACCAGTCAGCTGGTTTTTAACAGAATCCGTTTTTTCATTGAAGAAGTTGACGGCTCCGATGAGCAGGTTATTACTGATATTATCCAGGTGACCACGGAATTTCAGCCAGGGACCGGCCATGGAAATATGGTCAGTAGTACATTTACCTTTTGCTTTGATCAGGAGTTTCAATCCCTTCAGATCGGTGCCTTCCCAGGCCGGGAAAGGATCCAGTAGTTGCAGTCTTTTGGAAGCCGGGTCTACTTTTACCTGAACCGAACTGCCATCTGCAGCGGGCGCCTGGTATCCTGCATCTTCCACAGCAAATCCTTTTACCGGCAATTCATCTCCGTTTGGCGCATCCAGTTTTACCTGCTCGCCTTTTTCATTGGTAAGCGTATCTGTAAGCGGGTTGAAGGTGAGATCACCGGCGATGGCCAGGGCTGTAACCAGTTCAGGAGAAGCTACGAATGCATAGGTATTCGGGTTACCATCCGCGCGCTTGGCGAAATTGCGGTTGAAGGAGTGTACGATGGTGTTTTTTTCCTGTTTTTCAGCACCCATCCGATCCCACATCCCGATACAGGGACCGCAGGCATTGGCGAACACTTTTGCACCAATCTGATCAAAGGTGCTCAGGAAACCATCGCGCTCAATAGTATAACGAACCAGTTCTGAACCTGGCGTAATGGTAAATTCTGCTTTTGTTTTCAGGCCTTTTTCTGCCACCTGGCGGGCCAGGCTAACAGCGCGACTGATATCTTCATAAGAAGAGTTCGTACAGGAGCCGATCAGACCCACTTCCACTTTTGTAGGCCAGCCATTTTTGGCGGCTTCTTCTTTCATTTTGCTGATTGGCGTAGCCAGATCCGGTGTGAAAGGGCCATTCAGATGGGGTTCCAGTTCGCTCAGGTTGATTTCAATCACCTGGTCGAAATATTGCTCCGGGTTCGCGTACACTTCAGGATCAGCCGTCAGGTGTTCCCGGATGCCATCGGCAAGGGCAGCCACATCAGCGCGACCAGTGGAATGCAGGTAGCGGCTCATGCTTTCATCGTATCCGAAAGTAGAAGTAGTAGCCCCGATTTCTGCGCCCATGTTACAAATGGTGCCTTTACCGGTACAACTCATGCTGGTAGCACCTTCTCCGAAATATTCCACAACAGCACCGGTTCCTCCTTTTACAGTCAGGATACCGGCTACTTTTAGGATTACATCTTTGGGGGCAGTCCAGCCATTCAGTTTTCCGGTCAGTTTGATACCGATCAGTTTGGGCATTTTAAGTTCCCAGGCCAGTCCGCTCATCACGTCGCAGGCATCTGCACCACCTACACCGATGGCAATCATACCCAGACCACCAGCATTTACTGTGTGAGAATCCGTACCGATCATCATACCACCGGGGAATGCGTAATTTTCCAACACCACCTGGTGAATGATACCGGCACCGGGTTTCCAGAAACCGATACCGTATTTATTGGATACGGAGGCAAGGAAATCATAGACTTCACTACTTTCATTTACTGCACGGGCCAGATCGGTTTTGGAGTCGTCCTTGGCAACGATCAGGTGATCACAGTGAACCGTAGAGGGGACTGCCACTTTGTTTCGGCCAGCCTGCATGAATTGCAGTAGCGCCATCTGGGCAGTAGCATCCTGCATGGCAACCCGGTCGGGTGCAAAATCTACATAGCTTTTTCCTCTATCATATGCGTGGGTAGCATCTCCCTGCCAGAGGTGGGCGTACAATATTTTTTCAGTAAGGGTTAAAGGACGACCAACGACCTTGCGGGCTTTCGAAACCCGGTCAGGGAACTGGGCGTACAACTTTTTGATCATCTCGAGGTCAAAAACCATAACGCTTGTATGTTTGAAGTTTGCTATTTCGATTTCTACGCGGAATCACCGCGAAATTACCGATAAAAGCGATTTGTTTTTAACCTTTTAAGAATTGTATTTGTTAGAATTCACTAATTTGGTGATATGAAAAACTTCAAACACTTTATTGAATGGCATGTGTTTGGCG
>CAZJNY010000106.1:0-11942 GCA_964547405.1 uncultured Flavihumibacter sp. | reverse complement strand
CCTGAAAATTCGTGGTAGCTATGGTGAGGTGGGTAACTCAAGAGGTATTGGGGCTTACGCATCCAGAACACTGTATTCCGGAGCGTCCTATACCGTATTAAATGGTTTCGCCAACTCACAGGCCGGCAATGCTAACCTGCAGTGGGAGAGTTCCAAGAAATTCAATATTGGTCTTGAAGCGAGCCTGTTTAAGAATGATCGGCTGAGTATCGTGTTTGATTATTTCAACAACGATATCGACAATATGATTTTAAGTGCGCCAGTGCTGTATACTGTGGGTATTCCAAACTCCAGCATCGCAACCAACATTGGCCGTATGAGAAACCAGGGTATTGAGATCACATTGAATAGCAATGTAGTTACTACCAGAAATTTCAGCTGGACGGCTTCTCTGAACTATTCCAGAATTAAAAATGAAATACTGGATCTCGTAGCGGCAAACAATAACCAGGATATCGTTTCAAGTGTAAGTGTAGCAAGCGTTGGAAAACCACTTGGAACCTTCTTCCTGCCTACATGGGCTGGTGTTGACGCTGAAACTGGTAACCCTATGTGGTATGGTAAAGATGGCGTAATCCGCCGTTATAATTTTGGTGCCACAGGTGCCAATATCTGGACAGACGACAAAGGTGCTCCTGTTGCTGCGCTTTCAGGAAGTGATTATCAGTATACCGGAAAGCAGGGTCTGCCAAAATGGTATGGTGGATTTGACAACACCTTCCGTTATAAGCAGTTTGATCTGAGCCTGTCATTCTTCTTCTCAGGAGGAAACTATATTTACAATGGTACAAGAGCTAACCTGCTGGCGAACTCTTTCTCCAACAACCTGGCTGATATTAAGAATCGCTGGACTGCACCTGGACAACAGACTGATATTCCCCGGCTCTACCTGCTTGACAACACGGCTAACCAGGCATCTACCCGCTGGTTGGAAAAAGGTGATTTCCTGCGGTTAAGAACCCTGAGTTTTGGGTACAACATGCCAAAATCTGTATATGGAAGAATCGGATTTGACAATGTTCGTGTTTTCGCTCAAATGTTTAACGTGTTTACTGTTACAGGATACAGCGGACCTGATCCTGAAGTGAATACCAATGCAGGAAACAACATCGCTATTGGTGTGGATACAAGAAACGTTCCTCAACCACGCACATTGACATTTGGAGTTAACCTCGCGTTCTAAACCATTCAAAAAAAAAGAATGTATGAAAAGTTTTAAAAGAATACTATTAGCTACCGGGGTGGTGGGTGCACTGACACTTGCCGGTTGCAAGAAAAATAATTTTGAAGATCCCTTCAATTCATTTGCACCTGAAACTGCCTTCACTACCCCTGACAGAATCGAAAAGGCATCAGTGGGAATGTATGATCAGTTACAGAATCCAAATTTCTATGGAGGCTGGGCTCTGATTTTCCCGGACATTCGGGGCATAGATGCAACTCCTAGTACTTTTTTCGGACAGATGGCATTGTACAATACATTGCTGGCAACTGACGGAACTGTAGCAGGTGCTTATAGTGGTGCTTACAGAACCATTTATGAAGCCAATCTGTTCCTGAAGTACTTTGTTCCCAATGCTGATAAAGTATCCACTGAAAAAGCAGACCAGTATGTAGGCGAAGCGAAATTTATTCGCTCACTCGTATATTTCTCTCTGGTTAATTTATGGGCGCAGCCATATTCCTTTACCGCTGATGCCAGTCATCCTGGTGTGCCGCTGGTATTGGATGCTGCTGATGATCCATTTGCTCCGGCAAATCAAATTGCCAGAAGCACTGTGGCTGAAGTTTACAGTCAGATTGAAGCCGACCTGCTGGATGCGGCATCCAAGTTGCCTGCAAGAGGTGGTGCATCTGATTTCTCTTCAGTTGCAAGAGCAACCAAAGGTGCTGCAGAGGCATTGCTGGCCAGATTGTATCTGTACAAAGGGGATTGGCCCAAGGCTGCACAATATGCGGATCTCGTGATCAATTCAGGAGATTATGATTTGAATGCATCTCCGGAACTTACATTTGGCGCACCCTATACAACAGTGGAATCAATTTTCTCTGTAGCGCATAATGGTGGTGATAACCCCAATACCAATAATGCAATTGGTCAGCACTATGGTTCAGGTGCAAGAGGTGATATTCCTGTATTTGAGTCGTACATAGAGTTGATGGAAGAAACTGATCTACGCAGGGTAAATTTAACGGAAGAAGTTAGTGGCGCTTTCTGGACTACCAAATACAGTGCAGGAACTACTGATTGGGTACCTGTATTGAGGTATGCAGAAATCCTGTTGATCAAGGCAGAAGCACTAGCACGTCAGGCAACTGGAGTAGATGCCGCAGCAGTTGCATTGGTAAATGAAATCCGTGAACGCTCTGAAGCTACACCGATTGATCCGGAAACAAAAGATGAACTGATTGAAGCTATTCTTTTGGAAAGAAGAATTGAACTGGCTTTTGAAGGTCAGGGTAGTTTTGATTTCCTGCGCACTAGAAAAAATATTCCTGCTCATGGAGTAGTACCTGCTCAGGAATGGGGTAACAATTATATGGTACTTCCGATTCCTAAGTACGATACGGATAAGAATCCTAATCTGGTTCAGAATCCTGGATACTAACACCGGAATTCAGAATAAAAGAAGGGCTGCCTCAATTGAAGCAGCCCTTCTTTTTTGTGTTAAACCCTATTCATAACCGGGGTTCTGTTGAGATTTGATAGTTGGATTGGCATCCGTTTCACGCTGCGGAATTGGCAACAGGCGCTTATCAAAGGGATAAGGAATGTTACGTGCATTGGCAGGGAAATTATTACTGCGGACGATGGGTCTTTTCAGCCGGTTCAGATCATGAAATCGATCCCCTTCGGTCGCTAATTCTTTCCGGCGCTCGGTAAGAATATCTTCCAGCAGGGCTGCTCCAGTGGATGTATAACCTGTAAAGTCAGGATCGCGGCGGGTGGCAATATAATTCAGGTAATCTCTGGCTTCTGTTTCGCTGGTACCAAGTGATGCTTCAGCTGCTATGAGATAAACCTCACTCATCCGCAACACCTTGGTATCATCCCGATCTGTCTGGATATTGGCGTATTTATTTACAAATACAGCCGGCAAGCCACCGCGTGTACCTTCTGCATACAGGCCTTTGCGAACATCAGTAGCGCTATAGAGTGCATACAGGTCGTCGGCCAGTAACATATCACCATAACCCAGTTGATTATAAATATAACCCAGTGCATCAAATGCCAGGTTACCAACAGCATCCATGGTTACTTCGAACAGTGTTTCCGTTTTATTGGTACCTGCCAGTGGGGCCGGATTTCTCCAATAGGAAATATAATTGGCAGCTGGCACTACACTGTAACCGCTGTTATTAATAACATCCAGGGCAGCAGTACGTGCGGCACCCATATTTCCCATGGTCAGATGCACTTTTGCTTCCAGTGCCCGGGCTGCATATTTACTGAACTGAAGAGAACCAGGTGAAAGTGTCATTTTATTATACGCCTCTGTCAGATCGCTTAAAATTAATGTGTACACTTCCTGTACGGTATTTCTGCCCGGTTTGTTGTTGATGTCGTAGGTAGTGATCACCGGAACGCCTAATGCTGAAGGATCCTCCGTATATGGTTTTGCAAAAAAGCGAACCAGATTAAAATACATCAGTGCCCTGATCGCATGTGCTTCACCGCGATACTGATCAATGGCTGGTGTTCCTTCAGGAGATGATGCAATTATATTGTTTACACGCAAAATCACCGAGTAGGATTGTGCCCACATACCGTCTGCGTTGCCATCATTAACTGGCTGCTCAAAGCGGTTATAGAGCGTATAACGGTTACTGTTTTGTACAGATTGGTAAACATTATCGCCCATCAGATCGCCCAAAACCGGACCGGAGCGGCCAAAGATATCTACTGCCCTCATACCGGCATAGGCTCCCCGGAGGGCTACCTGCATGTCTGCTTCAGATCCAATAGCAGAAGCAGCCGGTAATGCAGTGTAAGGTTCAAGATCAAGGAATTCTTTTTTACAGGAACTAAACGTGGTAAGTGCCACCCCCAGTGCCATTGCAATGACTATATGATTTGATTTTATAATTTTCATAACCTGTTTTTTTGTGATTAGAAACCAATATTTAATCCTACGGTAACGGTTTTGGGAATGAATACTTCCAGGTTAGTTTCACTGGAAACACCTGCTTCCGGATCGAACGGCATATTGTCGTCCTTCACCCATGTCCAAAGGTTGGTACCCCTTGCGTAGAAAAAGATACTGTTCATTTTCAGGCGCTCTGTTACAGCTTTTGGAATAGTGTAGCCAAGCTGTATATTTCTCAGGCGGATAAAATCACCCTTCGTCAGATAGAAAGTAGAGAAGTTCTGAGCCAGCCTGTTACCATTGTACACATATTTGGGAACATCGGTTACATCACCGGGTTGCTGCCAGCGATCCAGTTGGCGAACCACTTTGTTAAAGGCACCACCATTTCCACTACCCATATAGAAACCACCCCAGCTATCCCGAACATAGTTTCCGAAGTTGTAGAAGAACTGCGCTTCCAGGGAAATTCCTTTGAAATTGAGCGTATTGGTAAACGCACCAAAGACTTTTGGAGTAGCAGATCCATAATCCGCTGTACGCTGTGCATTACCCCAGATATTAGTAGTTTCATTTTTTGTATCATCCACATACCAGAGCGGATCTCCATTGGCAGGATCAACACCCGCATATTGGCGAACATAAAAGGTTTGGAAATCATATCCAACGCGGCGAATAAATGAACCTTCTACAATATCTGCATTGTTAACGAGCGCTGTTACTCTATTTTTATTCGTAGCTATATTGAAGTTAACATTCCAGTTAAAGTTGCGGGTTTGAACTGGAATGGCATTCAGGGTAAGTTCAATCCCTTTGTTTTCCATAGCTCCAATATTCTTGGTAATACTCCCGAAACCTGTAGTTAAGGAAGTTGGTTCGCGTAATAACAGGTCAGAAGTTTTTCTTACATAATAGTCTACACTACCGGAAATTCTGTTATTAAATACGCCGAAATCCAACCCAAAATTCAGCGGTTTATTCAATTCCCAGGTGAGATCGAGGTTGCCCGGATTAGTCGGTGCACTACCTGGTAACTGGTTATAGTTAACGCCAAATCCATAGGTTGGTCTCCAGTCGTAGTTGCCAATGCCCGCATTACCATTAACACCATAAGAAGCGCGGAATTTCAACTGGCTGATAAATTCAACATTCTTCATAAAAGCTTCCTGGTCCACATTCCAGCTGAATCCAAGGCTCCAGAAATTACCAAAGCGATTGTTCGGACCAAAGCGGGAGGAACCATCACGACGGCCACTGGCGCTTAAAACATAGCGGTCTTTGTAGTTCACATTTAATACAGAAAAAACTGAATTAAAGGCATAATCTGTTGCATCCTGCTGCGCAGCAATCGGAGTAGCACCTACTGAAGCTACAATCAGGTCACCAGTTGGAGGGAAACCCTGGCTCTGCACATTGGTAAAATATCCTTTGGATTTCTGTGCTTCATATCCGAGTTTGAAATCAAGGTAAAAGTCCTCGTCCTTGTTCAAATTCTGATGATAATCCAGGTAGTTGGTAATGCTCAGGTTGGAATAACGGGTATAGCGGCTGAAAGCACGACCCTGTACGTTAAATCCATCCCCATGGAAAGGATTGTTGTACTGATCTTCTTCAATACTATTATAATCAATACCACCCCTACTGGTGAATTTCAGATTTTTCAGGATCTGGTATTCCGCCATCAGGTTGGAACGCAGAGAAAACTGATTCAGATTTCTTTTATCCAATTCGGCAGTTGCAATGGTATTGTGCAAAGCACCCGGACCGAAATCAGGAGCAGTAATATTTAAACTACCATCATCCTTTCTTGCAGCCCTTGAAGGAAGCAGAAAGTATGAACTTAGAATCGGGTTACCGAAAGATCCACCATTCAGCGGAGCATTCTGATTGATATAAGCGGCGCTGGTATTAAGAGTAAACTTCAGTTTTTCAGTGGCTTTATTAGTGATGGTAGCATTACCGGTATAGCGCTTGAAGTCTGATTGAACGGTAAGACCTTCCTGGCGGAAGTATCCTCCTGATACAAAGAAGCTGGTGCGATCATTTCCACCGCTCGCGCTTAAGTTCACCTGCTGCTGATCCGCCTTACGGGTTACATTGTCGAGCCAGTTAAAATCTACTCCGTTTCCAAAACCGAAATTGGAGGTCATTACACCATCAACATCATCCGGGTCAAAACCAAAATTGATCAGGCCCTCCCGCGTAAGGTCAAAATATTGCGAAGCATTTAATGGTTTGTATTTTTCATTCTGGTAGGCAATATCACTGGTACCCGCTTCCAGGTCTACATTGAATTTAGTTTTACCTGCTTTACCTTTCTTGGTAGTAACCAGGATTACTCCGTTTGCGGCACGAGATCCATAAATGGAGGCAGCGGAAGCATCTTTCAATACTGAAATGCTCTCAATGTCATTTGGGTTCAGGCTGTTCAGCGCGTTGGAGGAAGTTGTCAGACGGCTCAGATCACCTGTGTTAATCGGGTTGCCATCAATTACCCAGAGAGGTGCCGCACTGGCATTGATAGAGCCGATACCCCGAATCCGGATCTGTTGAATGGATCCCGGGTTACCACTTCCCTGTACAGACTGGAGACCAGGAATCGCACCCTGTAAAGCACGGTCAACGGAAGTAAATGGCCTGTTCGCCACTTCGTCGCCTTTAATGGTGTTGATGGCACCGGTAATTTCAGGCTTCTTCTGTGTACCATAGGCTACTACCACAACTTCCTGGAGTTTCTGGTCCAGAGAAGTAAAAGCGATATTGAACACATCGGAACTTCCGATTCGCTGTTCAATGGATTCGTAACCAACTGCTGAAAATACCAGCACTTTGGCTGTTTCGGGAACAGAAAAACTAAAGGAACCGTTGTCGTTGGTAGTGGTACCGATACTGGTACCCTTGACCAGAACAGATGCATTGGCAACAGGAGTACCGGTGGCATCTGTGATTCTACCCGTCAGGGTTCGGGACTGAGCAAAAGCATTGCTCATCACTACAAGTACGCAGAATAGCGCACATAGCAATTTTCTCATCAGTGTATGTGTTTGGTTAAAAAATAAACAGCTACCAGTTCAGAAATTGGATTTCAGGCAAGGGGAACCCCTTGAATTCAAAGGATGGTTTTATCTAGAACTTAACAATATACTACAGTAAAAGTTTAAACATTGGAAGGTAGACATTAAATTTTTAACTGTTTAAATTTGAATTTTACTTTACCGAAAGCTCTTAAACAAAAAAAGGCCGCCTTATAAAGGCAGCCTTTTTTTCCAATGTGGATTACGAATTAATTATCCACGCATAATGTATTCAGCAATAATTCTGTAGATGAAATTGGCCAGATATATTCCTGTTGTGTAGGTTGAACAGCAGTAACCCCAGGTTTCGCAGGAAGTGGAAGTCCCAGGCGGGTAAGATCAGCACCTGCCAGTCCTTCGCCCAAAAATTCAATTCTGCGTTCTGTAAGAATAGCATCGGCTAAGGCTGCCGCATCTGCAAAATCACCCGCTACAAAGGTAGTGGTAGCATCAGATCGCTGCCGAACTGCATTCAGCAGGGCAATAGCACGTGCATCTACTGTGTTGGTACTTCTGGTGATAGCTTCCGCCAGACTCAGCAATACTTCCGGATAACGGATTACCGGTGCCCAATCAGTAAATGGAGCAGCTTTGGGGTACTTATTCAGGTATTGTTTAGTTCCTGAAGTAACAATGAGTGCTCTTCTTGCATCAGTTGCCTTCCAGCCAGCATTGGCGATAATTCCGGTAGGCTGCAGAGAGTATTCACCGTTTCCGCCATTCATGGCAGAAGATCCATAATAGTAACCTAATTGGTTTTGCGTTCCGGGTGTTTCTACATCACTGAATGGCATAGAAAGAATGGACTCAGTAGTGGTGTAGTTACTGTATAAGGTGGCCACATTTGGTTGTAAGGCATGCGCCACTCCGCTTGCTGCGGTGAACGGTGCATTCGCACTTACAATTTTATTGGCTTCCGTAATTACATCCGTATAACGTTGCATACTCAGGTATACTCTCGTCTTTAATGCAATAGCGGTGTTTTTATGCGCTCTGGTGGTATTGAATGCAGCACTTGCGTAATTCGCTGGCAGATTTTGTTCAGCATAATCAAGATCAGCCAGGATTTGTGTATACACTTCTGCAACAGTACTTCTGGCAAGATCATAGTTGCCGGAACCTGTATTCGCGGTCAATCGCAGAGGCACTCCGGGTTTACTACCATTTCCATCCCAATAAGGACGGGCATAGAGTTGTAATAAGGAGTAATACGAAAGTGCCCTTACGAAGCGGACTTCAGCCCGGAAATTGTTTGCCAAAGGTTCGCCTACAACTGCTGCTCCTTTAGCGTCCATACCGGCCAGGAATACATTCGCCAGGTTAATGGCATAATAGGCACGGCCCCAGTGTGCCTGAACGGAGTTACCGGAGCTATTGCTGGGCGTATAGTTCCAAACATCAAAGCCAGTTACCACATTGGTACGATCGTTTTGAAAATCGCCGCCACGGATATCATTAAAAATCTGGTACCTGCCACCAAACATGCCAGCATTTTTGATGGTTGCATAAACAGCGTTTACCTGGCCTTCAATGCGCAGTTTGGTATCAAATGCGGTTAGGTCAGAAACCACATTTGTTGGAATTGGTTCAAGGTCTTCTTTTTTACAGCCAGCCAGCTGTATAGCACCAGCAGCCACGGCAATTAATATAAGTCTACTTTTCATTGTAATTTTCTTTAATGGTTAGAATCCAACATTTAAACCAACAGTAACACCTCTTTGGTTACCAACAGTGTTTCTGTCAATACCCTGGTTGGTATTGCCAGTACCGTTGGAAGAAACTTCCGGATCCGGGCCAGGATATTTGGTTCCGATCCAAAGGTTATTACCCGCAACATAAAAACGCATGTTCTGGATTTTGATTTTTGTAGTAACCTGGGTTGGAAGGTTATACGCCAGTGTCAAGGTTCTCAGTTTAATGAAATCACCTTTGAATACATTGATATCAAGTGGGAAAGAAGAACCATTGGATACGTTATCACCGAAATATGATTTTGGCATATCGGTATTATCTCCTGGTTTTGTCCAGGCTCTCAGCACATCAGTGGAATTATTCCAGAAACGCTGATCGCGCAAACCTGCATAAGTTCCCCAATAAATGTAATTACCACCCTGGAAAGTGAAGAGTGTATTCAGTTCGAAATTTTTGTAACGGAAAGTGTTATCGAATCCACCATAAAATTTAGGCAGTACATTTCTGTACGCAATTGCATCAGCAGAACTAACGGTTGGTGCAGCAGAACCATCTGCATATTCAAAGCGGAAGCCACCACTGCCGGCAGGTACTACATGTTGGAAATATACCAGGTCGCCATCTTTGTTGATGAAAATTCTGCGGCCTGTAGCGGGGTCTACTCCTGCAGTGCGGGTTACGAACAACATACCCAATGATTCACCAGGTATGGTAATGCTGGATGATTCAAGTCCGCCGGTTGCAGATAAAATACTGTTCAGGCCGGTTGCCAATGACCTAACACCATTTTTATTAAAGGTTACATTGAAATTGGCAGTCCATGTAAAGTCTTTTTTCTGTACAGGTACAAAATTCAGTGATACTTCATACCCTTTGTTATACATAACACCCACGTTGGTTGGAATAGCGGAGGGTACTCCTGCAGAAGGAGGCGTAGGAACATTCAGAATCAGATCGTTTACATCATTGTTATAGTAAGCAAATTCACCTGTAATCCGGTCATTGAACAAGCCGAATGTAAGGCCGATATCCGTTTTTTTAATGCTTTCCCATCCCAGATTAGGGTTACCAGCCTGGCTGTACACCAGCGTTCCATTTCCTCCATACAAACCTGAACTAAAAGTAGACAGGGAGGCAAACTGACCCAGACCGTCAATATTACCTACTTTTCCATAGCTACCTCTCAGTTTAAGACTGGTAAACACTTTGTCCAATCCGGAGTTCTGGAAAAAATTCTCTTCGCTGATTTCCCAGCCTGCAGATACACCCCAGAATGTACCCCATTTATTATTAGCACCTAACTGAGAAGCACCATCCGTTCTGGCGTTTGCAGAGAAGAAGTATTTTCTTCCAAAATTATAGTTCAGTCGGCCAAAGTACGAAAGCAGGTAACTTTCGCCAATACCCAAACCAGATGCATTGGGCGTTCTCCATCCACCCTGAATATTGATGAAATCAGGATCATTTGCACCAATTCTGTTCAGACCATAACTTTTGTTATTGCTTTTTTGCTGCTCATTACCGGCCAATAATCCGATGGTGTGGTTTTCACCAAAGGTTTTATCGTATTGTAAAGTGTTGGATAAAACCCAGCGTTTGTTTTGGTTGTAAATGGAAGTAGCACTTCCACCACTGGCAAATCCTTCTCCGGAAATCGGACTCCAGTAAATTTCATTATCTACATACAGATAATCAATATTGAACTGGGAACGGAAGGTTACATCTTTGATTGGTTTAATCTGCACATACGCATTACCCAATAACCGGTTTACTTCGGCATTTCCTCTGTTCTGATCAAGCTGAATAACAGGGTTGTTGAATCCTACCTGGCCCAGTTTGTTGTTCATCACACCAATCAATGCACCTGAATAGTTATAGGTTCCATCATTGTTGTAAGGAGAAATATTCGGGGCAGTTACCAGGGGAACACGACCCAGACCCGCTGTTGCGAACGCATCTCCAAGAGAGCCGGAGCTAACAGCAGATAAGTTCTGCTCATTGGAAAACTGAATTTTTGATCCAACTGAAATCGCTTTATTGATTTTGTGGTCAACATTCATCAAAGCCGACATGCGTTTGAAATCATTCTTTTGAATGATTCCTTCCTGTTCAGTATAAGAGAAAGATGAATAATACTTGGTATTTTCATTTCCACCGGATAAGCTCAATGAATTACTGTGAGAGAAACCAGTCCGGTATACATAATCATACCAGTTTGTATTGATCGGCTGACCATCCGGACCTTCTGTCAGGTCAAAGCGGTTAGTGGGAGATAACAGGCCGGCATTTGCCAGAGACTGGTTTTTGTACTCTGTATACTGAAAGGCGTCCAGGACTTCTGGTAAGCGTTGCACTTTACTCCATCCGGCCCAGCTATCAAGATTAACTTTCGGACGGCCTGATTTACCCTTCTTCGTGGTAACAAAAATTACCCCGTTGGCACCTCTTGAACCATAAATCGCTGTAGCAGCAGCATCTTTGGCAATATCAATACTTTCGATATCATTCGGATTGATGGATGCCAGGGCGTTACCCGCAGCAGATGTTGAACTTGCATCTCCGGTATAAACCGGAATTCCATCAATTACAATCAAAGGCTGGGAAGAAAGTGAAATGGAGTTCGTTCCACGTACCCGAAATACAGGGGGAGCATTCAGTACACCACTGGGAATTACTACCTGCAGACCAGGAGCTCTTCCACCCAGGGCCTGGTCAAAACTCTGAACAGGTTTGTTAGCGATGGCATCACCCTTTACATTGGCAATACTACCGGTAAGCTCTTTCCGCTTGATGGCAGTACCATAACCAACCACCACCACTTCCTGAAGATCTTTGTCTTCAGTTGCCAGTGAAATGTTGAATAATCCACGGTTTCCAATTGAAATTTCCTGGGTCTGATTACCTACCGCAGAAATAACAAGCGTTTTGGCAGTTGCCGGAATGGTCAGACTAAAGCTACCATCCTCGGTAGTTGTTGTTCCTACCGTAGAACCTTTTACCAGAACAGATGCATTGGCTATGGGAGCACCGTTCGCATCTGTAATTTTCCCCGTCACAGTTCGTGACTGGGCCCAAAGTTGGCTATTGA
>CAZJNY010000105.1:0-12082 GCA_964547405.1 uncultured Flavihumibacter sp. | reverse complement strand
TTAATTTTTCCATAATAGATATGAACAACTTAAAAATTAACGCGAAATGAAAACCCGGTTCCCCGAAGACAAATTCCGACCATTTTAATAAAAGAATCGGCAGATCTTAATAAGTCCAATACAGAAATATTTCTTGGTCAAGGCAGGAACTTAGATATTGAAATATTTTTTTTGCACCATATTAAATATATTAAACAAATTTGATATCTTAGAATACTCCCCTGCGAAAGCACTACTTCTCCCCTATAAAACGCCTCAACACTAAACCTTTTTACTATGAATCTATCCCTAAACCGGAAGGTATTGGCGTTCCCCTATCCGCTCAGATTTATCTATTTCATTCTTGCTTTATTTACTGTTGAATTTTCCTATGGGCAATCTACCCATCTCTACTATGAAAAAATAAATATAGCCGGACTTAAAGGCAGCTTACAATTTGCCTACGATACAATCAGTGCCAAAAAGGGTAAAGCCCAACTTATTTACGCCAGGGACCTGCTAACCATCACCTGCGCAGACAGTTCCTTCACTCATTTATTCTCAGAAAGGGAACTGGCTTTTGTTCTGGCCGCTCAAAGAGACAGTCTGGTAAATCAACTTAAAAAAAACAAAGAGAAAGATTCATTACCAATAGAAACAGACCTGCTACCTGCTATGCGACAGGGAATACCAGCCTGGTATAATCAAATTCAGAACAAACTGATTAAAAAAGAAGAAACTAAAACAGTAGTTTCTAATGTGAATGCTTTTGCTCTTGAAAATGACAGTATGAAAGCTTCTTTTATCCCAAACTGTCTGCTAAAAATTTATAAAACAATTAATAAAGACAGCATTAGATATGCCACTACAATCCCTATTAAACGAACAAAAATTTCAATATCAGATGGCTTTATCTACTCTTTCAATTTTGATATCGATACCGCCGGTTTACCGGCTCATTTAAAAAACACGTTCCAGTCTCACCAGGTGTATTCCATACGGTTTAATCTTAGGCAAAATCTATTGTCCAAAGGACTGCTTTCTAATCGATATCCTCTCGTTCTCAAAAAAGAAAATTCCATATATAGAGAAAAAAATTCCAATAGCGGTTATGTATTTTACATAGGTGATTTTATTGATTATATATCGCCTCCCAATGCAACAGGAACCATATTCACCGCAAAAGACACAATTATCAATTTTGACAAATGCACCGCTAATTCCTTCGATACCGTTAAGGTTCGGGAAAAAAGCCTGTATTCCATTATCAATCTGGATGTTTTTGGCGACCTGGTAGGCTTTTTTGGAACCAATGAACCAAACGGACTTATTCAAACTGAATTGAAAGTAAACTTCTATGGATTCAGAAGACCAATCTTTCAGAAAAATCCGTTTCGGGCAAGATTTACCTTCGTTAATAAGGGTGAATTATTTTTTCGTTTCTCTAAACTAGACAACAAGAACCGGTACCTGCCGGTACTAACCGATACAATTCCTCAATCCCTCCCACTTGCAGACACCGCCATCAAATATGTTCATGGGTACAGATTATTCGAGTATCAGAATATTTATGCTGGATTACGGATGAATGTGGCTGAAGTAGAATATCGCGGCGGATACCTGTCTTTTCCATTTGAATTATCCTATTTACGAACACCCATGAACGATACCGCCTTTTCCACTATTAATAAAAATGGACAAATTGACACCTTCATATCCCCTGTTACCTATGGAAAAAACTCGCTCATGATTATTCCTGGCATCAAACTTAATATCAAAGCGGCCAGTTATATGGATATTGATTTACACAGCAGGTTATTCCTGATTCACCCACTTACCAAAACCATCCAGCTTAGCAAGGCTGAATTTGATGAATTTTATGGTAAACCAAAACTGGACAAAGTCACCTGGCCTTCACTTATTAACCTGGGTGCAACGATCACGATAAACTTAAGCAGCGATAAAAGTCGCCGTATCATCTTCAGGGGTGAAAATTATATTGATTCCCGACAACGAGGCAATAATTTCTGGCAGGCACAAATTGGTTATTCTGCAGACCTGAATAAATTCATCAGTCTTAATAATCCCGCAAAAACAGATTAAATCAGCGCTATGATACATGTTAAAAGAAGCACCGTGGTGCCTGCCGCCTTTTCCAGTTCCGCCATAAAGACGGATATCAAAAAGTATCGTGCTTTTTTCCGGCGAAGCAAAAAATCACGTGCTCAGGAAGGATTCAAAGAAACGATCAATGGAGATACTCATGGCACGCTGAATGCCGTGTCCGAACAATTCAATTTTAAATGCGCAGCCTGTGAAAAAAAGCTGACCATACACAATGTAATTAGCGATAGCTGGAGACCCCGAACCAATGCAAAGGGCTTTAATGGTGAATTTGCGCCCGATCATTATTGGTGGCTGGCATATGTTTGGCAAAATAAATACGCACTCTGTGTAGAATGTAACAAGTTCAAAGGCACCTGGTTCCCAGTAGAAGGCCGCCGTGCCCCTATCGAAAGCACTTATGCTTTTATAATAAGAAATGAAAAAGCGCTGTTGTTGGATCCCTGCCACGATTATCCGGAAGAACATTTTGTAGTAGAAGACGATGGAACACTGTTGCAGTTGACCAGGAAAGGTGAAGTAACCATCGAAATATTCAAATTAAACCGGACTGACCTAATAAGTCAGCGTAGAGCTACGATCCGAACAGTAAAAAATCTACTTCAGCAAATTGAAAAATTATGGGCATCAACTAAATCAGGAAAAGCACCCCAAACACAGCAGAAGCTAATTTTATCAAAATTGAATGATGCATATAACCAGGTAGCTGAATGGTTGAAAAAAAATCCAACAGCTGATTTTATGCTAGTCAGACGACAGGTAGTAATTCTTTGGCTGTCTATGAAACCGGATTACCACAATTCAGCGTTATTAAAAAAAAGCCTTCCAAAATCCACACATTATGTTGGATTTAAAGAAATATAAGCCATTTTTCGAAAATTTCAACAGCTTCTAACCCATAAAACAACCCAACACCTGGGTTACAAACCTGCAGCTATTCTAAAACCGAATGCGTCCATTTTATCTAAGCCAATCCCGCCTGAAAAAAAGAAAAAATCAGCAGGCCTAAAGGCAGCATCCGATTCCATACCAACCAATAACCTATCCAACCTACTAAAGAAAGGGCTAAAAGCTGCCAGCTCCATAGTGGCAGAACCTATAGCAGGCGCAATTGTCGGTTCTGCAGCTGAATTACTTGGTAACTCAATTACACAAAAACAGGAGCGCTTATATCCGGAGAAAGTTGAAATACGGAACTTTAAATCAATTGCTACGCTTCAATTTGATTTTAAAGTTCCCGAACCAGAGCTTCAATTCCTGGGTATGACTATCATATCACATAATGAGCCCTGGAAATTCCTGTTAGGAGAAAATGGTGTGGGAAAGAGTAGTATACTCCAGGCAATAGCGTTGGTGCTAGCTGGTGATGAGTATGTGAAAAAATTGCAGATCGATCCAACTGATATTTTACGCCATGGAACAAAAAAAGGGTGGGTTAAAATTTGGTTTTCAGGCAGAGAGGAACCTGCATTTCTGCAATTTGATAGTAAATCATTGCATTCTAATTTCAAAACAGGTACCATTAATGTACTGGGATATGGTTCTACCAGGGTCTTACCAAAACCAAATTCCAGCCTGCAACCAGAAGAACATACCAGTTCAGCTAAAATCAGGAATCTTTTTGATTATAGTGTTTCGCTGGCTGATGTCAGGCAATGGATGTTAACAATTGATACGGCCCTGTTTGACAAAGTTGCCAGGGCATTGAAAGATGTACTCGACCTCCCTTCCACTAAAACTTATTTTATTCGAAAATCAGATCAGATTTATTTTTCTGAATCAGGAGAAACCCTTCATCAATTGAGTGAGGGGTACAGGTCTGTAATTGCACTGGCCGTAGATATCATGAAAAGTCTGTCGGACGATATTCATCCTTTAGACTCTGCAGTTTCAAAAAAAATGCCAGGATACGATGCCATGGAAGGCATTGTATTAGTGGATGAGATCAGCAGCCACCTGCATCCACGCTGGCAAATGAGAATAGTACGCGCTTTCCGCAAAGCATTTCCAAAGCTGCAATTTATTGTCACCTCACACGATCCCCTTTCGCTCAAAGGAATTGAGAACGGAGAAGTTCTTTTATTACGCAAACAACCAGATGATATCGTCATAGGTATTGAAAACCTTCCCAATCCGGCTGAACTGAGGGCTGAACAGCTTTTAACTTCAGAATTTTTCGGATTGAGTTCCACGCTAGACCCGGATCTTGAGATTCAATTCAACACCTATCATTATTTGTTGGCAAAAACTAAACGTACTGCAAATGAAAAAAAACAATTGGAGGAGTTGACACAGCTTTTGAAAGGAAAACAACACCTTGGAGATACGCTGCGGGAAGAAATTATGTACAAGGTAATCGACAGTCGCCTTGCGCAGAATGCCAAAACTAATAATCCGGTGGGAAGAGAAGAACTCTGTGACGACACTAAAAAAGAAGTAATTGACTTATGGGATAAACTGTATAAATAAGTACGTATGATTTACGTTAAAAGAATTGAATCGCCAGAAGTTTTTATAAAGAAATACAAAGCTATTCAGAATGAAATAAAGAGGGCTAAAGATATCTATGAAATCAAAGGCACCCCTAAGCCTAAAAATCTATTTACCTTTTACAGCGCTCAAAAGAATTTCTATAAAGATGAGCTGATTGCCATGTTCCGGCACCGTTGCGCCTATTGCGAAACACAGGTTACCATTGGCAGCCGGGGAGATATCGAACATTTCCGACCTAAGGGAGAATTTGTTACCAAAGAAGGAAAAACAATTGAACCGGGATATTACTGGCTTGCAGCAAAATGGGAGAATCTTTATCTGTCCTGTACCAATTGCAATCAGAAGTCCACCTTAAAGATCCTGGATGCAAATGATCCTACTAAAATCATTGAACAAACAGTAGGTAAAATGAATCAGTTTGCGTTAAAGGATGAACAATATCGCATAAAAGATTCGCAACCAACCAATCTGGAAGACCCCTACCGGCTCCTCATAGACCCCTGCATGGATAATCCGGAGCAGCTGCTTGAATTTTCGATAGACGGGAATATAAAACCAAGAATTCAGAACAGTGTAGAAAATGAGATGGCTATGTATTCAATCAATGTTTTCGGTTTACGCAGATTAGAGTTGGTAGAGATTAGAAAACAAAAGTATTTGGAAGTGGCAGACAGAGCCGCTACTATTTCTCTACTGAAAGATTTGGTAGTAGATGGATTCCGGAAAAATAAAAAAAATAACCAACACAACTTCAATTGTTCAGAAATGGAGAAGAATTTTTTACTGCTTATGAAAATGTTGGATGCCAATAATCCACACGCCAGCTATATTGGAGCAGCCAGGCAATATGCCGGATCATTTCTGGCCGAATACAGCAGTTTTATTACTACAACACTGGATCCTGCCCAATTCAAAACTCAACAAACATTCCGTAAAGTAGTAGAATACTTTAAACCACAGGTACAAGCCCTAACCAATTATTTTAAAAATGAAACAGTCTGATAAGCTTCCCATCTTCATAATGCAATATTTTAAATGGGTTTGGGCTGCAAAAAGCTGGAATGAATCCAACCGATGGTTTTGATGCATCTTACAATACCAGTTTTTCGGTCTTTAAAAAGTACATCGCTGGGTGAATTGCACAAGTAGACTTTATTCCACTCTCCGTTTGTTTCAATTAGTCCAACCTCAAAACCCTTTGTGAGGTTTTTGATAAGTGCTGCGTTGGTTGAAGCACCTGCCCTAAATTCTGCTATATTTTGTTTTACCTGGAAAACCTCTCCGACATGGTCGTTCGAATTCATCACCTTCTGTTTGAATTCAGCCCAGGGAAAGGCAGGGCCAGGATCCGGTTTACGGAAAGCCGAAACGTCGTCATGACCAATAGCTCTAACCAGGTTATAATGTGCAATCAATAATCTCGACAGCTTGTAGAGCGATTCTAACTGAGCTTTTGGGAAAGTAAACCAGTAGTGGTAATCTTTTGCGGACCAGTTATTATGCTTATGTCTTGCTGCTATAATATCCACTGCCTTGTTTGACGAATAGCTAATCCATTTCCCATTGAACATGCGACGAAATGTTCCATTGGCCATTTTTTGAACATAACCCGGATTAACCAGTTCAATTCCGATGGCATATGTATTCATCCTTTCAACTCCATCCCAGGTGCTTGAACCAGCGTGGTTTGCCCGCCTGTTAAATGGAACGAGCTGAGTGATTTCACCTTGCTGGTCAATGACAATATGCGCAGCGACAGCTTCCGTATTATCATTGATATTGAGAAACCAGTTGATTGACTGGGAAGGCTTGTCGTCGGCGGTATAATGCAGGATAAGATAATCAGGGTCGATAATGTTGTGAACGTTTTTTGTTTCCTTAATAATAATGCGTTCATCCAAGGCAGTTGATTGTAGCCAATGGTTGACTATTTTCATACAATAGATTTAGAATCAAGAATTAAAATGTCGGCCTAAACTCTTCATGTGATATCAACCTGTATATTGACCTCATTTGGTGATTCTGGATCAACACAAGGTGAATGCTTCAGGTATTCAATAGGATTATGACGGGCGATAAGATTAAACTCGTTTTTGGACAGGCCGCCCATCATGTCAGCAAGTATGTTCTTATCTGATTTATGATTTCGGACAACAAAAAAATCAGTACCATAGAGAACACGCTTATTAAGTTTACTATGCTCTAGTGTTTGTTTCAGTAAAGGAAGAATACTTTCACTGCCGTGAAGGATGTAGCTAATGTCCGCATAAATGCAAGGATATTGCAGCATCATGCTGCAAATTATGGAATACCAGTCAGTGAATTTCCACAACTGCTCAAACTTACCGGGGGTCGGTTTTCCTTTGATTTTCTTTAGAAATATTATGCCCTTATCTGGATTTTTTGTCAACTGGTTGCTATAGTTGTATCGGTCTTTCTCGAAGTATCGCTTCCATTCGTCTTCACCCCCAAAGTGACCGAAACAAACTTTTAATTTACGTAAATTTGCTGTAAGTACCCCAGGCTTAGATGGGTCGTACCCAAATAGTTTGACCAGCTTGTCTGTATGGGCCTTATGCTCCTCGTTCTGATTGCTTTTGCTATCCACAGCGTTCTTGATAACCTTGTATAATAGTTCATTTTCCAGGAGACAGATATAATTCAGCGGGTGGGTAAAATTATAGCTGAAATCGACATTCTTAGCCTGTGGCAATACCAGTTTTTCATAGCGCGTGAGCTTCTCCTTTTCGCGATCCTCATCATCTTCAAAGCCATCATCTATTTCCCTTACATCCTCTGTTTCGATCTTTTCCATGGACTGCTCGAAAACCGGATGGAAGTTCCAATCCTGCTGTTTGACACCTCGATAATAGATGGTACCACGAATGCAGTGAGTAAGGATGGGGATGCCATTGTCGGCACAATACTTCCAGAGCGGAAGTAACTTTTCATCAAATGGATAATATCCCAGCGCAGGATAAATTTTGATACCGGAGAACTTGTGTCCTTCCAAATAATCTTGCATAAAGCAATCTCCAAGGACCACTTTACCTTCTGTATCAATATCCCATTCGAAATAGGGCTTGTCACCTTTTATGTAATTGATTTCCTTTTCTACTTTAACCATCCGGCGGGGATCGGCAAAGACAAATGGAAAAAGAATGTTTTCATTAGATGGCATGGCTTTAACTTCAGCTAGTTTTTTCATCTGATCACGGTAACGGGTGGGACTTTGCCCAGCGTTCATATAATCCAAATCCATTGGTAGTATAACAAATCCGGTACCCTTAGGATACTGAGCCTTGAGCTTGGAAAGGATAGTTTTTTGTTCCTCATGAAAAGCATAACGGCCAATGTTGAGATAACGCTCGAACATTTCTTTGGTCTGGGGACCGGGCAATTTTCCCAGAAATTTCCAGATGAGTTTGGCAAACATCCAGATCCAATTGCGAATAGATTCGAAGAAAAAGAATACGAGGACAATAATCAGGATCTTCAGCCATTTAGCAGTGATATCCGGGAAAATAGGAGCTGCAAACTGGTTCAGATTAGCAAAATTCTTAGAGAGCCATGTTTCATCGGCTTCGGAAACCCTGGGCAGGAGTTCATACAACTGAAAAAAAGACAGAAAAAAAAGGTAATAGCCGAGCGGGATTGTAAGTGGGTACAGACGGTCGAAAAAAGCCTGAATATAGGTCTTCGTTTTAACGAGCTGCTTGAACCAGGGGGCGTGTTTGATGGTCGCTGGACCCTTGTACCACCAACGAAAGATAGCCACAATAAATCTCAGGTGGATAAGATAGTAAAACGGCCATGGCACATAGGTTTTGGCAAGGAAAGGTGGAACATGTGCAGCTGTGAAAATATGTGTATGACAATTGATTATGCGAGGCTCTGTATTTGGATGGGCCATAGCTGTTTTGGTTAATTTTTTATAGGAAAGAGAATAAGGATAACTGAATATTAGCTTCATGTATGGCGCCTCATTCAGATGATACTTAAGCAAGTAATTTTAGCGAGAACTGTATAATTATATTATGAAACTTTAATTTCATTTACACCAGGTATAAGCGACTCCTTTGTTCTCAAAGCAAAAAGGTCATCAAAAATCATCATAAAATATTTCTTCCTTTCTTCTTCTGTGAGAAAAAATTCTTCTTTTAAAAATGAAAAAATAAAATTGAGTTTGGGATTTTGAAAACAAGAAAATGTTTCGTTGGGAGGAGGATTGGCATTGCTTCGCCACGTGAGTCCCGTGTGAGGGAAGTCACAGGATAAGTATTACTAATATATATATTAATTTTGAATAATACAATAGCTGCTCAAAAAAAATTTACATGATTACGTGTATCTATATTTCATCTATTTCGAGTTTACAGACTAGTTAAAGTACACACAGTATATTGGCATAGCTTACTCATTATCTCTCCCTCACCAACGCATAATTCGCCCGCACCAGGTCCCTTAACAACTCATAAAAATAGAACCAGTTCGCCCGTTGAATTTCATTCCAGTCATTGCCTTCCTCGCTGCTTAAGGTCAGCCGCAACATCACCCAAAGCTGCTACTCGGTATTTACCAGCCTATAGGTAACCAGGAACCTCAGAATAGCCTGCTGGTGCCCTACCCGATCCTCCGGATCGATACAAAGGGGATCTTTTTTTTTGCTGATTCAACAGGTAGGCCGCATTGAAGATGGACTCCAGCAGCCGGAATTCATCCATCAGGTAACCGGGATCCTTTTCTTCTAGCAGTTGTAGGTGCCGGCCGTTTGGATGATCGATTTAATATGCTTCCGGTAATAGGCGATATCGGCAGAATCAAAGAATTCGGCAATCAGCTGATAAGGATCTTCAATGGGTTCTTTATACCAAACCGATGTTTTCAGATAGTCCTGTTTCATAAGTATTCGATTTAAATCCACCCACCGGCATCCGTGAGAACCGTAATCAGGTTGGTGGGAACATGATCCCGGTCGATACCGATGATGCCGGTTGCAGTAAGGGTACGTTTCCAGTTCAGGGTACCCGGGATGGGAGAAGCAGGCTCGGAAGCAGCATCACGTAGAAAGCAAAGCAGTTCCAGAACCGGAACCGTGAATTTACTGGAAGCCGGATACCTGAGAATTTTATTGTAATGCCATTCGAGAATATGAGCAAGTGCAGTAATCCTAATGTTAAAGGTTTTCCGGAAGAATTGGCAACCCAACATACATAAAAATTGTTTTCATGTTTACCCGCTGGATGATATAACCACTCAAAAATTTTTGTGAATTAGATTTCTTTTCAATTAACATTGCGCAGCCGTAAATATTTATTACTTTGTAAATTTTAAAGCGGACTTAATCTACCTGCACAAAACATCAATGAAATTTTACCTTGTATTACTTATCTATCTGCTGGTTTCATGTCAAAAAACTTCCATTTCTGAAAAAAAGGAGTTAGTCGAATCATCTGGTGTATTAACAGGAAATGGCGGGAATTGCGTTGACTTTTCAGTAAATGGTATCTATGTCAAGGACAGTACCACGAAATCTTCCAACACTGTGATGGTGTCATTAACAGTTACCTCACCTGGGATTATTAACATTCAAACTGACACAGTAAATGGACTATATTTCAGAGGATCAGATACCCTATTAACCATCGGTTCAACAACAGTAAAACTATTTGGCCATGGAAAGCCGGTTAGTGCAGGAACCCATATTTATAATATAAAATACGATAATTCTACCTGCAGTTTCCCGATAAGTGTAACTACTAATCAAGAACCCGAAGACAGTATTACAGTATACTTTGGAAGTATGGATGGCTATTTTTATGCGGTTCAGGGGATTTCCGGTAAACTAAAGTGGAGATATCCTACGGGAATGATATTGTCAGCTGCTTCCATGTTAGATAGTTCTGTATTTATCGGAAGTGCCGACCATGGTTTGTATTCATTAAATGCAAGAACAGGAGCATTGAATTTCAAATATTACACTGGAAGCTGGCCTTACGGAGAACCCATCAAAAATGAATCCATGACAGCAAATGGCAATGTATACTTTAGTTGTGCCAATGGAAAGGTGTACGCTATTAATCCTACACTCCGCTTCATTAATGGGATTGGGTATCCTTCTGTTAAATGGATTTTTAATGCTATAGATGGAGGATATGGCGGGCCAACTGCTCCTACCATCCAGGATAGCATTGCATTCTTTGGTGCAGGTAGTAATTTTTACGCGCTAGATGCTAATACCGGTGTTCTAAAATGGAAACATTATGAAGAAGGACCTGGCTTTAGTTGGTCTAATCCTGCAGTTGCAAATGGCATTGTTTATTTTACAAACTCTATCAATAAGATTTATGCAGCAGATGCACAAACAGGTAATATAATTTGGTCAAGAACAGTTACTGATTATGACCGGATTTTTCGTACAAGTCCTGTTATAAAAGACAATATTTTATATACATCGACAGATACAGTAAATAGATCCATAAAAAACATCCTGGCAATAAACGCATTAACTGGTGATATTTTAATGTCATATAATAATGCGGGAAGAGGGGGGTTCGGAACAAACTCTGTAGCCTTGGCAAATAACATGTTATATGCTTCCGGTTCGGACAGCAGTTTGTATGCATGGGATATCTCAAAAAAAGACTACAAATGGCGTTTTAAAGTCGGAGGAAATATTTATGGATCCCCAGTTGTTGCAGGTAAAATTGCTTACATAGCAAGTGAAGATAAATCCATGTATGCAATAGACGCTACAAATGGCACTTTACTATGGAAGTACACAACAGGTGATAAGATTTATGCAAGTCCTTTTGTCGCTTCTTCCAATGGAGCTCACTATTATCCGGCAGTTTCTGGTAACCAAAACTGAAACATCACACAGCCTTTCTGGATTTTTTCCTGTTTGCTACAAAAAGTAAAATCTTAGAATTGGGTTTGTCAAGCTGTCTCCACCAATATGCAAATTTAGTGCAATTCCGACTACCTTATGCTCTTGTCAGGCTTGCGGGTTCACCAGCAATTTTCGCAATGCTTCCAGCCCGCGTGTTTTTTGAGTCTTGACCGTACTGGGATGCAGGTTTAATTCCCGGGCGATTTCATTAGTGTTTTTATCTTCCAGGAAATACATGATAATTACTTTCTGATTACCCGGCGACAATGCTTTTAGCGCGGTGCGAAGAAGATGATACAACTCTGTCCGGACCAATTTTTCAAAAGGTGTTTCGTTTGTGATATCAGGCAGCTGCGCTTTTTCGTGGAGGATGCTGCGCTTTTTTTCCGCACGCAAATAGGCCAGACTATCTCTCTGAACAACTTTATACAGATAGGCCCGGATGGCACCATAACTATCCAGCTTCCAATGCATTTTCCAGGTTTTAACCAGTGCATTGGAGGCAATTTCTTCTGCCATGGAGCGGTTTTTCAGAAAGCTATAAGCATAATAGCTAAGCGTGGGATGAAAATCCTCGTATAAATCAGCAAGCGC
>CAZJNY010000104.1:0-12116 GCA_964547405.1 uncultured Flavihumibacter sp. | reverse complement strand
CCGCGACTGGAGGGTATGAAATCAGTTGTGATTGTTCAGAAATCGCACAACAGCGGTTATGTGCATGCACTAACGAATACGGGTGTACGAATTGTTGAAATTGAAACATTGGATGAACTGCATCAGGCCATCAATGAACAGACCGCGATGCTATGGTTTCTCAATGCCCATGCCAACCTGGGAAAGATCTCTCATGAACAATGGGTGGCAGCAGGGAAAAAACATGGCATTCCAACCATGATTGATATCGCGGCAGATGTGCCACCGGTAGAGAATCTCTGGCGCTTCAATGAACTGGGATTTGACCTGGTTTGCATATCAGGGGGTAAAGCGTTGAGAGGCCCGCAGAGCGCCGGCATCCTCATGGGAAGAAAGGACCTTATCAAAGCAGCCCGGTTAAGTGCTCCTCCCAGAGGTGGAACCATTGGAAGAGGCATGAAAGTGAACAAGGAAGAAATTGTAGGCATGTTGGCGGCACTGGAAAAATATGTCAGCATCGATCACGATAAAGAATGGAAAGACTGGATGAGCCAGGTGGAATACATCGCGGCACAGGCCAAACAGCGCAAGGGTATTCAGACAGAAATTGTGGTGCCTCCACTGGCCAATCACACCCCCACGCTGAATATTCAATGGAGTGAAACTGATCTTCCGTTAAAGCCGGCTGCATTACAGCTCGCACTTCGTAATGGTGCGCCATCTATTGAAGTGCTGGCAAATGAGAAAGGCATCAGTCTCACTGTTTTTATGCTGCGCGAAGGAGAATATAAAATCGTGGCCAAACGCATCCTGGAAGAAATAAAAAAATCAGCATGAGAAAAACTTTTCAACTCCTGATTGGCCTCTTGGTTTTTTCCGGATGGTTGCAGGCTCAATCCTATTCCATCCTGATCAAGGGGGGGCGGGTAATCGATCCTAAAAATGGCGTTGATGCCATACTGGATGTGGGCATTCGCGATGGGAAAATTGTGGCGGTTCAGAAACAGCTGGATACAACAGGTGCCAAACAGGTAGTGATGGCGGCGGGTATGTTAGTGGTACCCGGACTCATAGATATTCACGGCCATTATTTTTTCGGTACAGAACCGGATCATTATCTGAGCAATGGTTTAACAGCGGTGGCTCCGGATGGATTTACACTTCGCAATGGAGTTACTACCTCGGTAGATTGTGGTGGTGCCGGCTGGAAAAACTTTTCAGTATTTAAACGAAACATCATTGATAACAGCCGCACAAGAATTCTATCTTTTCTAAACATTGTGGGAGAGGGCATGCGGGGTGGTGCCTGGGAACAGGATACCACGGATATGAATGCACGCATGGCAGCAGCTGTTGCCAAACAATACCCTGATCATATAGTTGGTTTCAAAGTGGCGCACTATGAGCGAAGAGAATGGATTCCTGTGGATCGTGCCGTGGAAGCAGGCCGAATGACCAGCCTGCCCGTAATCATTGACTTTGGTGGCAGTGATCCGCCACCCCTCTCCATTGAGGAATTATTCTTTCAGCATTTACGTCCGGGTGATATTTATACCCATGCCTTTACTGAACTCAACCGCCGGGAACCCATCGTGGATCCAACTACCCGCAAACTCAAACCGTTTGTAAAAAAAGCACAGGAGCGCGGGATCATTTTTGATGTGGGATATGGCGGCGCCAGTTTTGTATTATCACAGGCGCAACCTGCAGCAGCAGCAGGATTCTATCCCAATACCATCAGTACTGATTTGCATATCGGCAGCATGAATGCTTCCATGAAAGATATGCTCAATGTGATGAATACTTTTCTGGCACTGAAGATGGACTTGAAAGAGGTAATCAAAGCCAGCACCTGGTCGCCGGCTCTGGCCATTCAGCGCAAGGACCTGGGACATCTCAGTGTGGGTGCAGAAGCGGATCTGGCAATATTGCAGCAGCTGCCCGGAAATTTTGGATTCTGGGATCGCAGTGGTGCAAAAATCACCTCCAGTCAGAAACTGGTTTGCGAGATGACGATCCTTGCCGGTAAAATTGTGTATGACCTGAATGGTATTGCTAAGCCAATTGTGGTATCTTATTCGAAATAAACAGCGTTGAAAAATAATACTCATTACCTGTTAGTTTTATTCGCACTGATCTTCGTTTGTGCGACGCAGGTAGTTGCGCAAAAGACAGGCTATTTTCCAGGGGGCGTAACCCGGGAAAAACTAGACCTGCTGCTGGCTACACCGCCACAATACCGGGCTGTCAAAACAAACCAGGCGATGGTGGTAGATGGATTTGCCAATGAAGCCATCTGGAAGGAGATACCTTTTACTTCACGTTTCCGCGACATAGCAGGTGGTTCCGCCAGCAATACCTCGGCGCTTAAACTCTGTTGGGATGAACAGTATCTCTATGTGTTTGCACAATTGGAGCAGTCGCAGTTGTGGGCGAGTCTCACGAAAAAAGACACAGCCGTATTTATGGACAATGCCCTGGAGTTTTTCATTGATATGGACGGAGATATGCAGCAGTATATAGAATTTCAGATCAATGCCCTGGGCACAACCTGGGATTTAATCCTCTCCAAAGCCTATCGCGATGGAGGAAAGCAGGATTCTGATTTTGATTTTCCGGGTTTGAAAAAAGCGATTCGTTTACGCGGAACCCTTAACCAGCCTGGTGATATCGATGAAGGCTGGGATGTTGAATTGGCGATTCCACTGGCACCGCGTAAGGGACAAATCGCGCGTATGAATTTCTCCCATGTAAACTGGAAACTGGAGGCGGTGAATGGATCCTATCAAAAGCAAAAAGATGCAGCGGGTCGCATAGTACAGCCCGATTACCTGGTCTGGTCGCCACAAGGCAGAGTTGACCTTCATATGCCGGAACGCTGGGGTTATGTATTGTTTGCGGAAGAGGCAGGTCCTGCTTCCTTTATTTCAGCCGAAACACTTGAAATACAGCGCTCGCTTTGGAAATATTATTATCTTCAAAGGGATCACCGGGAACATCACAAACAATATGCAAAGGGGTTGGATGAATTGAGAAAAAAATATCCCGGGGCTGACTGGCAGTATACTGCACAGGTACAAATTCAACAGGATCCAACCGGGTTTGTGTTGATTGGAAAAGAAAAAAAATCCGGTACCACCTGGCGATTGGATGCCGCAGGCCGGTTACAACAGATTAAAATCACCAATTAACTAGGGGAAAGCAAGTTTCTTCTACTCAGTAAGAAAATGGTACTTAAAATAAAGACAGGATTAGTTGTAGCACTGGTGTTGCTGAACTGCTGCGCAACAGCACAGCCGGAAGTTTTACATAAATCAACCCAGCTTACACCGGTGAATTCCTTTACAAGCGGCGTGGAAGGTCCTGCTGTAGATGCAAAAGGAAATTTATATGCCGTGAATTATGAAAAGCAGGGAACCATCGGTCAGGTGAAACCGGATGGTACAGCCGCTATATGGCTGGAGCTGCCGGAAGGCAGTATCGCCAATGGAATCCGGATTAACAGTAAAGGCCAATTGTTGCTAGCTGATTATACCAAACACAATGTGTGGAAGGTGGATCCGCGTACCAAAAAAATCAGTCTGCTGGCACATGAGCCGCGCATGAACCAGCCAAACGACCTGGCGATTGACAATAAAGACAGGGTTTATGCCAGTGATCCGAACTGGAAAAATGGAACGGGTCAGTTGTGGCGAATCGATCCCAATGGAACTACGCATCTGCTGGATACCATGGGAACTACCAATGGGGTAGAAGTGAGTCCGGATAATAAAAAACTATACGTAGGGGAATCGGTACAAAGAAGAATCTGGGTCTATGACCTGGGTACCGACGGCTCCGTGAAAAACAAACAATTATTCTATGAGTTTAGCGATCATGGGCTGGATGGCATGCGCTGTGACCAGCAGGGAAATCTCTATATAACCCGGTTCGGTAAAGGCACTATCCTGCTGCTGGCACCGGATGGCACCAAACTGGAGGAGATAACGCTGATGGGTAAACGCCCAACGAATATTGCCTTTGGAGGTCCTGATGGCAGAACGGCTTATGTAACGATGCAGGACCAGGGCAATGTAGAGCAGTTTCGGGTGGAATTTCCCGGAAGAGAATTTAAAGGAATCAAAAAACAACCATCAAAATAATAATAACATGTCTACAGAAAGAAGATCTGTCCTGAAATCCCTGTTTGCATCCCTCCTGGGTGTAACCGGACTATCTGCTGCAGCGAAAGCGGCGGAGAACAGCACTCCTGAAAAAGAAGTAAAAAATGTTACGGATTTCCAGGGAGTACCCCTGTTTTCCGGATCCACCACCTATAACGGAATGGTATTCATTGCCGGCAAGGGCGCGCATTTTGACGGTGATGTAAAAGCGCACACGGATCATGTATTAAAAGAGCTGGAGAAAGAACTCATCAAAGCGGGTTCTTCCATGGAGAAGGTGCTGAAAGTGAATGTTTATCTCAATGATATCGCTGATTACAAAGCCATGAATGAAGTGTATATGGGCAGGTTTGGTAAAAATCCGCCGGTTCGTACAACCGTGGCCGTTGCCAAGGGTGGTGTGCCTGGTGATTCATTGGTAGAAATTGATTGTATCGCATACAAATAACCCCACAATAACAACCCATGAAAAGAAGGGATGTAATAAAAGGACTGGGACTACTTCCGGTAGGCACACTCGCAGGCGGATTGGATGCATTTGCAGGTACCGGTTCACCACTGGCAGCACCCAAACGGGATCTGTTCAAAGAGCTGGGCGTACGCACTTTTATCAATGCAACCGGAACCCTGACTTATATGACTGGTTCACTAATGCATGATTATGTGCTGGATGCCATTAATTATGGCGCTGACCAATTCTGCATGCTGGATGAATTGCAGGATAAAGTAGGGGAGCGCATCGCGCAGATGGTGCATTCGGAATCGGCCGTGGTTACATCGGGCGCTTTCTCCGCGATGACACTTGGCCTTGCAGGTATTCTTGCCGGAATGGATCAGAAAAAAGTGGAAGCCCTGCCACATCTGGAAGGCACCGGCATGAAATCAGAAGTGATCTGTCAGAAAGCCCACGATATTGTGTACAATCATGCCTTCATCAATACAGGTTGTAAAATCGTGGCCATTGAAACAGTGGAAGAGCTGGAGCGTGCCATCAATGAAAAAACGGCCCTGATGCATTTCCTGAATATCGCACAGGGAGGAAAGATTTCACAGGAAGAATGGGTGGCCCTGGGAAAAAAACACGGCATTCCTACCAGTATCGATATTGCCGCCGATGTACCGCCGGTTTCCAACCTCTGGAAGTTTAATGATATGGGTTTTGATATGGTGCAGATATCCGGCGGTAAAGCAATTCGCGGTCCGCAAAGTGCAGGTATTCTGATGGGACGTAAATCCATCATCCAGGCTGCGCGTTTGCACATGCCTCCTCGTGGTTTCAATATTGGAAGAGGCATGAAAGTGAACAAGGAAGAAATTCTTGGCATGTATGTGGCGCTGGAGCAATACATCGCGAGAGATCATGATAAAGAATGGAAGCAGTGGGAAAAAAGTATCGCGCTGATTGAGGCTGCCGTGAAATCAGTGAAGGATGTTGAAACGAAAATTTGGGTACCCGAAGGAGGGAATATCACTCCGAACCTATCCATCAACTGGGAAAAATCCGGTAAATCTCCGGAAGGAAAAGACTTGCAGGAACGACTTCGAAAAGGAAATCCCTCTATAGAAGTGGGAGGTGGTAAAAAGGGTGTCAATGTAACTGCCTGGATGCTCAAACCGGGAGAAGATAAGATCGTTGCCAGACGCATCAAAGAAGAATTACAAAGCCTTTTAGCATGATTAAAAAATTGCTTGCCTTTTGCCTGACGGGACTGCTGATCAGTTCTTCCATTCAGGCACAGACCTATGCCATAGTGATCAAAGGCGGACATGTAATTGATCCCAAAAATGGAATCAATGGCATCATGGACATCGCCATTGATAAAGGAAAGATTGTAAAAGTTGCCAAATCTATACCCGGTGATGCGGTGCAGGTGGTGGATGCAAAAGGGCTGTATGTAACACCCGGACTCATCGACATGCATACGCATAATTTCTGGGGGAATAAAGCGGATCAGGCTTACATGAATGCCCCCAGTGCACTGCCTCCGGATGGATTCACTTTTCGGGTAGGAGTAACGACGGTGGTGGATGCAGGTTCTCCGGGCTGGCGGAATTTTGAGTTGTATAAAAAGCAGACTATTCAACAGTCTCAAACACGTGTACTCGCATTTCTGAATATTGTGGGGCATGGAATGCGGGGTGGGAATTATGAGTCGGATACCACAGACATGATCCCGGAAGAAGCAGCCCGTGTGGCGCTTGCCAATAAAGAGCATATTGTCGGATTTAAAGTGGCGCATTACAACAGGCCCGATTGGACACCGGTAGATAATGCCGTGAAAGCCGGCAATCTCGCAGGTGGTATTCCTGTAATGATTGACTTTGGTGGTGCCGAACCCGTATTATCCATACGCTCGCTTTTCCTGGAGCATTTACGTCCGGGTGATATTTTCACCCACTGCTTTGGGCAACTCCGCGGCCGTGAATTCATTGTAGATACCAGCACCAAAAAGGTAAAACCCTTTGTTTGGGAAGCAAGAAAGCGGGGAATTATTTTTGATGTAGGTTATGGAGGCATCAGTTTCGCTTACTCACAGGCCGTTCTGGCAGCCAAAGACAAATTTTTCCCAACTACGATTTCCACCGATTTGCATGTGGGTAGTATGAATGCAGCCATGAAAGACCAGCTTACCTGCATGTCGAAATTTCTGCAGTTGGGAATGCCGCTGGCCGATGTTATCAAAGCCAGTTCCTGGACGCCTGCACAGGTAATTAAACATGAAGAGCTGGGACATTTGTCGGAAGGCGCTGTTGCGGATATTGCTATCCTCGGCATACGCAAAGGAAATTTTGGACTCTTTGATTATACCGGCTATAAAGTGAAAGCAACGGAAAAGCTGGAATGTGAACTGACTATTCGTGCCGGTCGTATCGTGTACGACCTGAATGCCCGGGCTAATCCGGTAACCCTGCATGGAGTACCGCCCCGGAACTAAAAAATCAATTGTAAAACAATGGAATTTAGTAAAATTAAAAATAGCCTGGCTTTCGGTTGTGCTATACTGATAGGTTGCACCGCATTGCAGGCGCAAACCATTCCGAAAGATGAACTAATTTACCTGACATCTGAATGGAAGGGTGAACGATTTGCGGATGGACGACCAAAAATAAGTGATGACCTGGTAGAGCGTGCCCGAAAAATTGGTATTGAAGAAGCCTGGCAGGTACTTATGAATGAAGGTTACAACAACCAGTTTGAACGCAACTGGAAAATGATTTATGATGATGTCCCGGTTGTAGGCCGGGCTGTAACGGCCATGTATATGCCATCCCGCCCCGATATTGAAAAAAAGATCAAGGAGCGGGGCGCTAAACAGGGAAGGGTTGGTAATACTAATGCCTGGCCAATTGAAACCCTGGTGAAAGGTGATGTGTATGTGGCAGATGGATTTGGCAAGATTGAGGGAGGTACCCTCATCGGTGACAATCTCGGAACGGCTATCTATAACAAAACGGGCACCGGCGTGATCTTTGATGGCAGTGCGCGCGATTTAAGCGGTCTTGCGAAGATCAAAGGATTCAATGCCTTTGTTCGTGATTTTGATCCTTCCTTTTTGAAAGAAATGGTACTGATGGGACTGAATACACCGATTCGGATTGGTAAAGCCATTGTGTTGCCGGGTGACCTGGTGTTGTCAGAACGGGAAGGTGTATTATTTATTCCGGCGCATATGGCCGAGCAGGTGATCCTGACGGCAGAATTTATCGGTCGCAAAGATAAATTTGGAAAAGAGATGCTGAAGTCGGGGCGCTACAATACCGGACAAATCGATAGCCAGTGGACGGAGGATATCAAACTCGCTTTCCTGAAATGGCTGGAGCAGCATCCGGAAGAAGGAAAGATGAGCAAACAGGAATTGGATGAAGTCATGAAAAAAAGAACCTGGTGAAACAACTAAGCGTATCAAAACTATTGATTGGACTTGCCCTTGTATTGCTTGCGGTAACCATGGTGTTTGCCATTCAGGGAAACTGGACAATTGCAGGCCCTGTTGCCATTGCTTTTTTTGTAGTACTCGCCATCGGATTCAGGGGATATGAATCATTTAAGCGGTATACCTATACACTGATGATCTTCGCGGCAGTAACCACTTCACTTTGTTATCCGCAGTATTTTATTTCCTGGGGCGATTTCAAATACACTAACCTGATCACTCCACTGATTCAACTGATCATGTTTGGAATGGGGACTTCCATGAGCATCAAAGATTTTGTGAGCGTGGTGAAAACACCAAAGGGAGTGGTAGTGGGCGTGGTTAGTCAGTTTATGATCATGCCCTTGCTTGGATTTACGCTGGCCAGTATAAGTGGATTCAGTGCAGAGATTGCGGCAGGTATTATTCTGATTGGGTGTTCACCAAGTGGCCTCGCTTCCAATGTGATGTCCTATCTCGCCAAAGCCAACCTGGCCTTGTCGATTACGATCACTTCTATTACTACATTGATGGCGCCCTTTGTGACGCCTCTGCTGATGAAGATGCTGGCAGGCGCATTTATTGAAATCAATGTGCTAAATATGATGTGGGATATTTCGAAAATGATTATCCTGCCAATTGGATTGGGCTTAATCGTTAACAAACTTCTGCGTGGCAGATCCAAATGGCTGGAGGATACGATGCCGGTATTATCCATGCTGGGTATTGCTTTAATCATCGTAGTCATTACGGCTGCTGGTCGCGATAGTTTGCTGAATATCGGTCCGCTCCTGATCCTGCTGGTACTGATTCATAATCTCTTTGGTTATTTCCTTGGATATTGGTTTGCGCGGTTGTTTAAGATGAATGAACGCGATTCCAGAACGGTAGCCATTGAAGTAGGTATGCAGAATGGCGGTCTTGCATCCGGTATCGCTAAGGAGATGGGCAAAATAGCCACCGTGGGACTGGCAGCTGCAGTATTTGGTCCATTGATGAATATTACGGGCTCCATACTCGCCTCGTACTGGCACAAAAAAGTTCCGGAGGGGTATGATCCTATTGATGCGCTGGAAAGCGCCGAATTAAATCATTCCATAAAATAACGGCTATGGTCAGGGTACTAATTCTATTTGCAGGGCTGTTTCTGGCAACTACCGGTCAGGCGCAGTCGAAAGAGGAAGCAGCAGTATATGCACAACTCGACCGGCTGAATGCCGCCATGGTAGACAGGAACCAGTCGGTATTGTCGGAGATCTATCACAACCGCATGTGGTATGGCCATTCCAGTGGCAAACTGGATGATAAAAACGCTGCTATTAAGGACGTGATGGAAGGGCCCCTGGATTTTACCAGTCTGGATGCGGAAGAACGATCGATACAGGTGGTGGACAAAAATGCAACAGTACGGTTTATATTTCATGCCAAAGGAGTCAATAATGGCCAGGAGCAAACGATCCGGATTGGTGTGATGATGGTTTGGGTAAAAGAAAAATCGGGATGGAAATTACTTGCGCGTCAGGCCTACAAATTATAAATTGAGGGGAATTCAATTTTTTGCATGAAACAATCCACCGCGATTTCACTCTCCGTCATGATGTTCTTCCAGTATTTTATCTGGAGTGCCTGGTATGTAACCATGGGAACCTATATGGAATCCAGTTTGGGTGCAACCGGACAGGATATCGGGCAGGCCTTTAGCGCGCTGGCTCTGGCAACGATGATCTCTCCCTTTTTTGTAGGTATGATTGCAGACCGGTTTTTTGCAGCGCAAAAGATCATGGGCGTATTGCATCTCGTGGGGGCCATCCTGCTGGTATTGGCTACCCGGGTAGAGAACAGCCAGGTATTTTATTGGGTAATCCTTGCGTATTCACTGGTATATATGCCTACGGTTGCACTCAGCAACAGTGTGGCATTTGCCCAGATGACCGATCCGGGAAAACAGTTTCCCTGGATCCGGGTATTTGGAACCCTGGGCTGGATTGTAGCCGGACTATTAGTGGGTACCTGGGAAATTGAAAAGACACCAGAAACCTTTTATCTCGCAGCGGGTGTGTCAGTGGCGTTGGGATTGTTGAGTTTTGCTCTGCCCAATACACCTCCGAAAGGAAGGGAAGTAGGTGAGTCTACTGCCTTATTCAGCAAGGAATCGCTAAGCATATTCAAAGACCGGTCCTATTCGGTATTTTTTATAGCGGCCATATTGGTATGTATTCCGCTGGCTTTCTATTATGGATTTGCGAACCCTTTCCTGAATGAAATCGGGATGGATAAACCGGCACAGAAGATGATACTTGGTCAGTTTTCGGAAGGGCTGTTCATCCTGGCCATACCTTTTCTGTTCAACCGGATCGGGGTAAAAAATATTCTGCTGATCGGTATCCTGGCCTGGATTCTCCGCTATGTGTTGTTTGCTTACGGTTATGGAGAACCGAATGGCTGGATGATCTACCTCGGTATCATTTTACACGGGGTTTGTTATGATTTCTTCTTTGTAACCGGTTATATGTATTCTGAGAAAAAAGCCGGTCCTAAAAATAAAAACGCGGCGCAGGGATTGTTCACTTTTGCTACCTACGGACTGGGTATGGTAATTGGAACCTGGTTCTCCGGACTGGTTGCCGACCGGTATGTGGTAGGAGAGGGGCACGACTGGCAATCCATCTGGCTGATACCTGCCGGCATCGCCGCTGCAGTACTGCTCTATTTTATCTTTTTCTTTCGGGAAAGAAAGGCTGTTGCCTGAACCTCGGGCAGGATTTTTGCGTAATTAAGGGAAATGACGATTATGCGAAATCGATCCTTTTCCAGTGTAATGATTGTTGCGGTACTAAGCCTTGTTCTGTTTTCCTGTTCCCGAGAGGATGACCCACCAGGTACAGATCCCAATGATAACTGGCCATCGGACAGTATCCGGGTGTTGAAAGGCGGATTGAATTTTCCCTGGGAGATTGTTTGGGGCAAGGATGATCATCTCTGGATGACGGAGCGCGGTGGGCGCGTATCAAGAATTGAACCCCGGAGCGGTCAAACCCTTTTCAGTACCAGCCTGGATGGTGTAGTGGCAAGGGGGGAAGGCGGACTATTGGGCATGGTGCAGGATCCTGGGTTTGTGCAAAATGGGTGGATTTATTTTGTGCACAATTACCTGGAGGGGGATGCCTATCGCGAAAAATTGGTGCGGTATCGCTATAATGGTTCAGCCCTGGTGGAGCCTCTTGTATTGCTGGATAAAATCCCGGCAGCCAATATTCACAATGGATCGAGACTGGTGATTGTGGAAGGGTCGCCGAATGTATTGTACATGACAACCGGAGATGCGTCCAGTACCGCATTGGCACAGGAATCAGGATCCCTGGCAGGCAAAGTGTTACGGTTATTACTGGACGGATCCGTGCCTGGGGATAATCCGGTTGCGGGGAATTATTATTGGTCACTGGGGCACAGGAATCCACAGGGACTGGTATGGGCGAATAATAAATTGTATGCATCGGAACACGGTCCCAATATTGAGGATGAAATCAACATCATAGAAAAAGGCCGTAATTATGGATGGCCATCGGTAAACGGTCCATGTAACCCGGCAGAGCAGGCCTTTTGTGATGCCAACCAGGTAAAGGAACCGATCTGGTCGAGTGGCTCCTCTACGGTGGCTGCCTGTGGCCTTGATTATTACGGGAGCGATCGCATCCCTGGCTGGAAAAATTCCCTGCTGATGACCAGCCTCAAAAATGCGACACTTTTCCGGCATCAGTTGAATGCGGAGGGTACAGCGATTCAATCGACCGAGCAATTGTTCCGTACCCGCTGGGGCCGGTTAAGGGATGTATGTGTGAGTCCGGCTGGCCGCGTTTACCTCTGTACCAGCAATGGCAACGATCAGGACATCCTGTTGGAAATCAGTTCTCCCGAATAAATTTTTACAATCTGTTGGAAGCAATCATCTGGATCCCTACCTTTGCACCCTCTTATCCAAATACCCGTCGGGTACCCGACGGGTAGAAAAGAGATCGGGAAGTAGCGCAGGCCGGTAGCGCACCTGGTTTGGGACCAGGGG
>CAZJNY010000103.1:0-12344 GCA_964547405.1 uncultured Flavihumibacter sp. | reverse complement strand
TTTTGATGCTCACTTCCACGCTACCGCGGATGAGGCTGGTTTCGGTAGTTTTATCGCCGGGGTAGGATTTCACATTGAAGGCGGTGCCCAGTACCCGGATATCAACATTGCGGGCATGGATCAGAAAAGGACGGGCGGAATCTTTCACCACATCAAAATAGGCTTCGCCGGTCAGGGTTACTTCCCGCTGGCTATTGCCAAATTCTTTTCCATAGGTCAATTTGGATCCGGCATTCAGCCAAACCTGGGTACCATCGGGCAACATGATTTTGGAGCGGGATCCATTTTTAGTGGACACTTCACTATTAAGGGCAAGTGCGGGGACGGAATTGCTGCTGGCGGGACTGGAATCTTTCAATAAAAAATACCATCCTGCAATAAATACAACGGTGGCAGCAGCCATCCATTTCAGCCATCTGAATTTATTCGGGCGCTCTTCGAATTCTACAAGCTCCTGATTATCAGCAGGTTCTATTTCAATTCCCTGGGCTTTCATACGTTCCATATGCCGTTCGAAGGCCTGGCTGGCATCTTCTGAAACAGGAAGGGAATGAAACCAGAGATCGGAAATGGCTTGAAGGGAATAATGCAGTTCAGGATTGTTTCGCAGGGTTTCCTCCAGCTCCTCCAATTCATGGACGCTGGCTTCTCCTGCGAGTTTCTTGGCAACTATTTCCCAAATCCTGTCTTGCATGTGAAGGGTGTGAGTGTATAAGACACAGGAATGGTATGGATACCCTGAAAGTATGGAAGAAAAATATTTTAAAAAGGAGACAAAGGGAACGGGAGGCAAAGGAGACGGGGGACAAAGGGGACAAAGGGGACAAAGGGAACGGGAGGCAAAGGAGGCGGGGGACAAAGGAGACAAAGGAGGCAAAGGAGGAAGGGAAGATGGAGGAATGGAAGAAGGGGCCCTAGCGTTTGCCGGTGGGCAGGGTTTTGCGGGGATCGAAGCGGATGGCTTCCCCGATACGTTTGAGGGCGATGCTCATCTGGGTTTCCACGGTTTTGATGGAAACCTTCAGTAATTCGGCTACTTCCCGGTATTTGAGTTCATCTTCCTTGACCAGTTTGAAGATCAGCTTGCAGCGGGTGGGCAGGCTATTGATCGCTTCGGCAATCATTTTTTTCATCTCCGAGGTAATCAGCATGCGTTCCGGATCGTAGTGCAGGGATTGCGGCTCGATGGGCAGTTCGCTCAGCTCAGTGATCATCACTTTATTGTGCCGGGTAATATAATTGATGGCGGTATTGCGGGTGGCGGTGTACAAATACAATTTGAGATTGCTGACATGTTCCAGCCTGTTCCGTTTTTCCCAAATGGTAATAAACACGTCGGAAACAATCTCTTCGGCCGACTGCCGCGACTTAATAAAACCATTTGCGAACTGTAAAAGAGGAGGAAAGAAGGCCATATAAAGCTCCCGATAGGCCTGTTGGTCGTTAAAACGCGCGATGCGTTCCTTTAAGAATTGTATTCTGGCGGGAGCAATCATGTTTAGCAGCAGCAGTTAAAAGCAAAATCGAATAATAAATGTACAATAATGAATCAGTTGCGGAATTTTTTTTTGCAGTCGCCGCAAATCGCCCGGGTTTAACTATTTTTGCGGCCTGCCAATCCATTTTGGGATGGCGCCTCGCAAGAGGAAGGGCCCTTAGCTCAGTCGGTTAGAGCATCTGACTCATAATCAGAGGGTCGCTGGTTCGAGCCCGGCAGGGCCCACTTGAAAAAAGCTTCAGCTGGTAACAGGCTGAAGCTTTTTTTATCGACAGAATCGAGTCGCCCGAAAAAAAACAGGCTGCCTGGAAAGGCAGCCTCTGTGTTAATCCTACTACAAATACCTGTAAACGTCCTACTATTTTTGAATGATGATTTTTGTGGTGAGCTGCGGCTGCGATACTAACTGCAGCAGATAGATACCCGACCGAAGCGCATTAATCTGCACTATACTGTTTTCGCTGATAACCTGTTGCTGTACCAGCCTCCCATTGCTGTCATAGACCCGGATAATATCAGATTTGATGCCCACTACCTGCACATTCACCGGACCGGCAGATGGAATCGGCCATACTTTCAAATCCAGTTGCTTTCCGGCCATGCCGGCTACCAGTTCCACGGTTGAATACATAAACCTGCCATCAAAATCTTCCTGTTTGATCCGGTACATGGTTTTGCCGGAATAATTATTCTGATCTACATAAGTATAGTGCAGGGGGCGCAATGAATTGCCATTGGGTGCCGCAGAAGGTTTGAAATGAATGGATTCAAAATCAGTGGCAGTTTCTTTTTTCCGCTGAATGGTAAATCCTTCATTGTTGAATTCCTGTTCGGTTGACCATTTCAGTTGCACTTTTGCGGGATTGAGTCGCCTCGCTGTAAATTCCATCCCAAGCACAGGCAGGGCTTCCAGGTCTTCGGTAAAGGGCTGGAGAATTCCCTGAGTCAAAAGCGTTGATCCTGCTTCCAGACTCATGCTAACCGCCTCCCCTACTGTGAAATCAATAATTGCCTGCTCATTTATAAAAGTAGTTCCAGCATTATCAACACCGGATCCGCTTGCCAGTTGAAGTCCGCCTGTACCACCCCCCGGATTTCCGGGATCTTCCGGATCCACTACTAAATCCGATGCATAGGGTTGCAGAAAATCCTGTGTCAATAAAACCGTTGAGTTGGCAGAAGCCTGTGTTACCAATCCACCTATACTGTATTCGAGTTGAATACCGGAAAGATGAACAGCTGCTCCGGAAGTATTTACTGTTTGCGGACTCAGGGTTTGACCAAACCCACCTAAAGAAGTCAACAGCATCGAGCCTATCATCAGCCATCCATTCTTTTTCATATGGGGAATATTTGCCTGATTATTGAATGGATATGAAGCCATTTAAGGTGTTATTCTGATTTAATACCACGCCACCGGTATTCCTTACAACCAGACCAATCCGGTAAGTGCCGGCAGGAATGGTGAAGTAAGAGGATGGAGTTCCAGGGGCTGTCACCTTTAGTGAACCAACAACCGTACAAAGAGAAGCGCCACTTATACCGCTAACAGTGTTGTAGTCGAGAGGATTAAAGGCAATAACTGAGGAAAGAGGACTAACTCTCTGATAGCCTGGTGCTATTCCCACATTATTAGCGGTACCAGAGGAAGCCCCAAGAGTTGCTGTCAATACTGTTGTTATAACTTGCCCCTCTTTCAACTCTACCTCCTGGGTTGTACCAACAAACACAAAAGCAAGATTACCTCCATTTATTACAGTTCCAAAAAGATTCTGACCAACCGGATAAATCACAGCGGGCGGTTGTGCTACCCAGGAACTGCCACTCCACTTTAAAACATCTCCTGTTTGTGGTGTATTGGTATCAACATAATGTCCTCCTATATTCACAGCATCTATTGCACGATCCGCCGCAAAGGCATATGGTACACTAACCAGACTTTGTGAACCCATATCCACAAAAGAACCACTGTTAGTAATATCCAGTTCCACTTTTAATGCCTTACTGCTGCTGGTATTATTCACCCATCCTATCGCATTAAAATCCCCTGAGGTAGCAGTTGCACCAGGCGCTCCAAATTGTATATTAAACAAGCCCAGGGCATTGGTGGTAACAGATCGGGTTTCCGAATATAAGGTTGCATTTCCTGCCAGTGTATTTACCACACTCAGCCGAACGCCGATGGATTGATTTGCCAGGGGCTGACCACTGCTGTTACGGGCAACCGCCTGGTAATTGATCAGTTTTGGCATCTGGGCCCAACTAAAACTGGAGAGCAAACAACAGATCAGAACAGGTAAAAACTTTCTCATTGAAAAAAAGGTTAATGATTATTGGTAATTGACAGCACAAAAATCCGGCACATGGGCAGGGAGAAAAAAATTATCACGTAACACTGTAGAATTGAAACAATGAATTGTAGGAAATCGACAATGAATTGTTTCAAACCATGGATGCCTCATCCGCCTGCTTCCAAACTGGAAACAAACGAGAATGGTCAACCAAACATTTCAATCAGGTTTTACTACACTTCATTGTTGAATTTGCCGTTAGCTGCCGAATAATTTGGAACGATGAACAGGATGTATATATTTGATTCCCTATGCCAAAGCTGGTGGGCACACTCCTTTTATTTATTTCACTTACTGCCTTTGCGCAGGAGTCCAGTTTGTATTTTCGAAAACTGCAGGTAGCAGACGGACTCAATAATGGCAATGTGCTGGAGATCGGACAGGACAAACGCGGTTTTATCTGGATCTCCACCATCAATGGGCTGAATCGGTTTGATGGTCGCCACATTCAATCCTACTCTCATATAGCCGGTGATTCCAGTTCCATTCCTCCTTATTTAATCCGCTCTTTTTGTACAGATAGCAGTGGCCGGTTTTTTGCCGGGCATGAGCAGGGATTATTAAAATACAATGAACATTCGGACCGCTTCGAACAGATAAAATCGCTGGAAAATTACTGGGTCAATGTGATGCTGCCAGTGGAGAAAGATATCCTCTGCATTGGAACCTTTTCGGGACTGGCGGAACTGAATACAAGCACCAATCAGGTGCGTTTTCTATCCAGCGACAACAGTTTATCCGGTCGGGTAAATGCGCTGGAATTAACCAAAGCAGGTTTACTGATTGGCAAAAACAATGGCTTGTATAACTATGACCGAAAAACGAAAAAAGTCAGTCCTGTTTTGCCCGAACTTTTCAGCAATACCCGAATACTTGGTATGGCGGTGGATGCTTCCAGTCAAATCTGGGTCTATGGAGGAAAGCAGCCTTATCAATTATACAAACTGAATTCCAGTTTTGAACTGGTACAGGTGTATACCACGTTTCAAAGCGGACAAACTACCATCTTTAATTTTTCCGATATCCAGGCTGATTGCAAGGGAAGAGTATGGATCAGCACCAATAAAGACGGGCTCTGGGTGCATGATCCGGCAAAAGACCAGTTTCGGCAGGTATTGCAGAATCCTCAACAGCAATGGGGGCCATCAACCAATCTGCACAGCAGCCTTTTTCTGGACCGGGATGGTATGTTATGGATAGGAGGCAATAATGGCATCAATTATTTTCATCCGGATAGACAATTTTTTAGCATACTACCGGCATTTGAAAAAGATCCTGATATCCTCAACAGGAGAATAGCAAGAATAGTAGAAGAAGACCAGAACGGACTTCTGTGGTTAGGCACAATGGACGGACTGGTACGATACAACCCGGTTACGCGCCAGTATACTGAGTGGAATAACCGGGAGAACAAAAAACAGGTATTGTATTACAACTCGATACGGGGTCTCTATTGTGATCCGGAAAACAATATCTGGATTGCAACGGGAGGCGGCATCAATAAGCTGAATCAGCAAACCGGATCCATTGATTTTTTCGGGTGGAAGGATTCCATTCCCCCTGCTTTCTATTTTTCCGCAGATACTGATCAGGATGGTACGATCTGGTTTGGGTGCCGCGACTATGATGGCTTCTATTATTATGAAAATAAATCCGGAAAATTTAAGAGTATTAAAAATCATCCGCAGTTAAAAAGCTTTGCTGGAAACGGTGGTAGAAAATTATTCCAGGATTCCCGCAACCGATACTGGCTTGGATTCAATGGAACAGGGGTTGGCATGTTTAATCCTGCCGATAGCAGTTACCATCACTGGAAAGCAAGCAGTTCCGGTAAATCAGGAATTGCGGGGGATGTAATAGTAGATATTCGGGAAGATAAAAAAGGTGTTATTTGGATTTCTACTTTAAATGGATTGAGTTCTATCCATCCGCAAAACTTCGAAATAAAAAACTACCATCATTCAAATGGATTGCGCAACAGCAGTACCAGTGCATTAATTGTAGATCAAAAGAATCGCATTTGGGTGGGTACGGGTGCTGGCCTTGCGATGCTGGACAGTTCCAGAAACAGCTTTACCCATTTTGGACTGGAGCATGGGCTTCCCTCTATAGAATTCCCTGAACATCCGGCAACGCAATTGCGCAATGGAGAAGTGATGATGCCCACCCAAAATGGCTATATCCGGTTTAATCCCAACAAAGATGCTTTCAGAACCAGGACCATCCTTCCTGTTTTTACTCAATTGACCATATCCGGAAATAAGCTGGATACAATTCCTGTCGGTCAACTTGAATTAGGAACGGATCAGAATTTTATAAGTTTTGGATTCACTTCCATCAATTTTGAAAACCCTAATGATACCTGGTATGCCTATCGCCTGGAAGGAATAGATGAAGACTGGAAATATACCCAGCAAAACCTGGCGGAATACACCAATTTACCCGGAGGCAAGTATCGGTTCCGGTTAAAATCAAGTATGCATCGCCTTCATGGGTATGGTGAAGAGTTGGCTCTAAACCTAAGCATTGCGACAATCTTTTACAAAACCAGCTGGTTTCGGTTCCTGTTGTTAAGTATTCTTTTCGCATCCGGTTATCTACTCTACCGTTACCGCATCGCGCAAAGAGAAAAATTTCTGGCATTGGAAACCAAGGCCCAACTGCTTGAAAAAGAAAAAGTGCTGGTCATGTATGATAGCCTCAAACAACAACTAAATCCACATTTTTTATTCAATTCACTCACCTCCTTATCCGGACTCATTGAAACGAATCAGCAACTGGCGAGTGCATTCCTGGAACGGTTGTCAAAAATCTACCGGTATATTCTCTCTAACCGGGATAGTGAACTGGTTACCATCAAAGAAGAGCTTGCCTTTGTACGGATATATATTGATCTTCAAAAAACACGGTTTAAAGAAGGACTGCAGGTATCCATCATTATACCTGATGAACTGTACAGTTTTAAAATTGCTCCGGTAGCTTTACAGAACCTGGTAGAAAATGCCATCAAACATAATATCATTGATGTGGATTCTCCTTTGCTAATCAGCATAGAGGCAGATAAACAGCATATTGTTGTGAAAAACAACCTGCAGAAGAAAAACAAAGTGGAAACCTCCAATAACCAGGGGCTCTCCAACTTACGATCCCTGTATGCGTACTATAGTAAGCTCCCGATCCTGATTGAAACAACCAGGACTGAGTTTATCGTAAAAATTCCCCTGATATAATTCAACCGATTCAACATGAAAGCAGTTATACTGGAAGATGAAGAAATTATCGCAAAGGTGCTGGAAGGAAAAATCAAACGGCTTGATCCTTCCATTGAAATTGTAGAGATACTGCCCAGTTTGAAAGTTGCCAAAAAATGGTTTCTGCAACATACAGCACCTGATCTGCTCTTTATGGATATTCAGTTGAGTGATGGCGTCAGCTTTGAGCTTCTGGAGCAATACCAGCTGGATTGTCCGATTATATTCACAACGGCATTTGATGAATATGCCATACGGGCATTTAAAGTAAACGGAATTGATTATTTATTAAAACCAATTGATGATGCTGAACTGTTGCAGGCGATCCAGAAAGCCCGGCATCTTGTGCAATCCAGGCAAAACAGCTCCTACCCTATTCAGGAATTGTTACAGGCGATGGCCAATCCAGGTAGTTATGCCCAGCAGTACAAAGAACGTTTCCTGGTGAATATCAGAAATCAGTGGATGCCTGTTCAAACAAAAGATGTGGCTGTCATTACCAGGGAAACGCTGAACTATATTTATCTTTTTTCCGGAGAACGTTTTATCATCGACTATAACACTCTGGATGAGGTGGAAGAGGTATTGGATCCCCGCCAGTTTTACCGGGCAAACCGCCAGTTCATCATACATATCAATGCAGTTCAAACTGTGAAGCCGGTGGAGAACTCCAAACTATGCATACGACTGAAAGAGCCGAATCATAAATTCGAAATTGATATGAGCAGGGAAAAGGCGCCACTGTTTAAAAAATGGCTGGACCGATAACCAACTTAACCGTTTCATTTCAAAATTTCTACTATTCAGGCAGGTAAGTTTTCGTCATACTCCTCATTATTCAATATTTGTACAGTTCTAAAATGTACAGAAAATGACAAGAGAGGATATTGTACTGGTGCAGCAGAGCTGGCGATACATACGAATGATCGATCCCACAGTATTAGGTGATGTATTCTACACAAAATTGTTTATTGAAAACCCCTCGATACGGCGATTGTTTCCAACGGACATGAAGCTGCAATATCAAAAACTAATTGCGATGTTAAGCTCTATTATTGCACATCTGGATAAAATGGATACGTTTTCCGAAGAAGTGGCAAAATTATCCGCCCGCCATTCCACTTATGGAGTAAAACCTGCGCATTATGCCAGGGTGGGTGAAGCATTAATCTGGACAATTGAGAAAGCGATGGGAAAAGAATTTAATCCCGCTATCCGAAATGCCTGGTCCAATTTTTATCAACAACTTTCTGCACTGATGCAACAGCAGCCGGTTGGATAAAAAAAGAGGGGCTGTTTCCAACCCCTCCCTGTTTTTATTGTTTGATCAGTTTTAGTACCAATCTTTCTTTTCCTCTTTGTATTTCAACAAAATAAGTACCGGGACGATAATTTGCTCCGAATTGCAGGGTTGCATTATCAGCTATGCCTGCCCGTGCTTCCAGTGCACGGCCATTCAGATCCAGCATACGCAGTTTCACCTGCTGGCTACCGGTTCCGAGTAAACGAAGGGTAAAGCTGGTGGTGGTTGGGTTCGGCAGTAGTTTCACCCAATGACCAACCGGCTGACTGTTTTCCATCACCGCCATTTCAGAGGCAGCTGTACCTGCTGCTCCATGCGGCACGCGTACTTCTGTTGTGGCAGTAGTTTGATTACCTGCCGCATCCGTAGCTGTTACTCTGATAGTATAAATTCTGCCTGTGCCATTTCCGGAACGTTCTGCCCTTAGTTTCACCAGGTTGTTATTGATGATCTCCCAATCAGGAGAGGTATTGCCATCACCGGTTCCATTGACTGGTTCGTTACTGGACACCTCAAGAGCAATGGTTACTGGTCCGCAGTTATCGGTTGCCGTGTAGGTAACCGCCACTTCATTCATTTTATGATTGGGAACTTTTAATACCGTTTTATCTGTTTGCAGTCCGGTTATAACAGGAGCTGTTTCATCCACTCTTGTCCACTCCACACTGCAGGTGCTGAAATTGCCCCCTATATCCGTAGCGCGGATTGTAACAGAAGTGGCGCCGGTGCCTGATACAACAGTACCTGCCAAAGGCTCCTGGGTGTAGGTAATATCTTCCTGAACCGGTAGACCGGAAGTGAAATCGGGCACCGCTGCACTACAGTTTTCGTCAAGTACAGTCTGTTGGTTATCCGGACAATCAATAGCAGGCAACTGGAAGGTTGCGGTATTGGAAGCCAGGCTTTCATTGTGCAGGCGATCCAGGGAAGTTACCAGGTAATAATAGGTTTGATCCGGCTCAATCGTATGATCTTCAAAAGAAGTTTCATCCTGATTGGTAATGGCCAGCAGGTTCTCTGCGGATTCTATATCAATGCCGGAGCTGGTAGCGCGGTAGATGGCGAACTGTCTAACGCGATTCAGCTCATCCCCTGTTGCTGCAGGCTTTTTCCATTTCAGCAAATTATGGGATGCACCAAATTTGAATACTTTCAAATCCGTGGCGGCATCCGGAGCAACTGCATCAATCCAGGGCATGGTAGGTTGCAGGGCAGGACGACTGTAAAAATCCAGTCGAAGTGAATCCCTGAAACCCAGTTTGGTCGTGCTTCGCAGGCTAGCCGTGTTGTATACTGCCTGTCCGGATATATTAGACAGGCTTCGATTCAACCTCACCTGGTTGGGGATCTGGGAGGGATTGGCCCAGTTCACACCCTGGGCAGGATCGTTCACTTTATAACCAGCCAACCCGATATAGATTCTTCTTCCGAAACTGTTGTTATTCCACCAGGGCGTAACGATGCCATAATTGGCGCCTGGTTGACCGATGTACCAATACACCTGGGGTGCCAGGTAATCGATCCATCCTTCCTGCAACCATTTTTTACTATCCGCATAAAGTTGCGAATAATGCTGAAGGCCGGAAGTAGCAGAACCAATGGAAGGATCTGTACTGTTGCGGTAAATACCGGAAGGAGAAATACCAAATTCAACCCAGGGTTTAAGTTGTTTGATGGTTTGATTGATCCTGATTACGAGCAGGTTTACATTATCCCTGCGCCAGTCGGCCCGGTCAGTTATGCCGCGTGGATCTGTAGCATAGGTAGCATCATCATTAAAAGCAGCATTGGGATAAAAATAATCATCGAAATGAATGCCATCCACATCATAACGGGTAACAATATCCGAAATCACGGCATTGATATGATCCCGTACACCCGGGATACCGGGATCCAGGGTTCTAAGTACTCCGGTACTGATCAGCCATTCCGGATGTTGCTTCGCAATGTGATTTTCCGCGAAGTTGGGCAGGTTGGCCGCATTGCCGACAGCCCGGTAGGGATTGATCCAGGCATGTAATTCCATGCCTCTTTTGTGAGCTTCCTCAATCGCGAAAGCCAGAGGATCCCAAAGAGGGTTGGGTGCCCGTCCCTGGAGGCCGGTAAGGTCGCTGGACCAGGGTTCGAGTTCACTCGGATAGAGGGCATCCGACTGACTTCGGATCTGCAGGAAAATGGTGGTGATACCGGTTGCTTTGTGGTGATCCAGGATGGAAATCAGCGCAGCCTGCTGTTGGGCAGGGGTCTGGTTCCGGTTGGGCCAGTCGATTCCAAAATAACTGGCAATCCAGGCGCCCCGGAATTCTCTCTTAGGACTTTGTGCATTTAGGCCAAGCATCGCCCAAATACATACTGAAAAAAGAAGTAGCGTTTTTTTCATAATGCAGTATTTATCTGGTTTATGCAGGAAAATACAGCATTAATGAAGAAATTATGGCTATTTACCTTGAAATAAATACCGCAAAAAGCCGCATTTCTTTGGATTATACCCAAGATTTTTCACATGTATAAAATATCTACCATGTATTTTTCTGCTTAAAAAAATCAGGACCTTCATTCCCTATGTTCAAACACCGCGGCAAGTCCCGCACTTTTCAACATAACCTGGCCATTGCCTCCCTGCTCTCCTTTGTTGCGGGTATGGTGAATGTGGTGGGATTTCTTTCCATCCAGCAATTGACTACCAATGTAACCGGACATTTTGCCTTCTTCATGGAGGAAGTGATGCAATGGAAACTCTGGGCGGGATTCGCTTTTTTTCTGTACATCCTGTTTTTCCTGGCGGGCTCATTTTTCTCCAACCTGCTGGTGGAAGCGGGCTTGCGAAACAGTGAGAAAAAAGCCTTTCTCCGGCCGGTGCTGATTGAAGCCGGACTCCTGTTGATAGCAGCTTTGGCGGGTCCGCAACTCATTTCAACGAACCCCAATTGGCTGGCCTATATCCTGCTCTTTAGTATGGGCATGCAAAACTCACTGGTGACCAGTTTATCCAATGCAACAGTGCGTACTACCCATCTGACCGGACTGTTTACTGATCTCGGAATTGAGCTCTCGCAATTGTTTTTTTACAGGAAAGAGGAGCAGCAGGAAAGATTGCGATCCTCCATCCGCCTGCGTCTTACTATAATCGGATTTTTCTTTTTGGGAGGCATAGCAGGTGGAATCCCCTTCAGTCGGGTTGGATTGCGAATTTTATTATTGGCGGTTTTACTTTTACTGGCCGGCTTGTTATACGACATCCTTAAATTACGCGTGCTGGTAGTGCAACGAAAAATGAAAGCAGCCCGTCAACCAAAATAATTTCAACTTTGAGCAACTCCATTTTATGACAAACGTTTCCACTGCCTATAACCAATGGGCAGAAATATATGATAGCAATAAAAACCGCACGCGCGACCTGGAAGCGATCAGCTTACGGACCCTGCTGGCTGGCCGGCATTTTAAGCGCTGCCTGGAGATTGGCTGTGGTACCGGCAAGAATACCGAATGGCTGCTGACCATTGCGGAAGAGATCACCGCAGTTGACTTGTCGGAAGGAATGCTGAGCAAAGCAAGAGAAAAAATCAACGCGTCGCAAGTGGCATTCCTACAAGCTGATATCACGCAGGATTGGCAATTTGCCACCGGATCGTATGACCTCGCGACCTTTAGTTTGGTACTGGAGCATATTGAAAACCTCGATAGCATCTTTGCCAAATTGAAAGCTGTAATGCAAACTAACGGGTATGTATATGTGGGAGAACTCCATCCATTTAAACAATATACAGGAACAAAGGCCAGATTCGAAACAGCCGAAGGCCAGCAGGTGGTGACCTGTTTCAATCACCATGTGTCCGAATTTTATGCGGCAGCGAAAGCACAGGGATTTGAACTGGTGGAACTGAAAGAGTGGTTTGATGAAGACAATCGCGAATTGCCCCGCATCCTCAGTCTGCTGTTTA
>CAZJNY010000102.1:6100-12448 GCA_964547405.1 uncultured Flavihumibacter sp. | reverse complement strand
ACAGTACGAACACGACGGTTGCTCAGGTGATCGATATCATCGATTTCTGCTTTACCGTTCGTAAGACGTACCAGGTATTTGATGATCTCAATGATATCTTCCTTGGTCAATACTTTATGATCAAGAGGATAATTGAGGTTCAGTTTACGGTTGATTTTGTAGCGACCAACTTCTCCCAGATCATACCGTTTGTCTGAGAAGAAGAGTTTGTCGATGATACCACGGGCAGTTTCATCATCCGGAGCATCCGCACCACGCAACTGGCGGTAGATATGCTGAACCGCTTCCAGTTCACTGTTGGAAGTATCCTTGTTGAGGGTGTTATAGATGATCGCATAATCACCACCAACATCTTCCCTTTGCAGGAATACACTCTTCACATCCATATCCACGATCACGTCGATCGCTTCTTCATCCAGGATGGTATCACGCTCCATTACTACCTCGTTCCGCTCGATGGAAACAACCTCACCGGTATCCTCATCTACGAAATCTTCTACCCAGGTACGCAGTACGCGGGCAGCGAGTTTTTTACCCAGGTATTTTTCCAGGGCTTTCTTCTCTCCTTTCACTTCATCGGCCATACCGAAGAGTTCCAGGATATCTTTATCTGTTTCGAAGCCGATAGAACGCAGAAGGGTAGTTACAGGGAACTTCTTCTTACGATCGATATAGGCATACATCACATTGTTGATGTCGGTAGCAAATTCCATCCAGGCTCCTTTGAAAGGAATAACCCGTGCAGAATAGATCTTGGTACCATTCGGGTGAATAGACTGCCCGAAGAATACACCGGGTGAACGGTGCAGCTGGGATACAACAACCCGCTCAGCGCCATTGATCACAAAGGTACCGCGGGGGGTCATGTAAGGAATGTTTCCAAGGAATACATCCTGTACGATGGTCTGGAAGTCAACGTGCTCTTCGTCATTACAACTCAGACGCAACTTGGCTTTCAGGGGAACCGCGTAGGTAAGGCCGCGTTCCATACACTCTTCAATCGTGTAACGGGGAGGATCGATGAAATAATCAAGGAACTCCAGCACGAAGATGTTCCTGGTGTCGGTGATCGGGAAATTCTCCTTGAACACCTTAAACAGGCCTTCGTTGTTACGTTTGTCGGGAGTGGTTTCTAATTGAAAGAAGTCTTTAAACGATTGAATCTGCACTTCCAGCAGGTCAGGAGCTTCAGCGAGGTGTTTGATCTTACCAAAGTTGATCCTGGTGTTCTGTTTAGTTGAAGACATATGTATTTTAAACCGGTTTTAAAGTCTTATGCACTGATAATTAGGAATTTACAACTTAATGGCCATATTGTACAATTCCCAGATAGCTATCCGAATATAGTAAAACGGACGGCAAAGGTAGCTTATTTAATTCAAAAGCCAAAAGGTAAAAGTTAAAACTCCGGACCTCTGCGAATCAGAGTTTAAGGCGCTTTACTACCTGTTCCCCTACCTTTCTACCCTGCTCCAGGCCGTTTACAATGGCCGGCCGGTAATGGATGCCGCCATACAGCCGGGAAATGGCAGCTTCTTCACTGGCTTTACTAAAGGAGGGAAAGGATCTGTCGGGTAGTCCATATGGCCGCTCGGTATCATCCACAAATGCAAAATTATCGCCATATAATTTTGTCAGTACAGTGGCTGCTGCTCCCGAAACCACACTGTGTCCGCTGGGGTATTCCGGGAAGGGAGGAGTTTGCAACAGCGGGCGCCAGCTTTCATCGATATGGCTGTTTATATAGGTTTCCGGACGGATCAACTGACTGTTGTATTTTTCTTCCCAGCAGCTTATAAAGGCATCAAAGATGGCGATGGCGGTTAGAGCATAGGCAGTGGAAGCCTGGCTGATGGATTCGGATTTCATACGGCTGGCAAGGCCTGCAATCTGCATCCAGTGGCCACCGGGACTAATCTTTTTGGTGGCGAAATTCAGGTGGCCCTGCATGGTTATATGGAAGGGATTACAATCCCAGAAAGCGGCAATCGCTTTCTGTTCATCAGTTAAGGAAGTGCAGACCGTGTAAACCTCCAGGGCTTCTTTGTGGAAAGGGGTTCCGGGCTCGATTGAAAATATGGTGGCGGTTTGGGGCCTGAAAACAGCAGCGCTATCCAGTGTAAGGCAGCGGATCTGTTTCCAATGGGGTTCAATGGCCGCGATATATCCAGGAGGAGTTGGCAACCAGGAGCCGGGAGTTTTCTTTAACTGGTAGCGACGGATGGCCCTGGTTTCTTTGTACCGGTCTTTGGCTGCCCAGGCAATGATGCTGTCGGCCACCTGCTTTCCTGCCTGAAGTGAGGCAGCTAGACGATTTTCTGCTTTACGCGCTTTTAGCTGAGCCTGTATCAACAACTGAATGGAATCCGAAAAGCGTGCTTCCGAAAACAGCAACTGGCGTCCCGTTATCCGGAAAGCTTCCAGACTGGCGATCACCGGATCTACCGGTTCCTTTATCTTAGGTATTTGCGGGAAATGAGCAAGCCTGCCCGCAAAGGAAGATGAATTGCCTGCTGCTGTTGCTACCAGGGTTTCATAAACGGCAATATGCGGGTACAGGTAAATTCTGCTGGCAACAGGCGGAGAAAAGATATCGTGTACAATAATTTCAGTAAGGTAATCCTGCGCTTTATGGAGTGCAGCGGCATCTGCTGTTTTCCCGGGCTGGGCGAAGGAGGAAAAGCCTGCCATCAATACGACAATAAGTAATGCGATCCGCCTCATTAGGGATTGATTTTTATAACCTGAACGGGACCATTATTGGTGGCAACCACCAGCAAGGGAGAACCGGTTGCTGTATTCAACAATTTCATTTGACGCAGTTCTCCTTTTAAAAACACGCCGGTTTGCATAAGGGGAACCGCATTAAAGCTACGGTTACCGGAAGATTCCAGGAGTTGTCCATAACTGGCATCTGACTGACCGAACTGGACCCGGTATCCTTCAAAATTTCCTCCGACAAAAATATCCCTGCGACCATCCTTATTCCAGTCGAGCACAAGAGCTGCCTGCAAAGAAGATACCTGCGCCATTGCCGGCAATTCGGTAAACTGCCAGGGCTTACTGCCTTCATTCCAGAGAATTCCGGAGGCAAAATTATTGACCTCCAGGCGATGAAGTTTTTTCTTCATGGATGCCGGAACAATTCCATCCACTGTTACATCTGCGTAATCTTTATAGTACACAAATTTCTTTCGCAGGGGAACCACCTGCTCCAATAATTCATCTCTTGAGGCAATCGGAAAAGATTTACCATTGATATAGTGCGTAAGAATCGGATCAAGTGTTCCGTTCTGATCAAGATCGGCGGTAAATAATTCAACCGGTTCAGCTTTACTGGCGCGGATCTGCAGGTTGGTGCCTGCATTACCCAGGATAAAATCCATATCACCGTCACCATCCAGATCTGCGGGAGTGATGGAACGCCACCATCCGGAAAGATCATCCGGAAGTTGAACTTTACTTAGCGCTAGCTTTCCTTTCTGATTATCGATCAGTTTTACGGGCATCCAATCTCCTGCAAGTAACAACTCAGGGTATCCATCTCCGTTAGTATCCGTCCACTGAGCCGATGTAACTGCTCCCGGTTTTATCAGGAAATCATATTCAGGGGTGATGTCCGTAAATTTCACCACTCCGTTTTTGCTGTCATTCCTGAGCAGATAGGAACGATCTGCCATTGGGAAAGATCCGGGCTGGTACATCCCTCCTACCCAGATATCAGGGTCGCCATCTTTGTCAAAATCCGCAATGGCCAGTGCCTGTTTGGGACTTACCATAGCTGGTAAAGCTGTGGCTGATTTGGAGAATCCGCCTTTACCATCGTTAATGTATAACCGATCCTGGTATTCAGGAGATTCGGAAGCATATTCATTGCCACCGCTTACCAGATATAAATCCTGGTCGCCATCACCATCTGCATCAAAAAAAGCCGCCTGTACATCTTCTGATTCCTTATCGCTCGCCCAGGGCCCCGGAACCAGTTCAAATTTGTAATTAGGTTTTTGAATGAACAAAGCAGCAACCTGTCCGATAGGGGTACCGATGAAGAAATCTTCCAAACCGTCACCATTAACATCTGCCGAAGCAAGGGCTGGACCCATCCGCGACAACATATAGGGAAGAAGTGTTTCATCTTTAAAGTCGATGAATTCATTTTCCTGGTGCCTGAATTTGATGCTGGTAGCATCTGTGATATCTTCCATCCAGGATTTTTTGGGAAGCGGAATAGCCTGCGCCTTTTTGACTGCACCATCGGATTGCCGGAGCTGGTAAAGCTGATTTACCGGAAGCCCGGATTTGGTGGTAACAGAACGATCTGGCCAACGGACATGCAGCGTATCAATGGTAGTACCTGCAGGAATACCGAACAGAAGCCTGTAAGACTGGGAAGACTGGTAACCACGTACAGGATATAATTCCTGCAGCTGTCGCAGACCGTTAGAAGAAATAACCTCCACTTTTGCTCCGATGGCAAAAGGGTTGGCCCCAGCTCCTGTTAATTCAATGGCAAAATAATTTTTTCCAGGTGCATTCATTGAGCTGTTTTCAAACAACTGAACCGGATCATTATTATTGACAACGATCAAATCAAGATCCCCGTCATTATCGAGATCCGCGTATGCGGCAGCGTTAGAGATTCTTTCCGATTCCATGCCCCAGGCCTGAGTTGTATTCGTAAAACTGATACCACCATTGTTACGGAACAGGTAGTTCTTCAGTTTGTTAGAAGGCATTTTTTTCACTAGTGAATGGGTCTGAAACACCTGGTGGCCTTCTTTTGCTGCTTCAATTCTTGCTTCCGCCACCGTATACTTCATAAAATCCATATCGGTATAATCGCGCAGGTAGCCATTGCTAACAAAAGCATCTTTCCATCCATCCAGGTCAAAATCTACGAGTAAACCAGACCAGCTCCAATCGGTGTTGGAGAGTCCGGCCAGCTGCCCGATTTCCGAAAACCGAAGTTGCCCAAACTGATCAATGCCACGGTTCAGTTGCAGCATGTTTCGCATCTGTTGTTTGAAATATCCGCTATCGCGTAAAAGGTTGTACTGATCATATTCATCCGGCCCTTTCAGCATTTTCTGGCGGTGATTGTCTTCTGGCAACATATCCAGTGTAAAAATATCTGCCCATCCATCATTGTTAATATCTGCAATATCCGCGCCCATGGAATACTTGGAAATATGCCCCATAGATTTTTCCACCTGTTCTGAAAATGTTCCGTTGCGGTTGTTGATATAGAGGCAATCCTTTTCGGTATAGTCGCTGGTGGTATAGAGATCCGGCCAGCCGTCGTTATTCAGATCGCTAACGGTGACACTCAGGCCAAAGTTCAACCCGTGATTGATGATACCGGCTTTCAGGGTAACGTCTTCAAAATTATTATTGCCATTATTGCGGAATAATCGATTTCCAAAAGCCATATTGGGAGTAGCTCTTGTTTTCCTGGTATTCAGAAAAGGGTTATAGGTATGATTGGAGTGATTGAGCAGGAACATGTCGAGATCGCCATCCAGGTCGTAATCAAAGAAAACAGCATGCGTTGATTGGGTTCCGGCTGCATCTACTCCAAACTCAATCGCACGTTCTTTAAAAAAAGGTTTTCCGTTTTGAATTCCTTCATTGATAAAAAGCTCATTTCTTAGCTGAAGCGAGTCGCTGTACCTTCCGGAATGGCAAACATAAATATCAAGTCGGCCATCTGCATTTACATCAGCCACGGTTATACCTGTTGACCAGGTTCCGTTTCCTTTAACACCGGCTGCTAACGTGATATCCTCAAATTGAAGCCTGCCTTTATTAAGAAATAATTTATTGGATACCTGATTACCGGAGAAGAACAGGTCTTCGAGGCCGTCGTTATTGAAGTCGCCCACTCCTACACCGGAACCATTGTACAGGTATTCATAACGGAATACATGTAGGCTGTCTGACTCAGTAACCTGATTGGTAAATAGAAGACCGCTTTGTTGAGGATCTTTTTCTTTAAAAAGGGAGCCGCCTTGCTGTCCGATTGTTTGGTTGGAAAGCAGTAAAAACAATATACTAACAGGCAGCAATAATCGAAATAAGCAGTTCACGATTTGGCAGTTAATCAAGTTTTAGTTTTTCATCTCCGGGCTTGTAAGGAGCAAAAATCATCATAAGTGTCATCATTTCGTCGGTGGTTTTCATATCGCCCATGGAGAAAATATTTTTAGGTGGACTGTTTGGGTTGAAAGGATTATCCGTAGTATTATCATATTCACATTCTAATCGGACAACAGAACCTTTTGGAATTTTGACAGGTGATTTAAACTGGTAGATTTCCTGCCAGCGAAAATCCCAATCCGGAATATGAAC
>CAZJNY010000102.1:4850-6000 GCA_964547405.1 uncultured Flavihumibacter sp. | reverse complement strand
GTAAAGCTGTCTTCCATTTGTAATGTAAGATCAGGTTTACGGGGATAGGCGGTACCGGTTATGAGCTGCTCTGAAACCTGCTTGCCAGATTTGGAAACCTGGCCTTGCGGGGCTCCATTATCCACCCAGGAAATTATTTTGTTTTTATCTGCTTCAGATAAGGAACGATCATTTGCAAAATGCACATAACTGTTATCCGCCTTCCAGGGTGGCATATAACCACTTTGAACCACGTCTTTTATAAATTTTGCACGCTTTGCAACATCCTGATAAGAAGTAAGCGTAAACGGTCCAGCTTCACCTGGTTTATGGCAGGGCGTACAATTCAGGGAGATGATAGGCTCAATATCTTTAACATAGGTCAGAGATTGAGCAACAGCAGAAATTGCAATCCCAATACAGCAACAAATGCCAAACAAAACTTTCTTCAACATAAACTGAATCTCAATTAAAAATCATTAATCAGACAACCGACCGGCTCATTATAATTCACCAGCACGGGAAACCCGGATTTAGCCTGTATAATAGCATTCCTCAAATACTCCTGGTCTGGTTTGTTTCTTTTTTTACCGAGATCAACAGCCCAGTCGTCAATAGCCCCTTTGTAAATAAGCTCTCCTTTGGGAGATATCAACACAACTTCCGGAGTGGTAGTAGCCTTCACCGCGTGAACTACAATCATTTTTTTATCAATCAAAAACGGATACGTAAGCTTGTATTTTCGTGCAAAAGCCTCTACCTCTTTTTTTGAATCAGTGGATCCGGGAATGATAGCAGTAACTTGCAGATCCTGTATAAATTCATCCGAAATTTTCTGAATAACTACAGAATAGTTTTTACTAAGCGGGCATTCAGTTGAAAGAAATACAAACAGCGACATTTTACTTTCACTTAGTAGTTTTTTATTAAATTTTTGTAGAGCAGTGAAGTCCGGAGACAGCAACTTGGTTTGGCCCATTGTAAATGGCACCATACAAATAAGGAAAAAAAACACTACAAGAATTCCACCTTTCATACTACAAAGTACTAAACTTTGAAGGACAGTCCTTCCAGAAAGAATAAAACCCCGAAACCATTGGCTCGGGGTTTTATTGCTTATAGAGATTTATTGTTTATCCCACCAAACTCGGCCGAACGCATCGCCAGGACC
>CAZJNY010000102.1:0-4750 GCA_964547405.1 uncultured Flavihumibacter sp. | reverse complement strand
ATCAGTTCAGTAGCCTTGGCAGGATCATACTTAACTCCAACTTCTTCGTAGTAAGCATCTTTCTCTGCAGCAGTCACCTCAACATATTCAGGAACTTTTGCAAGTTTAGCCTGCTGATTGTACAGATCAATGGATGCCATGATACCGTTTTTATACCAGGTTTCTGCATTTGAACCGGCAATACCACGGGCAGCCAGGTCAGCGCGAATGAAACAATACTCAGCATATGTCAGCATGGGGAAGAAGGCAGAACCATCTCCTGCAGTTCCATAACTGTGGTTGGGTGCAAAGATTCTGTGCTGCAGTTCGGAGAAAGAACTGTCTTCCTGATACAATGATGCATTAGCAGGAATTTTTGTATCGTCGGGACTAGTCCAGCTACCAACATAATCCTGGTCCTTATTAGGACGATAGTAAATACGTAGTCTGGGATCATCTTTTGACTTCATGAAATCTACTACTGGCTTTCCAGCAAGAAAACCACTAGGGTTCCAGTTACCTGTTGCATTAGCATAAGAAGGACCTGTTTTTAACATCCAGGAATCTGCAATGGAAGACATCTGATCTGCTTCAGCAAATACCTCGTTGGCTATAGCAGCCAATTTCGAAGGATTCCGCTTCATTAGACGAAGTCCAACTTTAAGGCGAAGAGCATTCCCAGTCTTGATCCAGTTAGTGATGTTTCCGTTGAAGAATGGATCATTGTTGCCAACAGCAACCTGATTGGATGTGTTTGCCTTAAGAGAAGCCACAGCGGCTTTCACCATATTATCAACCTGATCAAAAATCTGCTCCTGAGTATCAAATGTTGGAGTTAGTGTTCCCCCGTAACGAGCCTGAAAAGCTTCGGAAAAAGGAATACTACCATTGATATCACTGGTGTAGAACGCGTAGTATGCAAGCAGGATTTCAGACAATGCTTTAATCTGTGCATAATTTGGCTGCTCTTCTGAAGGTTTGCTTTCGATGATTTTAATAGCATCCATCAAAGCATTCCCGATGTTGTTATAAAAATTACCATAGCGATAATTAAACTGCGCGCTGGGCAGGTTAAAGTTTGCACCATTACCTGCAGAAGGAGTTGTGTACTGCAGCCAGTAGTTTAATTTTCTATAAACATCGTAGTAATATTCAAAGTCGTTCTGAGTAGCGATTGACGCTTTCAGAAATTGGTCTTGAGGGTTTAATTCATACAAAATATTTGGCGCAATATTCGCTTCAACGAAGGCTTCCTTTTTACAGGAAGTAGCCAATACCGTTGCTCCCATTAAAAGACCTACCGATATTTTCTTTATATTTTTCATTTTCTTGTAAAAGTTTAGATTAAAACTTTAGAAGGTAGCATTGATATTGAATCCGAGACTTCTAACCCAGGGATATCCTCCGTATTCAGCAAATGCTGCTGCACGGTTACTGTAGATACTTTCAGGATTCACACCACCTTTTGTAGTTGTATACAGGTATCCAAGGTTACGACCCGTAATTCCAACTCTCAGATTAGTCATTTTCACTTTGCTAATCAGTGTCTTTGGAAGGTTGTAACCAAGAGAAACTTCCCGAACTGCCACCCATGAGTTTTCAAAAACAGAATACTCACGAATACCGGAGGCCCACTGAGACAAGTTCTCGTAGTATGCATAGGCAGGAATTGGCTGCAGTAGCCCCTGATTAACAGCTTCAGCATAAGTCATACCGCCGAGGTCAACTACCTGGCCGTTTGAATTGGTTGCAGTAATACCATCATTCAACACACCATCAGGAATAATACCATCATAACGAGTAACACCATTTCCATCTGTATAAGCAACACCACCTGATTCCTGGTCACGTCCAAACAATGAATTCTTGAATGAACCATTTGCAGAACCGTACTGGTGAGTAGCAGATGCCATCAAACCTCCGATTTTTGCATCCAGTTGTACATTGAATACAAAGTTTTTATAGTTAACAGTTTGTACTGTGCTAGCAAGGAATTTTTCCATAATGCTTCCCAATACTTTTCTGGTACCATTATAGTCTTGCAGACGCATATAAGTATAGTAACCACCTGTTGAGCCAAAGCTGGGGCTACCAATTACACGTTGGCCATTTGCAGAATGTGCAACCGGATTTCCATTGCCATCTTTCGCCTGGTAAGTTGCATAAGCAAAACCAGTTTCAACAGTACCATAATCACCACCGGCAACCGCCTTAGCTACCACATCAGCTCCGAAAGCCAGTTCCAGGTCAAGAGAAGTTACACCAGGCCCGATTGAAATGATTTTGTTTCTATTTCTGGTAAAAGTGAATGTAGAGTTCCAGGTAAGGTTCTTAGTTTTAACCGGTGTTGCAGTAAGCAATACTTCGATTCCCTGGTTTTGTACCTCACCTCCGTTAACAGCTCTTGAACTAATTCCGCTTTCTGAAGGAGCAGCTAGGTTAAAGATCTGATTGTAGGTATTCTTACGATACCATGCCACATCCAAGCCAAGTCTGTTATTGAAGAAACGCAGGTCAGCACCGAATTCAATTTCACGTGTGAGCTGGTTTTTCAGATTCATATTACCTAAGGTATTTCCATCAAAACCGTATACAGACTGATTTCCATTAGATGCATTATTAAATGTACCTAATAAACCATAATAACCGGTTCTGTTTGTGTATTGTGGATCAGCATCCAGACCTGTCCAGGAAATAGCTCCTCTCAACTTACCGAAGGATAAAGCGGAGAAGTTCTTAACTGATTCCATTTCAGAGAATACCCAAGCAAGACCCACACTAGGATAGAAATAGGAATGATCGCCAGATCCATCTCTATAAGTCAGCGTAGAAGACCAGTCATTACGGGCACTGAAGTTCAAAATCAACTGATCTCTCCAGGTCAAATCACCATAAGCATAAACCGCATCCGTTCTTCTGCCCGCAGCCGGGTAAGCTTCAGTTTGTGCAGGGTTGATGGAATTATTAATAGCGAACAATCCGGGAATTTTCAGACCACCTGCTGTAAATGAGTTGTTATACATTCCACCGATGTTACGGAATGTTTCACCACCTACAGAGAAAGAAGTGCTAAAGTCATCAGACAGATCTTTTTGACCATTCAACAATGCCTGAATACGGAAGGTCTGCCAATTGTTTTGTGAAATTTGATATGTACCACCTGCAAAACCAACACCACTACCCAATGCTTTTCTTTCATAAAAATCAGTATAGTAATTGGTGTTTGTTCTTACAAGCGCACTCAACCAGGAGTTCAGTTTTACATTCACATCAATATTCGCAAGAATATTGTTTTCTGTGCGCTCGCGATTGTCTTCATACAGACCAAAGAACAGAGAACCTAAACGATAGGGATCATTCAAATTTGCATTCTGACTACCCAGGTAACCACCTGCAGTTTGATTGACATAGTTTTTGGCATAGTATCCGATGTCCACATGTCTTGGCATATAGTAAGTAAATGCGAAGAGAGGGTTGTTACGGCTACCCTGACGAACCGGGTTCTTAGATTTCGTGTTGGTGTAGTTAACACTTGCATCTATTGAAACCGCATTGGAAACTTTGTGAGTAGCTCTCAGAGTAAAACTGTTTCTCTTCAGATCATTATTGGGCATGATACTGTTGTTAAACAGGTTACTGTAAGATAGACGGAAAGTTGTCTTTTCATTTCCACCTTCTACAGCTACGTTGGAATTGATGAATTTACCAGTCTGGAAATAATCCAGTGGATCATTCGCCTGGTACTTTATCATACGACCGTCAGCTTCCTTCACCATTTGTCCATCGAACTTAGGACCAAAGGAATATCCACCAGAGAAGTAGGCAGCATTTGCGATATCGATTATGCGATTACCATCTGCATCAGTTTCAAATGTTGGATTGATACCACCGCCGTATTGATTCTGGAGATCAACCAAACGATAGGCTTTATCGAAAGATTCAGTATGAGAAAAACTCAGACCAAGACCTTTTTTGGCTGTTCCTTTTTTGGTGGTGATCAGAAGTACACCGTTTTGTGCTTTAGAACCATAAAGTGCACTTGCAGCAGCTCCTTTCAGAACTGTTACACTTTCATAATCGTCTGGGTTCAGGTTCTTCATAATGTTACCAAAATCAGGATTCTCACCCCAGGAATCGTTACCAGTTGTACCGGGTTCAATCAGAATACCATCTAATACAACCAGAGGTTGCGTGTTATTGGTAGAGAAAGAAGAGTTACCACGGATACGGATCCTGGAACTGGACTGAGGGCCACTAGCTCCCTGGTTGATCATCACACCAGCAACCTTACCTTGTAGTGCATTCACAACGTTGGCATTGTTGGCACGAACGATCTCATCACCTTTAATTTCAGTAACAGCATAAGCCAGTTTGCGGGTTTGTTTTTTCACACCGAAACCGGTTACAACTACTTCATCAAGGCTCTTTTCATCCTTTTGAAGAACCACAATGATTTCATTTTTACCTGCAGTTGGTACCTCTTTTGACAGATACCCTACAGCACTAAAAACCAATGTGCCATCAGAAGTCAAACTGATAAGAAATCCACCCTGCCCGTCGGTTGCACCTCCGGCGCGGGTTCCTTTAACGACAAAAGTAGCCCCTGAAATGGGAGCTCCTTGTTCATCCTGAACGGTACCTGTCACCGTCCTTTTTTCCTGAGCGAAGGCATATGCCGAGAATACACTCAGAAACAATAGCAAAAGCATTCGAACTGTTGTTCTTTTCATTGCAGTTGAGTTTATGTTTAATTATAAATTCCGGTTGTAAT
>CAZJNY010000101.1:11847-12488 GCA_964547405.1 uncultured Flavihumibacter sp. | reverse complement strand
AAAAACCGGACTGGTAACCCATGGCCGTTGTAATAAACTATGGCTTTATGGCAGATCCTATTCCAACAAAATCGGGAGTGGCTGTACCTCATTGGGCATTTACAAAGTTGGAGGTTCCTATCAGGGCAAATTCGGGCTTGCCTATAAGTTGCATGGTTTATCAGCAACCAACAACAATGCCTATGCGCGCTACGTGGTATTACATGCGATGGAATGTGTACCTGAACAACCTGTGCATCCAAAGGCCATTTGCCAGAGCGATGGATGCCCTGCGGTGTCACCCCTCTTTATGAAAGGGCTGCACGCCAGGATTCAGTCGGAGAAAAAACCACCCTTACTTTACATTTATCAATAATATAAAGACACACTTGCAAATACGTTCTTCTCTAATTATCTTGGACCGCAAGAAGACATTGTTTGAAGCACCTTAACCTATACTTTCGCAGCCTCTGTTTAATATTCTATCTGCTGTTAAGCAGTCAGCTTTCCGAAGCACAGCTAAAAGCAGATTTTACAACAAAGACATTGGAAGGATGCGCTCCTTTTATAGCAGAGTTTAAAAACACGTCCACTCCAATTACAGCAACTACCCAATTTGAATGGTCGTTTGGAAACGGGAATACTTCTTTTGAACGGGATGC
>CAZJNY010000101.1:0-11837 GCA_964547405.1 uncultured Flavihumibacter sp. | reverse complement strand
AACCATTTACACTTTACCAGGAACTTATACAGTTCGGCTAACCCTGCGGGAAAACGGCCAAACCCAGTCAAAAGAAGTCAAACTGGTGATTCACCCGGCACCTGCTGTCAACTTCAGCGCAGATACACTGAAAGGCTGTGCTCCGTTGGATGTTAGATTTGAGGTGGAGCCGGCAACCGGAGAAAACACGAACGGTTATGCCTACTTCTGGGATTTTGGTGATGGTATAGTTCAGGAAGTTGCGGGCACCACTGAAATACAGCACCGGTACAATTTTGGGCAGTTCAATGCAGTAAGCCTGGTGGCCACCAACGAATGGGGTTGCCAGACAAAAATCAGAAAGGATTCACTGGTGAATGTTATTGAATCTCCAATAGTTGATTTTACAAGCCCGGATAGTATACTTTGTTCCCTTAATAAACCCGTTCAATTCATAAACAAAACCAGTAATGGCACGGATCTGACATACTATTGGTCATTTGGAGATGGGAGCAATTCAACAGAAGCTGAGCCGCTTCATAAATACCTGAATCCTGGGCAATACAATGTTTCATTACAGGTAACAACTGCTGAAGGTTGTGCCATCACAGTAAATAAAACGAGGTTCATCACTGCTGGAGGTTTGAAACCTGAAATTGAAGCAATTCCTCCTTTTTGCACCAACACAATAGTCAGTTTCAGGAACGCAAGCGCCATCGTTCCGGCTTTTACAAATTGGAATATACCAGGGCTCGATCCTTCTGTTGCAGGAGAAGATAGCATAACAAAGTATTACTTTTATTCGTCCGGCAGCTACACGATCAGAATGATCAATAAATATTCACCAACCTGCCTGGATACAACCTTCAAAACATTTACGATTCAGACAACTCCGGATATTGGTGAAATAGTAATTGAAAAAAATACAGAATGTGGCTCACCTGTTGATGTAACATTAAAAGATACCAGCTCATCGGCAATTTCCTGGGAGTGGAGAATTGGCTGGCCTCCGCAACCTGTTGCCGGAACCGGGAAAACACACAGTTTTACAATACCTCAAAGCAACCATACAGCTGTTAACCTGAATGCAATTGCAGCAAACGGTTGCAGCGTGGAAAAACAGGCGACAGTATTCGTTGAAGATCCTGTTGCAAGAATTATCGTGTTGCATCAGGATTCTCAGGAACCATACCATGTACAGGGATGCGAAGGAGTTGGATTTCAATTCATGGCGGTTGCCAACCAGGAGATTATTGATTACAAATGGATTTTCCCAGACAATACTGTGCAAACTGACAGCAGGCCAACTCATCATTTCAACCAATCCGGGCAACATGCAGTTACGCTTGAATACAAAACAGCTGAAGGCTGCACGGGAACTACAACCTATGGAAATATCTATATTTCACCCAAACCCTCCTTCACAGCAAAGTTATTAACAGGTAATGAGATTTGTGGGAATACACCCATACAACTTGAAGGAAGTGCAATAGGGCATCCTTTTAGCTGGCAGGTAGATTTTGGTGATGGCTCCCACCTTAGCACTGGTAGTTCAGGTCTTAATTCATTCAGCCATGTAATGACACATAAATATGAGCAGGAAGGTACTTATTCCATCAAAATTGAGGTAATCAAAGATTATTGCTGGGATACAGTTTTTATTCCGGCTGCCGTACGTGTAAAACCTTCTTTTACAAAAATTCATAAATACGAAAACACCTGCGATGGTACAAGAGGATTGGTAACCTTTACAGACAGTAGCAGGCAGTCTGAATTCTGGACCTGGGATTTTGGAGATGGAACTTCTACCTCCTACTCAATATATACACCAACCATTCAACATACCTATACCAAAACCGGAACCTATAATGCTGTTCTTACTACACGTAATGGGGATTGTTTTGTCAAAGACTCTATAACTGTATATGTCTTGTTAAAGCAGCAACCAGTATTTAGTGTTGATCAGACAGAAGTATGTAATTATGGAAAGGAACGTGTTAAAGGAGTTGTTGATCAGTTGGAGTACAATCCTTTTTATTATGGCAATGAACATTATTCATTTTTTAAGGCTGAATATGAAGACGGATCAAGGCCACTGAATGGACTCGGTGGTGATTATGAAAGACCTCATGTGAATATGTATTTTTCAATGGATGGAGATAAACGAGGGGCTCATCCTTTCAGGGTTATAGTGAAATCCACCCATTTTGGCTGCCTGGATACCACCAATTATGTTACCATAAAAGTAAATGGACCAAAAGCATACCCATATGTTGTAGAAACGGATTGTAGTAAAGGATCTGTTATTTTATCAGACTCCTCTTTAATTACAGATAATGTTCCGATTGTCAGATGGACCTGGAATTTACCGGATAGAATTGAACATACTTCAGGCGGAACATTCAATTACAAACCATCCTATATTCCGAGCTATGGTTTAAATGGAGGCTATCTAGAAGTGGAAGATGCAAACGGTTGTATTTCATCAATGAGTTTTGGTTTTTCATTAGATGCTTTTTTAACAGCTGCGTTTGTATCAGAAAACGCTGTTGTTGAACCTGGTTCTACGGTAAACTTTCATAATCAAACACAGTTTTCCGAAACGAAAGAAGTAAAATACAGATGGTTTGTTAACGGGAATCAATATTCAACTGAAACTAATTCCTCCTTTAGGTTCAACAATTCCGGCACTTATACCATACGATTAATTGCAGATTTTACAGATCAATCCTGTTCCGATACAGCTGAACATACGATAGTGGTTAAAAATCAGAATGCTGCATTTGCACTGGAGACCGGCTTTGTAAAAAACAGCGGTTGTCCTCCACTGGTTGTAAACTTTAATGCAACTGTACAGGGAAATGCTACGGTGAAATGGAATTTCGGAGATGGGTCCCGATCAGAAAACATTACAGCGCCTTCACATAGCTATCATAACCCCGGGAAATTTTATATTACCATGGAAGCCATTTTCCCGAATGGGGATACGATCCGGGGCATTGATTCTGTTGAGGTACAGGGAATGGCCAAAGCTGATCTGGATGCAGATAACTGGTCCGGTTGTACCGCACAGCAGGTTGAGCTTAAAACAAGCGGGCAAGGACTGATTTATGCATGGGATTTTGGAGATGGCAGCGTGCTGACGAACAATAGTCCAACTGCTCTCCACGCTTATAGAACATCCGGAATATACAAACCCACATTGCTTGTTATGGATGCTGCAGGTTGCCGGCAATTGGCCGAAACAACGAACCGCATCATAATTGACAGTCTGTCTATTTCATTGAATGAAAATCCTGACCGGTTTTGTGAAAACAATACCATCCTGCTAACGCCTTCAATCACCAGTGTGGCAGAGCAGGCCGGTTATGCGTTAACCTATCAATGGGACCTTGGCAGTTCAGCTGTCACCCAATTCAGCACCGATCGAATTCCTGCTTTTAATTATTCATCCACTGGTGTAAAAAACATACAATTTTCCGTACAATCTCCACTGGGTTGCCGGCAAACAGTTAGCAAATCTTTTACTATTGATCAATTGATCAGAGGCAGCATCAATGGCCCCGATAATGTATGCGCCGATGAACCTGTTCAATTCGAAACCAGCGCACAGGCTGCTGGTCTGGCCTGGAACTGGAATCTTGGGAATGGACAAACCAGTCGCCAGCAAAACCCTGATCGCCTGCTCTATCCTGCCGGCAACTACCTGATTGAATTGTATACGATTAATCAATCCTGTATTCACCGTGCAGAAAAAACAATCCTTGTCAGCCCACTTCCTGATTTACAGGTTTCTTCCTCCAAACTGGATATTTGTAAAGGTGAATCTATTCGTGTTACGGCATCCGGCGCGAGTGATTATAACTGGTCTCCGGCAACAGATATAGATCAATCCAATCCGGCTGCCGCCCTGATTACTCCTGCCCAGACAGGCATTTATACTGTCAAAGGTAGATCCGATAAAGGATGCATCACAGAAAAACAGGTAAGCATCACTGTTATACCAGACTATGAACTCACGGTTTCTCCTGATACCGGTATATGTCTGGGGGCATCGGTTCCTATTAAAGTAGCCGGAGCAGCTTCTTACCAATGAATCGGATCCGTAGAGGGATTAAGCGCTGTTACAAGTCCCACTCCGGTAGCCAGGCCAGTACAAACAACCCGATATACTGTCAGAACAGAAGGACAGGCAGGATGTTTTGTAAAAGAAAGGGACATTACAATCGAAGTATATCCGCTTCCTCAGGTTCAACTCGGACCAGATATCAGTACCTACGCAGGCAACCCGGTTTCATTGAACACTACAACAAGCCAGGATGTAACCAGGTGGAAATGGAGCCCGGCCAATTACCTGAATTGTTCAGATTGTCCGAATCCTGTAGCGCTCCCGGTAAATGATATTGTTTACAAACTGGAGGTTAGCAACAGCAATGGCTGTACTGCATCGGATGAAATTAAACTGATCATAGGATGCAATGAAGATAAAATTGCCATTCCAAATGCCTTTACGCCTAATGCGGATGGGAAAAATGATCGTTTTCAGTTTATCGCACCTGGAATTAATGAAGTAGAATCATTCCAGATTTACAATCGATTTGGACAGCTGGTTCATGAAGTGAAAAATGCTGTGCCAGGTTCCCCTGGTGTTGCCTGGGATGGGCGTGTGAACGGTAACCCGCAACCAGCAGGCACCTATGTTTATTACCTGCAACTGCGATGTGCCAATAATGAGAAATTTGTTCGGAAAGGGACTGTAGTGCTGATCTATTAATGCTAACTACTCAAACATGGGAAAGGAAAATTCATCCTCCTCGCGTTCTTCGTTCCATTCCACAATGAAATTATTGCGGCCTTCGCCAACAATCAGACGCATGTATTTCTGCTGTACCAGTTCCAGCATACTCAGGAAGGTAAAGATGGCGTGAATGCGGTTATCACAAACCTCAAAGAGTTTTTCAAAGCTCATGGTTTTCTTAGCGCGACAAATTTCCAGGACATTCTCCCTGCTTTTTTCCATGGTATAATTGTACTGCACTACGGTATGCACCGGCTTGTTGTTCCGGTCATACACTTTCTGCATCACTTTCTCAAACGACTTCATCAGTTTGAAAAGTGTTATCTGCTGGATCTCGGATCCTTCACTGGCTTCTTCCCCCAAATTACTTAATTCCTTGTGTGCATTTCCACGCTTCACCATCAACATGCGAACGGCTTCCATTTCTGTGAGTTCAGCGGATGCCTGCTTATACTTCCGGTACTCGAGTAATTTGTCCACCAGTTCCTGCCGTGGATCGATTTCATTTCCCTGCGCATCAATTTCTTTACGGGGCAATAACATTTTCGCCTTGATCCGCATCAGGGTTGATACAAACAGAATGAATTCACTCGATAATTCAATATTGAGTTTTTCCTGGCCGTGGATGAAATTCAGAAAATCATTGATGATCCGGGTGATGGGAATATTATAGATATCCAGTTCATCCCGCTCAATAAAGAACAACAGCAGATCAAAGGGTCCTTCGAACTGCGGCAGTTTGATCTGGTACGAGGGTTGCTGCGCGGCCATACTTCACAAAAATTAAGCTTCCCGGGAAATCCGGGAAGCGCGAAAGATACGAAACTTAAAATTTTGCCGATAACCCCACACCCAGCAGGGATCTAACCTGGGTACCGGGGGAATCTCCATTCGGACCGAATTGCTTCACGTCATCATCGTATATCAAATCAAAATTATATGTGACGCTGAGAAATTTATTCACTTTCATGGCAATGGAATTGGTCCAGAATACGTCAATATTTTTAGGCTGCGCGCCAATTTTTGCATCGGTGATAGGATCCCGCTTGCCGGCATAGTTGGAGAACAGGTCGAGCCTGGTTTTATAAGTCACATTTTTAACCACTTCCTTAAAGAAATTGGCCGACAGGTATGCACCTGCTTCAAAAGCAACTTTCCGGTTGGGATTTACGCCATAAAGCGCAGCCAGCGGAGTTTCCTGGCCACCATCCGGCAGAGGAATTTCTCCATTTTCATAATAATAACTGTACGGATCATTGCTTACAATCACCCAGCGGGCGGAAATGGGGGAAAACATGATACTGAAAAATGGCTTTGGCTTCCACTCAATGCCGGGAGAAACCAGCATATAGGCAGGCGCAAACAAGCCAGATACACGGCGGCGGATTCCTTTAGCCAGGTAATCATAATCGTACCCGTCGGTCATTTGGGTGCGGAGGTTGAATACCCCAACCAGCGCCCAATGATCATCAATTTTTTGTCCGGCTTTGCTGTAAAAATCAATTTTATCATCTGTCTTCCGGGTTCCAACTGAACTGGTACGCTGCACCGCATATCCCAGGTCCAGGGTATTATCCCAGAAGAAATTCCCCTTTTTCTTATTGGCAAAAAGTGTGGAATAACCAGCTACTGATATGGAGGAACGTTCCGCTCCGGCCGCCCAGTTGCGGGCACTGCCCTGCGCAAGGTTCAGGTTAAACAAGCCACCTTTCCGCCATCCCTTTGCATTGTACTTATAGGTGGTATCATCATAGGTGGCTCTTTCGGCTCCTTTCTTCAGGCCGGAAACAGTTGCGTCCTGGGCCTGGAGTGAAACTGCCAGTAAAAAACTGCCGGTCAGCAGCAGCATGGTTTTTTTCATAGTCATCATCTCATTCATTAGTTTATAAAAAAAGGCATTTTGAAAACGTCAAAATGCCTTTGCAAATATATATAGAAGAATATTTATTTCTTCTTCAGCTCGTCACGGATTTCCATCAGCAAGGATTCTGTAGGTGTGGGTCCTGCCGGAGGCGCTTCTGGTACAGGCGGCCGGCGAAGGATGGCTTTGATAAATACATAACAAACGAAGGCAACAATAATGAAATCAAGTAAAGAGGTCAGAAAAGCTCCGTACTTAAAAGTGATCGCTTCTGAAACCACCGCATTGTTGGCATCCAATTGAGCCTTTTTGATAGTAACAGCCATCTTGGAAAAATCCTTTCCACCGGTTATCAGCCCAAGTATGGGTGCAATAAGTCCTTCTGTAAAAGAACCTACCAGTTTCGTAAATGCGGTACCCATCAGGAAACCGATCGCTACATCCACCAGGTTGCCCTTGGTAGCAAATGCTTTAAAGTCGGAGAAAAATCCCATAATAAACGATTTTAGGTTGTGTGTTTAAATATCCAATCATTCCTTCATATCACCCTATAAGACAGGAAAAAGTAGATAAATATTTTTCCACATACCCCTGAATCAGGAGTTTTGCCGGATGTCACCCAAATTGATGAACTGGTTGCTTTTTGCCGCTTTGGCCCTGATCTGGGGCAGTTCCTTTATACTGATGAAAGCCGGTATGGAAGCGCTCTCTGCTTACCAGGTGGCCGCCATCCGTATGCTGAGCGCAGGGCTGATTCTACTGCCCCTGGCCATGAAATCCTTTCGGGAAATACCCCGTGAAAAAATTGGACTGGTGATCCTTTCCGGTTTTCTTGGAAGTTTTTTCCCTGCATTTTTCTTCTGTATTGCAGAAACAAAAATTGACAGCTCCCTGGCTGGTATTCTGAATGCACTGACGCCCATGTTTACGATCAGTATTGGCGCGCTGTTTTTTCAATTGAAGATCAATGCGCTTAAAATTGCCGGTGTACTGCTTGGATTTTTCGGGCTTTGCCTGTTATTTCTGGTGCGGGGTAAACTGGAGCTGAGTTATCTCTCCTATTCCTCGCTGGTTATTCTGGCAACCCTTTGTTATGGTATCAATGTCAATATGGTGGCGCGTCACCTGAAAGGAACAGGTTCGGTCAGCATTGCCTCTTTTGCCTTTGCCTGCCTGATTCCTCCCTCTCTTTTCATTCTTTGGAAAACCGGATATTTTACTCCTGAAACCCTTACCGATACAGGAACCTGGTGGATGTCTACCGGTGCATCTGTTGTACTTGGTGTAATGGGAACGGCCCTCGCCTCCATCATTTTTTACATGCTGGTGAAGAGGGCCGGTACTTTATTCGCTTCCCTGGTTACCTATGGGATACCTTTTGTAGCGATCGGTTGGGGATTGCTGTTTGGTGAATCAATCACGCTGGCCCAGGTCGGTTGCCTGCTGATTATCCTGGCAGGTGTTTACCTGGTGAACAAAAACAAAGCGGTTAAACAGCCATAATTTCTTTTTCCTTCTGTGCCAGGTGTTTTTCTACCAGGGCAATATGTTTATCGGTCAGTTCCTGCACTTCTTTTTCCGCGTCTTTGGCGGCATCCTCACTCAGGCCATCTTTCTGCAATTTTTTTATTTGCTCAATAGCTTCGCGGCGAATGCTGCGGATCGCAACTTTGGAATGTTCTCCTTCCCCATTGCATTTTTTTACCAGTTCCCTACGGCGTTCTTCTGTCAGCGGAGGAAGAAACATCCGGATCATCACGCCATCGTTCTGCGGATTGATGCCCAGATTCGAATTAATAATTGCCCGCTCAATCGGCTGCAGCATATTTTTTTCCCAGGGCTGAACGGTCAGGGTTCTTGCATCCACGGCTGCAATATTGGCAACCTGCGCAATAGGCGTTGGAGACCCGTAATAATCTACCACGATGCCATCCAGCATTTGCGGATTGGCTTTACCGGCCCTGATCTTAACCAACTCCACTTCCAGGTGATTGATCGCTTTTTTCATGGAATCACTGGCATCGTCCAGGATCATGGATAATTCTTCGGTCATGCTATAAAATTATTCGGGCAAAACTAAGGAAATGGAATTATTTCTTTTCCATCAATGGTTTTTCCGACAGCGGCACCAATTTTCCACCGGATTGTTGGAGGATCTCATTGGAGGGGCCAACAAATAGTTGCGGACGCCGCTTACGTACCTGGTATAATAGTCCGATTATGCTGAAAAAGATTCCAAAAAAGACCGCCATGAGTACCGTGGTTCCCAGGTGTTGAAAGAAAAATCCAAGGCCGATGAAAAGGGCATTAACGGAAGTGAGGGTAATCGCAATTGCCCGGTGAGACAGGCCGAGATCCAGCAACAGGTGATGAATATGGTTTCTATCCGGGGAAAAAGGAGAACGCCGGTTAAAGATCCGGATGGCAAAAACGCGAAGCGTATCCAGGAGCGGCACCATCAAAATACCAAAACCCAAAGCAGGTGCGGCCTGAACAGCAAATGGCTGGTCCGGATCCATGGCAATATTGATAAATTTCACTACCAGAACTGCATTCACCAGTCCCAGCAGCAGGGATCCGGTATCCCCCATAAAGATTCTGGCCGGCTGAAAATTGAATATCAGGAAAGCCAGGAGTGCTCCGGCCATGGCAAATGCCATAACCGCCTCGGGCAAATGTCCGGTCAACACAAAATAAGTTCCGAATACCGTGGTGGATAAGAGTCCCAGGCTGCCCGCCAGCCCGTCTACTCCATCAATCAGGTTAAATGAATTCATCACCACAATGGCGGTGAGGTAGGTAAACAGCAGGCTGAAAGACTCGGGTAAAGCCTGAACGCCCAGGAACCCCTGCATACTTTGAATCTGCAGGCCACCATAATAAATGATGATAAAAGCTGCCAGTACCTGGCCGATGAATTTTTTAACAGGGGAAATAATGATGATATCATCTTTCAATCCCATATAAAAAATGACCACCGAAGCTGCCATAAAAAACTGCAGATTCTTGCTTTCCTGGAAATTGGCGATGAGTAGGACAGAAAATAAAAATCCGGCAAAAATACCCAATCCCCCAAGGGCCGGAATGGCTCCCTGGTGAATTTTTCGTTCATCCGGAATATCATAGATCTTCTTCATGGCTGCCACCCGTATGATTACAGGAATAGCCAGGAAGGTTATGGTAAATGCGATGGTTAGTGATAAAACTATATCAAACATGTGCTGCTGTTTCCGGTTTAGACTATAAACGAAAAAAAGCCCTGTTTAGTCTTATCCTCTTGTAAAGATCGGGGCAAAAAAGTTAGCTAAGGTTCACAATTTTTTGCCTATGGCCAGTTTACAGGAAATTGCTTCCCAGATCAGGCGTGATATTGTTCGGATGGTACATGGTGCCTCCTGCTTACCGCCTTGTTTTTTAAGGTACTGAAAAATAATGCCGCTCGCACCGGGAAAGGCAAGGCCATTGTGATTCTGATGAAAACCGGCATGGGGGCAGGTGTGCGCTTGCCTACCTTCCGGAAACGCTTGGCGACTATTAACCGAGTTCCATATTCGAAGCAGCGGCTTTTCTGGCAGGAAGCCAGGAGGCCAGGAAAGCAACCAGTACAACCGTACCGCTTACCAGCAGAAAATCAGGCCACATCAGCTTTACCGGGTAATGATTGATAACGAAACTTCCGCCTTCGAGTTTGATCAGTTCAAATTTTTGCTGGGCCCAGCAGATCAACAGGGCCAGTGCCATGCCAACCCCGGCTCCGATACCCGCCAATAAAAAACCTTCGCTGATAAATATGCCCTGAATCCGGCCGGAAGAAGCGCCCATCGCTTTTAATACCTGGATATCTTTCTGTTTTTCCAGCACCAGCATGGTCAGGGAGCCAATCATGGTAAAGGCTGCAACTACCAGGATCAGGGAAAGCAGGATATAAATCACCCATTTTTCCATCTGCATCACACTGTATAGTCCCTGGTTTTGCTGGTAGCGGCTCAGCACCGTATAGTTTTTCCCCAGCAGTTTTTCCAGCGCTTCCGTAATGGATTTTTCATCTGACCCCGGTTTTAGGGCGATTTCCACTCCTCCGAATTCATCCGGCTCAAGACTCAGCATGGCCTTCATAAAATCGAGGTTGGTAAGTACGTATTTGTTATCGAATTCCTGCTGCACGGCGAAGGCTCCGGCAGTACCCAGGTTCTCGGCAATCAGTGCAGACATCGGGTCAGAAACATTGATGCCTGCACCCCGTTTGGGCAGGTAGGCCGTAACCGGCAGCAGTTCCCGGTCGCTCCACAAACCGAGCGCAGATTCTACCCCCACACCCAGGATGGCCCGGGGTTTCTCGCGGGTACCCAGGTTGAATTCACCCACTTTTACATAGTCTGCCATAGTGGTTACCGCTGTGTACTGGCTATCCACTCCTTTCAGATAAACAATGGTCTGGGCCTCCCCATTCTGGACCAGGGCTTTTTCCTCCACCACTTTCGACCAGGCTTTGATACCGGGAATGCGCGCCATTGCAGCTTCCTGCGCAGGGTTTAAGCGAAGCAGCTTTCCCTCTGCAGGAACAATTTTCAGTTCTGTATAAAAAGTGGCATAAAGGGATTTGACCAGGTCTTCAAACCCGTTGAAAACGCTCAGTACAACAATCAGGGAGGCGGTGCCGACTACCACAGCCACCACGCTTACCCAGGCAATGATATTGATGGCATTGGTGGATTTTTTTGATTTGAAGTAACGCCAGGCGAATAAAAAGTTCAAGGAATCGGATTTACTTTTCTTCTTTCTTTATTTTGTCGAAAACCTCTTCCATCTTAAACACATAATCCAGAGTATCATCCAGATAGAACTGCAGTTCCGGAATCCGGCGTACCTGGTGTTTGATGGCGGCAGCCAGTTCTTTTTTGATTTCCCAGGCGCGATCTTCCAGTTTCTTCATGGCTGCCTTCGGGTCAGCTACTTTGAACAGACTGATATAAACCCGCGCTTCGAGTAAATCCGGGGTCATTTTTACGGACGAGATGGACACCATGCCACCATCCAGCATGGTTAAGCCCAGGTGCTGGAATGCCTGGTTCAGCACCCCCTGAATTTCACCGGCCACCTGCTTCTGTCGTTTTGTCTCCTTTTGCATTGGGGATATCGCTTGATTACTGCAAAGAAACAAAGAATTCGGGAGCTGCCCCACCCTAAATTGACGTAGGT
>CAZJNY010000100.1:0-12654 GCA_964547405.1 uncultured Flavihumibacter sp. | reverse complement strand
TGCTTTCGGATCGGTTCGAGATAAACCCTGTGCCTGGTAAGTAATGAAATCCCGGTTGGTAATATCTCTCGGATACCCGTTGCTGATGAAAAGATCACGTCGGCCATCCAGGTCAAAATCTGCCAGCAAGGGACTCCAGCTCCAATCGGTGGCAGCGATACCTGCCAATTGTCCGATTTCACTGAACTGAGGAATATCATTGTGAAGTCCCTGGTGCAACTGCAGTGAATTTCTCATAAACTGGGGATCATAACCAACCTGTAGTTCGGACCGGTAGCGGTCATGATTGGTAAATCCAAGCATCAGTTTCTGCCGGTAATTATCCGGTGGCAACATATCCACTTCCACCAGGTCGGGCCAGCCGTCATTATTGATATCACCCACATCATTGCCCATGGCAGAATAACTGGTATGCTTAAACGAAGCTGCTGCCTGATCGGTAAAACCACCGTTCCGGTTATTGATATACAGCAGGTCGTTTGATAAATAATCATTGGAAACAAAAATATCCGGCCAGCCATCGCGATTCAGATCCGTGATGGCCAGTCCCAGCCCATACCCTTCTTTTACAATACCTGCTTCACGGGATACATTCCGGAAATTCCCGTTACCCTCATTGCGGTAGAGTCGGTCAGTGTTCGCCATTTCCCCATTCACCCGCTTTGGTCGGATGATATTGGGACCCATTTCATCGGTGCTATTAGTGAGCAGGTAACAATCCAGGTCGTCATCCCGGTCATAATCAAAAAATACTGCCTGTACCGTATGGCCCGTATCGGCCAGGCCATACGCTGCTGCCTGGTCCGTAAACCCTCCTTTACCATCGTTGATATAGAGGGCATTGGCGCGTAATGAAGCCTCATGAGGACCGGCGAAACAAAGGTAAATATCCGGGTAACCATCCTGATTGATATCAACTATAGAAACGCCGGTTGCCCATTTACCACGGGTATCAATACCCGAAGATTCCGTTCTGTCCTCAAATCGAAACGCACCTTTATTCAGGTACAGTTTCGAAGCCCCCATATTGGAAGCAAAAAACAGATCCGGCAGCGAGTCCCGGTTAAAATCCGCAATACCCACACCAGCCCCGTTATAGAAATATTCAAAACTCAGAATATTTAAGTGCTCGTCTTCCCGTAACTCATTGGAAAAATCAATGCCGGTTTGTTCTGGCCGCAACTCTTCAAAAAGAGTGCTGCTCTTCTTTTGCTCCTTACAGGACGCAATACAACAAACCACTATATATAACCAGCACAATCGCTTCATATCATTGGAAATTCAGCATTCGTTACAAGATAATAATTCCTGCTGCCACAGGCATAGCGCCTACGCATTTTGAAGTTTTTTATACGCAAAAAGCGAAACAGTTGAATTTACGCAAAGTTAACTTTAGGAGCAGGACAGCCCTTTGATAAATTATTGGTACTTTACCCAAAACTGGACGCATGGATTCGAGAAGAAAATTTTTACGCAATTCATTTTTATTGGCCGGATCAGCCGCTTTACCAACTCCTTCCCTTATGGCAGGCGAAGGCAAACAGACAGCTCCGGATCAGGATATCGAACTACAAAACGATTTCAAAAACACTTATGTCAAAAACATATTTGTAACAGAGAATGAATTCCGCAATGCGCAACCAACCCTGGTTCCAGCACCTTCCTTCGCACAGGCCAAAGAACTGCTGCCTATTCCCAACTGGAAAGGCAACCAGGCAGCCATTGACATGTACTGGAGAGCCTGGGAAATTGCGTTTAAAAACATCAAGGATCCGGCACCAAAATCGGGCTTTATCGCTTCTTATATAGACACTGCCTACAACGGCAATATTTTTATGTGGGATTCCACCTTCATAACGATGTTTGCGCGTTATGGAAGCCGGGCCTATCCGTTCCAGCAAACCCTGGATAATTTCTATGGCAAACAACATCCGGATGGATTTATATGCCGGGAAATCTGGGGGCTAACCGGCAAGGATTGTTTTCACCGGTATGATCCAACCAGCACGGGTCCCAATCTGATACCCTGGAGCGAACTGGAATACTACCGGCAGTTCGGCGACCTGCAGCGATTGCATAAAATATTCCCTGTTTTGTGTGCCTATTACCAATGGCTGCGACTGAACCGCACCTGGCAGGACGGCTCCTATTGGTCAAGCGGATGGGGAACCGGAATGGATAACCAGCCAAGGGTACATAAAGAATACAATCCGATATTTTCCCATGGGCATATGTCATGGCTGGACACCTGTTTGCAGCAATTGTACATCGGAAAAATTCTGGTGGAGTTCGGCTTTTATGTAGAACGCTGGCAGGAAATCGAAGACATTGAATCGGAAACCAAGTTTCTGAAAAAATGGATACGTGAAAATATGTGGGATCCGAAAACTTCGTTCTTCTATGACCGTTATGCCGATGGGTCAAAGGGCGATTTCAAATCCATCGGAGCCTATTGGGCACTCTGGACCGATATACTGGAACCGGATGAGCTCAAAAAATTCACTGCGCATTTAACCGATCCGCAAACATTTGCCCGCAAACATCCCATTCCATCCATGCCCGCCAATCACGAAAAATATCAGCCCGATGGACGTTACTGGCAGGGAGGCGTATGGGCACCAACCAACTATATGGTAATTGCCGGGCTTCGTCAGAACAACCAGCACGCACTGGCATTTGACCTCGCCAGAAAACATCACCAGCAGGTATTGCAGGTATTTAAAGACACAGGAACATTCTGGGAATACTATGCACCGGAAACTACGGCACCGGGACTGTTGGCTCGTCCAGATTTTATTGGCTGGACAGGCCTCGTACCAATTTCTGTATTATTTGAAGGCATATTCGGAATCCGTTCCAGCATCCAAAGCAATACCCTGAACTGGGATGTAAGGCTCCTGGAAGAACATGGCATTGAACGGTATCCGATTGGTAAAGAAGGGATGCTATCTGTGCAATGCGCAGCAAGAAGCAGCGAAAAACAAAAACCTTCGCTCACCATTCAATCCAATTTACCGCTAACATTAAAACTCAGCTGGGGGGGTGGTACAGACACCATCAATATCAAACCAGGAATGAATAAAATATAGTCCGGTACTAAATCCTAACAATTAATTAAACTGTGTATCATCAATAAGATACACAGTTTTTTTATTCGTTTAATGCTCTGCGTTAGATACTTGACTTTAGTCAAATTAAATTAAAATTACTACGCATTTTGAAGTTTAATATACGCAAATACCTATAAGACGGTATGGGTCAAAATATATCTTTATGTTTAATACTGCTAAACATTTGTTCATAAATTAAATATCCCGCTCTTAAAGTCCCGCTTTTTTTTAACCCTCCATATTAATCAACGAAAGTCACTGGTATGAAAAAAATCACAGGCATTTTAGTATTCCTGTTCGGGCTTGCTATTGCTGCAAGTGCCCAACAAAAAATTTCCGGCACGGTCAGTTCCGGAAAGGACGGAACACCCATTGCAGGTGCTTCGGTAATGCTCAAGGGTAGCTCAACCGGAACGGTAACCGGCAATGATGGCTCCTATTCCATCACTGTACCTGCAGGCACACAAACCCTGTTATTTTCTGCAGTAGGCATGAAACAGGTAGAAAGATCAACTGGCAACGGTCTCACCATTGATGTAGAACTAGAACCCACCGGATCCAGTTTTGATGAAGTGGTGGTAATCGGTTATGCCAATACCCGGAAACAGGATTTACTGGGCGCCGTTTCAACCGTAAAAGTGAATGACAATTTCAAAGGACGACCTGCTTCCCTTGGTAATATCATACAGGGACAAATGCCCGGTGTAAACGTTACGCAAAGCGGAGACCCTACTTCTTCGGGCTCCATCAGCATACGGGGCAAGGGTAATAAAAACGGGGATGCCGTACTGATCGTTGTAGATGGCGTTCCCGGCGCTCCCTATAACCCTGCTGATATTGAAACCATAACGGTATTAAAAGACGCTTCCTCAGCCGCTATTTATGGAGCGTTCGCCGGTTCAGGTGGAGTTGTGCTAATTACCACCAAACAGGCCAAAGCCGGAAAAATGAGCATTGAGGCCAATGTATGGAATGGTACCCAGCAGGCCTGGCGTACTCCTAAAGTGCTCTCTTCCGAACAATTCAATATGGTTTGGAAAGACGCTTCAGAAGCCGCCGGAAGAACAGTGCCCAAAACATATGATCCGATTACCTTCCCGTATGGAAATGTTACCCGTACCGATTGGGTGGATGAAATTTTCCGCACCGGACGTATGCAGCACTATGATCTTACCATTCGAGGTGGTACCAATACCATCAAGGCACTTGCTTCTGTAAGTTATGATGATGTGGAAGGCACACTGATCAATACCTATAACAAAAAACTGACAACCCGCCTGAACGTAGATTTTAACCTCGCGAAATGGATTGAAATCGGCCAGCATGTGTTGTATGATTTCAACAAAGGACAAAGTGCCGTTGGTGATGGACATACAGGATCAATTTTCGGAGCCATGGCCTATCCCCGCTTCAGCACCGTTCGTGAATTCGGTCCGGATGGAGAATTACTCTATGGAGGAACCGTTCCCCGCTGGGCACTGGCAGAAGGCTTCAGTGTGGAAGCTGATTTACGTAACCCCGTAGCGATGCTGGAAAAAGTTAAGCAGAACAATCCGGCCAATAAGATTTTTTCCAAAACATCTTTGAGACTGAAGCCCTTACCCGGACTCCTATTCCGGTCTGAATTTTCAGCCGATGTGACCAGTTTCCGGAATGAATCTTTCCAGATGCGTTTTCTCGAACCCGGCCGCACCATCGATCAGAACTATCGTTCTATCTCCAACACACTCGCTTCCGGCTGGAACTGGGATAATATCCTGACCTATAACAAAACGTTCAACAATGTTCATGATGTTGCCGCAATGGGTGGTTTCCTCATGAACAAACGCACATCGCGTTACAATTGGGCAGAAGTAAGAGGATATGCTTTTGAAAACCCCTATCAGACAATCTTCAATAACGGTACCGACTGGTCGATCCGTCCAAGTGAAGATATCTGGGAAGAAACCTTTGTATCCGTACTCGGAAGATTGTCCTACTCCTACGACAACCGTTACTTTGTTTCGGGTAGCCTTCGCCGTGATGCTTCATCCAAATTGAGTCCGACTAATAATTCAGATGTATTCCCCGCTGTTTCCGCTTCCTGGAAAATTTCATCCGAAAACTTCATGCAGCGTTTCCAGCAGATCAATCTTTTAAAGATCAGAGCAAGCTGGGGACAGGTAGGAAATATCGCTTCTGTTCGCCGTTTTATCTATGCTCCTCCCTACCAGGTTACTTCCTGGCCACTTTTCCTCGGACCTAACGGTGAAGGACAGGCATTCGGCATTTTCCAGCCAACCATTCCCAATCCAAATCTGAAATGGGAAAGAACCGAACAGATCAATATCGGTATGGACATCAGTCTGTTTGACAATTCTCTTACCGCTACTGCTGATTATTTCTTCAAAAAAACCAAGGACCTCATCGAATCCATGCCCACTCCATCTGTAGCAGGTGTGGCATCTCCTCCTGAATTCAACATCGGACAGGTAGAAAACAAAGGATGGGAATTCACGTTGAACTATAACCGAAAAATTGGTTCGCTTGACTTCAATATCGGAGGAAATTTCGGCACCTATGATAACAAGGTTATCAGTATCGGACAAACTGCGTTCATCGCGCATGGTAATGGGGTAAACTCCATGAACCCGCTCCGGTCAACAGCAGGAATGCCCTGGCATTCTTTCTTCCTGATCGATGCCATGGGTATCTTCCGCAATCAGAAAGACATCGATGACTATATCTGGACAGATCCTGCTTCAGGAACTTCCAAAAAGATACAGCCGAATGCACGTCCGGGCGACCTTCAATTCCGCGACGTAAACAACGATGGTACGATCAATGACGGAGACCGCGTTTATATGGGCGCGTATGACATGCCGGATTTCAGCTATGGATTCAACCTGGGAGCCAACTGGAAAGGTTTCAGCCTCTCCCTCTTTATGCAGGGTATTTCCGGTGTAAAAGTTTACAATGGTGTAAAAGCCATGACCTATACCGGTTCCAAAGGATGGAACATGAGTACCGATGTATTGAACTCTTACAATTACAACCCCAATTCGAATATCCCCAACCTGGCTGTTGTAGAAGATCCTAATGGCAATTTCAGCAAGGTATCCGATTATTTCCTCGACAAGGCAGATTACCTGCGGTTGAAAAACCTGCACCTGGCCTATACGCTTCCTGGCAGTCTGATGTCAAAAGTTACTGCGCTGAAAGATGCACGGGTACGTATCTACGCAAATGCGGAAAACCTGCTCACCATTACCAGTTACAAAGGATTTGATCCGGAAGTTGGTAACCTGGGTATTGATGGTGGAAGGTTCCCCGTATCCCGGATGTTTAGTGTAGGTATGAATGTTTCATTTTAAATAGTTCCATCATGAAGACGAAACTTATAGCAATCGCAATCATTATAATGACAGGCAGTTTGAGCTCCTGTAAAAAATTTCTTGAACTGCAACCCTATGGCCAGCCTTCGGAGCTGAACAACCTGACCGATGCGCAGGCCATGCAGGCAGTTTATTCTCTCTTTTACTGGCAGTACCGCGAAGGTACCCTGGGCCGTGGTTTCATGTGGTTTGAAAACTGCAGCGACAATTTTGTTACCGGTCGTACGCAGGCTGAAGCACAAAACATCAAAAACTTTCTGGATGAAGGTTCCAGCAGCCGGGATGTGCGTGATAACTGGCCTCAAATGTACCAGACCATTAACTATTCCAACAACCTGATCCGGTCGGCTCCCAACGCCTCCAAACTTTCCACCCGGGTGCGCAACAGTGTATTGGGACACGCTTATTTTATGCGTGGATTCTCTTATCTCTGGCTGGCTCCCTGGTATGGTGATAATGGCCCTAATGGTGGCATTCCCATTGTAACAGAAAACACACCAATTGATGAAATTGATGTTGCCCGTCCGGCTTCTGTACTGGAGAATTATGATATGATCATTGAAGACCTGGAGAAAGCGGCCGACCTGCTTCCCTGGTTTGATGAAATTCCGCAGGCAGAATGGGGTTTAATGCACAAAACTGCTGCCTGGTCGCTCATGGCCAGGGCCGCACTTTATGCTGCACAATACGACCCTTCCTACTATGAAAAAGTAATTCAATACACCGACCGCGTAATCAACAGTGGCAAACACAGCCTGGTGCCACGTTATGCCGATGTATTTGAAATCGAAAACAACTGGAGCCCCGAATACATCATGAGCGCTACCAGCACTGAAATTGATGGCAGTAAATTACCTGGTGTAATTTTTCAGAATGGTGGTTTCGGTATTTATAATACCTGGGGCTATTTCCAGCCAACGGTTGAACTCTGGAAAGCTTTTGAAGAAGGCGATACCCGCAGAAAAACAACCATCGGATTTCCAGGGGATACCCTTCAGTTCGTAGGCAACCAATTGATCTGGGCAGTGAATCCTTCCTCTGTTTCAAGTCCCACTGCCATGACAATTGTAAAGTACCTGGCGCCTTTCCGTCCGGCTGATGCCGTTGGAAATACGGTTAACCCTAACAGTGATAATGGAACAACTGATCTGAATATTCCTATTGTCCGCTATTCCGATGTATTGCTGATGAAAGCAGAAGCACTGATCTGGCTGGGCAGAAATGGTGATGAGCCGCTTAATCTTGTACGAGTTAGGGCCGGACTTGATCCAATTACCAATGCCACCAAGGAACATCTGAAAAATGAGCGTCGTTGTGAATTTGTACTGGAATTCGGCGTATTCCGTCACCTTGATCTGGTACGCTGGGGTGATGCACAGGCTGCTTATGCGAAACCCTTACATGGATATAAAGTAAACCTTTCCGGAAACACTGTATCCTCACTGGAAGAAATCGTAGTATGGCCGGCAAGAAATTTCAACCCATCCATCCACCACGTTTTCCCGATCCCCAACAATGAGATCTCGAAAAGTTTGAACCTGAAACAAAATCTTGGCTACTAAACCCGATCAACCATGAAACAATTGATATCTAGCCTGCTGCTGGGCATACTGGTACTGACAGCAGGCTGTACAAAAGAAGAAACGGCGAAAGCGGATGGGCGCCTGCTTGGACTGGAACTCAGTTTCAAGCACAAGGATCCAAAATCCGGCGAAACCCTGTCCAATGTTTTCAGCAACTATTACCGCAAAGCAGACCAGGTAGAAGTAAGCCTGGAATCTACGCTGGAGATAGAAAAAATAGACATTGTAAATTCTGTTACACAAACCAAGCTCACCACGCTTGATGTAAATGGCACCACTGCCAGTTATTCAGTGCCGGTGAATGACCTGGCAATTCCGTTCGGGCAGCGCGCCTCCCTGTTTTTCCATGTGTATTTCAAGGATGCGGGAAAAGATGGATTCAGCTACCCCTCGATGAAGTCCTACACGTTTAATGTAATCAGTGAAATACCGTCCATCGTTAATTTTATGAAAGCAGATGGCAGTAGCACTGAACTGAAAACTACTGATTTCAATATCCAGGGATTTTCAGAAGACAGCAAACGCGGGGTGATCGCCACGTTTAAACCCGGCACCCCCTCCTATCTTTCCATTGAAGATTCACCGCTGTTGCAATTTGGCGCGAGTAAAAATTTCTCGGTAAGTTTCTGGATACAGTCGAGTCATGATATCAGCGATCCGGCTATCCTTGGCACACAGGACTGGAATAGTTCGAATAACAAAGGCTGGGTGGTGGCCTGGCTGAATGGTCGCTTACGGGTAGTAACCTGTGACGGAGCCGGACTTAAAAATGATGTTCGCGAAACCAGCGGAGGAATGGTAGGCGATGCCTGGCATTTTGTAACGGTAGTGTTTAACCGAAGCTCCAGCCTCTCCATCTATGTAGATGGTGTAATGACAGCTACTGGTCCGGCTATTCCGATGGACATCAACAACGGCAACACGATCAAGATCAACCAGGATGGAACCGGAAACTACGGAGATCGCCTTGGCAGCAAATTCAGCAATGTTGTCTTCCATGAAAAGGCACTATCCGATGCCGAGATACTGGGAATGTACAACAATACAAAATAAAGAACTCAGCTACTTCGTCTTTCTTGCAGCTTGGTTAGAAAAATTTTGGGTATAAAGGTTGGAGAAAGACACCCCCCGGTTAATGCAGTTTCCGGGGGGATTTTTTTTATGCATAGTCCAGTACAGCAATAAAATCAATATCTATACCGGCCTGCAAATGGACTTTTTCACTTCCGCTGGCACGAACCCGTACCATTGCTTTGCCAAGTTCATTCTGGATATCCTTGATACGACGCTCACAATGCAGCACATCTTCCAGGGTCGGCTCTCCGAAAGCCATTCGCTCTTCATGAAAGGCAACCTTCGCTTTAACGATCGCATGCATTATTTTTTCCGCTTCTGGAATGGTAAAATGTCCGTCAATTAAATGAATCTGCATGAACTTAGTTTGAGCAAAAATCTATCCGCGATTCCATATATTATCATTTATATTTTAAATGGTAACTATAAATATTGTTCATACCAGCTAAAGCGCTCCTCGATGATTTCCTTTTTGGTTTTCCGAACATAGTCGAGATAGGCTTTGGCGATAGGGGAAAACATTTTTCCTGTTAACCAGATCAGGCTCCACTTGGTAGAGATCGGCAATCCTTTTACCGGAATGATTTTGAGCACGCCGGCATTCAGTTCGTTTTTAATGCCGATTAGTGGCATAATCGAATATCCCAGCCCGGCAATAACCGCCTGTTTGACAGCTTCATTGGAGGTTAATTCAATTTTTTTGACTGCCGCAATCCGGTTACGTTCAATGAACCGTTCCATACTCATCCGGGTACCCGAACCTTCTTCCCGGTAAATCAGCGGCAATTCTTCAAATATGCTCTTATCATTGGATTTCCGCTGAAAGCGGGTGGCAGCATTTCCAACCAGAAAGAGTTTGTTCTGCATCAACTCCAACTTGTCTACATTCAGGCTGGGCGGCAAAATGGATACCAGCGAAAAATCGACTTCATTATTCTGAAGAGATTCAATCACCCTCGATTTATTCGTCACATCCATTTGTAATTGAACACCCGGATGTTCCTTCATAAAACCAGATAAAAAGTAGGGCATTACATACTTACCGGTAGAAACAATGGACAATTTGAGCCGTCCTACGAGCTGGCCCTTGTATTCCATGGTTTTCATGTTAATTGCCTGCACCTGGTTGAGGATCTCTTCGGCAGCCAATGCAATCTCTTTCCCAAAATCAGTAATATAAATTTTTCGTCCAACGATTTCCGTTAGTGGAATATCAAACTGATGCTGGAAATTCCGTAGCTGTATGGACACAGCCGGTTGTGTCAGGTGCAATTCCTCCGCAGCCTGGGTAATGCTTTTGGTTTGCGTGATTTTCAAAAAGATCTGCAATTGATGAAGCGTATAATTCATAAACAGTATTTATGCATCCGATAATTAATATAAATATCGTTTAAGTATAAAACTACTGATTTTTGCGGGCGAAAAAAAAGTCAAGCATGAACCTTACCACCAGCCTGCTCTCTCCGATGGTCCTGGCCTTTTTACTCGGTATCCTGGCAACGAGACTAAAAAGCGATTTGAAATTCCCAGAATCCCTGCACCAGTCGCTTACCATCTATTTAATGATTGCCATTGGAATGAAAGGAGGGTACAAACTATCCACTGTAAACATCAGCGAGATGCTGACACCCCTGCTGGTGGCTGTACTACTAAGTTGCTGTATTCCTGTGTGGACCTACTGGATCATGCGAAAAACCGGAAAATTTGATGTGTACAATGCAGGCGCGCTGGCGGCTCACTATGGATCGGTATCAGTAGCCACTTTCAGTGCAGCCATCGCCTTTCACGAAAGCAGTAAAATAGCGTATGAAGGATTCATGCCGGGATTGCTGGCCATCATGGAGATCCCCGGTATTTTGATAGCGCTTGTGCTGGTACGATATTATGCCCCTAACCGGGAGCAGGCAAAACCTGCATCCGTACAACAGGTAGCAAGGGAATTACTGGCAGGCAAAAGCACGCTGTTGTTGATTGGGTTCCTGATCATCGGATGGCTGGTTGGGCATTCTGGCTGGGAACAGGTAGCCCCCTTACTGGATGTTCCATTCAAAGGATTACTCACGCTGTTTTTACTGGAAGCTGGGCTTGCTGCAGGCAACCGGCTCTCCGATTTCAAAAAAGGAGGATGGGTGCTTACCCTGTTCGGGATCGTTTTTCCGGTGTTGCATGCGATTGCCGGGATTGTGCTTGGTCATATGGCCGGACTAAGTATTGGCGGATCTACTATACTGGGAATACTGGCAGCAAGTGCCTCCTATATTGCCGCGCCGGCTGCCTGTCGGGTTGCATTGCCGGAAGCCAATCCGTCTTATTACCTCACTGCGGCCCTGGCCATTACCTTCCCCTTTAATATCATAGTTGGAATTCCGCTTTACCGGCAGTTGGCACTTTATCTCTGTAGTTGAAGCAGATTTTTTCACCTGCCTTGGTATGCTCTATTATGCTCTTGCCTCGCCACTATGCCTGCCGTTTCCGTTTGGGAAACAGTGAATGCTTACAATGCGATGCTTAAAGCGTATAGCCAGTTCATCAGGTGAAAATGTGCCGTTCTCTATCCAATACTTAGCGTCATCTAACAAGTTGTGCAAATCAGTTCCTATCTGCCACTTGTCAACGCCAATGTTTTTATTGGTTTTTCTAAACTCACCTGCCCATGCCCACACATCGCCGTACATTCTTTTATGCAGCTTCTGAACAAAATCTTCAGTCAGGATTGCATTATACTTTAAAGAACGTTTCATTGTCCACTCCACTGCCTGTTCGATATTCATTTGCTCAAACTCATCCAGTTCTTCCCTTGTGGCAATAGTTTCTATTCGCAAGCCTTCCTTCTCGTCGTCGTCCAAAGGTGTTTGCCCTTCCTGATATGCAAGATCTAATCCCATAAGGCTTTAGGTATTTCCGATTTTATAGCAGCTGCCCTTTCTTCTATTGCTTTTTCTATCCTTTCCTTTGAGTTCTCCTGGTCTTCCAATTTCATGGTATTAGATGTACGTAGTACAATTTGCTTTGCCATATCCCTTGCTTTCCGCTCAACTAAGGCATCCAGGGAACCATCCTTTGGAACGAAGCCGTACACTAATTGCATATCAAGGGCATTTGCCACCTCCCGAAGAGCTTTAATGGTAATAGAGCCATCTTTTTCCCGGCGTTCCATATCCTGCACTCCCTGCCTGGTTATTGATAGCTTGTTTGCTACCTGCCGGGACGACATGCCAAGGGCAAGCCGGACCGCTTTTAGCCACCCGGTAGGAGGAGCTGCTACTTTTTGCAGTGAAACGAAAGCCAGCATTTTATTACTTAATTGTTGGAATTGCAATGTTTTCTGTCCCATATTGTAAAGTTATATCTTGACAAATATACGACAAATGTAAAGTTATAACTTGACAATAATAAAACTTAAGCAAGCTATAGCTTGACAAAATGCATCATGGAAAGGACAGGTTCCTTTTGGCTAGCTCAGCGGGAAGTCCCCTGAAAATTAAAAAACCCTTGAAAGCTAGTGCTATCAAG
>CAZJNY010000099.1:0-12666 GCA_964547405.1 uncultured Flavihumibacter sp. | reverse complement strand
TGGCGGCATCCAGGATCCAGAGCAATCCGGCTGCCATCCACAAGGCCCGGCTAAAGGGAAAGGCAAAAAGGCAGAGGCTGCAAAAGATGGCACCTATTAAAAAGTAGGGCTTTCTTCGTCCCCAGCGCGGATGCCAGGTGCGGTCACTCATGGCGCCAATTACCGGTTGAATCAGTAAACCGGTCATCGGTCCCGCCAGGTTAAGGATGGGTAACTCTTCCGGACTCGCATCCAGAAAACTATACAAAGGATTGATGGCGGTTTGTTGTAAACCAAAACTGTACTGAATGCCGAAGAAGCCTACATTCATATTGATGATCTGCCAGAAACTCAGGGAGGGTTTTTGTAGCTGCATAAGCAATCGTTGGTAACTAAAAATAACCATTCTGTTTTGGCAGGCCATGAGATCTCCACAGCAAACCGTTGCGTTATCTTTGTTGGATGATAAATCCCCTGATTGCCAGCCTTACCCGTAACCAAGGCAGTTTTCATCCGGTCGTTTCGTTTACTCCCGGTTCTGATACACTGTCGGCGTTGAACCTCACCCAAAACGGCGACTTACCAGCTGGCATAGCCGATGACCTGGAGCGATTTGTGGCTTTTATGGAAACCCTTCGCGAAACAAAAGCAGCCCGCTACCTGATCGGCGGTTATGATGAACTGCGTTTTATGTATAGCCGAAGTGCACTTTTTAATGAAGGGGATGAACCGCGTCGCCTGCACCTGGGAACCGATATCTGGGGACCGGCGGGTACGCCTGTGTATGCCTTTATAGGAGGCATGGTGCACAGTTTGGGATGGAATGATCGCCTGGGAGATTATGGTGCTACGGTTATTTTGTTGCACCAGTTAGAAGGGATTCCTTTTTATTCCTTGTATGGGCATGTATCAAAGCGGGATATTGATGTATTGGCACCCGGACAATACATCAACCGCGGACAGGAATTTGCGCACTTTGGTGAACCGGTTGAAAACGGTCAATGGCCGCCCCATCTGCATTTTCAGTTGATACAGGACATTGGTTTATATGAAGGCGATTTTCCGGGGGTGGCTAAATACAGTGAGCGCGTACAATGGCTGCAGAATTGCCCGGATCCCGATCTTGTTCTGCAGTTGAATAAATTTTTATGATCTTCTTTTTGGTATGTAATAAAAGTTTAATTTCAGATTCCTGCCCAAGCTCCTGATTAGCTGGTATCCGCCCCGTTTATTTCCAAACATTTTAAACAATCGTTATGGCATTTAACATCCTGGATGCAGCAAAATCCTTCATTACACCTGATCTGATCGGCCAGGCCGCCGGTTATTTACAAGAGTCAGAATCTTCCATTGGTAAGGCAGTTTCTGGTCTCCTCCCTGCCAGTTTATTAGGCATCACCCAGAAGGCGGAAGCCGGAGGTGGAAACATGATTTTTGATCTGGCCAAACAGGCCATGAACAGTGGTATCTTAGGCAATCTTGGAAATGCATTCAATGCAGGTGGAGGCGGTATTCCGGATAGTTCACCGGGCATCCTAAGCAGTATTTTCGGCGACAAAGTAGGCGGCATTGCCAATGCGATTGCTTCATTTGCCGGGATTAAAGGTTCCTCGGCTGCTTCCTTGCTTGGTTCCATTGCTCCAATGGTATTGGGCTTCCTCGGAAAACATGCTACTGAAAACGGCCTCTCTGCTTCCGGTTTGGGATCCCTGCTCAGTAATCAGAAATCCAGTTTTATAAATGCACTTCCATCCGGATTGAATATTGGAAATATCCTGGGATTCAGCAGCAGCACACCAAGACCAGCTCACACGCATGTGGAAGAACCAAAAAAATCAGGTTCCTGGTTGATGCCTTTGTTACTGGGACTGGCAGCAGTTGCTTTGTTATTATACCTGTTTAAAGGTTGTGGAGGAGGAGAACATAAAGAAGAAGTAGTGATGGAAACACCTGCGCCAGTTGAACCGGCACCAGCAGCACCCATCACGCCACCAGCACGTGAATCACTAAAAGTGAAACTCGCCGATGGTACTGAAATCGATGCCTACAAAGGTGGTATTGAAGATAAGCTGGTGGCCTGTTTGAATGATGCGGCCTGTGTAGCAGGCAAGGACCAGTGGTTCGATTTTGATAACCTGAATTTTGAAACCGGTAGTGCACGCCTAACGGCTGAAAGTATTGCGCAGGTACGTAATATCGTTGCCATACTGAAAGCCTATCCGGCTGCCAAAATTAAAATCGGAGGCTATACCGATAAGGTTGGCAATGATGCGGATAATAAAAAATTATCCCAGGACAGAGCTGATGCAGTGATGGCAGAAATTAAAAAAGAAGGAGCGAATGCAGCCCAGTTAGTGGGCGCAGAAGGATATGGGGAAGAACTGGCGAAAGTGGCTGAAACCGCGAGTGATGAAGAGCGCAGAGTGGATCGTCGGATTTCAGTTCAATTGAGAGAGAAATAAAAGTAATACCGGGACCGCCCAGCTGGCAGTCCCGGTACTTTATTAAGCGGCTTCAAACGCTGCTTTAAACTGAGGCAGAAAACTATCAAAACCAGTACTGCCTTTTTTTATGTCGGTAGCTTTTTGGAAATCTTCGAACATTTGTCCGCTGCGGATGGCGGATCCCATCTCTACATAGTTACGGGTATTTTCAGCGGGCAATCCTGCACCCAGCATACCCTGTTCAGCCTGTTCGTCGGTAAACACTACCCATGGTAAATTGGGTTGGCCGATTGTATTACCAATCTTTTGCGCCAGTTCAGTGGTACTGAGTTCGTCGCTTACCAGGTAACGCACGCTAAAAGAAGAAAAGCTAAGATCCTGCAATGCGTCGGCTGCTGCTGCTGCAATATCATCGGTGGATGACAGGATTATTTTGTTGTCATTCCCGCCAAAATTGCTGCCAATGATACCGGCATTTTTGATCATACCAATATTGCCGAAGAAATTATAGTAGAAATATCCGGGGCGAAGGGATAAGATATCCAGTCCCGGTACTGTTTTTAAAGCCTGCTCTGCTTTGTGCAGTCCGCTTACAGGGCCACATCCATCCGGCATATGCGCGCCAACACTGCTTAGGAGGACAGCTTTTTTAACACCTGCCTGTTGCAGGGCGGTGGCGTAATTTTTTCCTACATCCCCAATGGCTTCTTTCCAGTCCGAAGGATTCCAGATAGGCGGAATCATCAGGTAAACGGCATCCGCACCGGTAAAAGTATGGATCAGAAACTGGCTGTCTTCTACCGATCCAATGGCGGGTTTAACACCAGCAGCTTCGAGTTCTTTCAGGTTGTCGGCTGATCTGCCAATAACAGTAACCTGGTGGCCTGCTTTCAATAATGTTAGCGCGAGGGGTTTGGTGATATGTCCGGCGCCTCCTGTTAAAATGTACTTCATGGTTTAATAGTTGTATATACAATTGAATAAATAAAAAAAATCAGGGTAGTTGATCGTTGATGCGGTTGATGGATTTTACGAGCCGGCTGGCATCTTCTTCATTGATGAGCGACTGGTATTTTTCCTGGAACTCAAGGGTACAGGATTTCATTTGTGGGTAGAGTTCTTTAGCTTTCGGGGTGGGATAGATATTGGTGAGTTTTCCTTCTGTAGTACGCACCACGAGTTTCTTTTCTTCGAGCTTTTCAAGCAGGCGGGTAACGGTACTGGGACTCAATTGCAGTTCTTCTGCGGCATATCCGGGTTGTACACCCGGATCTTCCAGTACCAGCATCAGCAGATACGCGTGACTCGGTGCAAGTCCCAGTTTTTTCCAACTTTCCATGGCCAGTTTTTCAATCTTCCTGGCAAGGGCATTGCTGGAGAAATAAATACACTGGTTATATCTGCTTTCAGATGCTTTCACACAGCAAAGATAATAGCATTATTTGTATATGCAAATAAATATTTTAGTTAATATTGAGCATGGGCAATCCATTATTAGATCCGGGTTCCAATCCGATAGGTTCTGCGGAAAAAGAGTTTGAAAACAGTTTGCGGCCCCGGGAGATTGATGATTTCGCCGGACAGGCGCAGATCATAGAGAACCTGAAGATATTCATCAAAGCAGCTAAAATCCGGGGAGAAGCCCTGGATCATGTTTTGTTTCATGGTCCTCCAGGTTTGGGTAAAACAACACTTTCCAGAATTGTAGCCAATGAAATGGGGGTGCAGATTAGGGAGACTTCCGGACCAGTAATTGAAAAGCCTGCTGATCTGGCCGGGCTGCTTACCAATCTCGAACCCAATGATGTGTTGTTTATTGATGAGATCCATCGCCTGAGTACGGTAGTGGAAGAGTATTTATATGCGGCAATGGAGGATTACCGGATTGATATCATGATCGATAGTGGTCCGAATGCCCGCAGCATACAGATCAACCTCAATCCATTCACGCTGATTGGTGCTACCACGAGAAGTGGTTTGCTAACTGCTCCCTTGTTAAGCCGATTCGCCATCAAATCGCGCCTGGAGTATTACAATGCAGGCATACTGGAGAAAATTATTCGTCGTTCTGCAGCGTTATTGAATGCTCCAATAACAGGAGATGCTGCTGCTGAAATTGCCCGCCGAAGCAGAGGCACTCCCAGAATTGCAAATGGTTTGCTTCGCCGCGTACGTGATTTCGCCATGGTATTAAATGACGGGCAACTTGATTTGGGTATCACCCAACATGCACTTAAAGCCCTGAATGTGGATGAACATGGATTGGATGAAATGGACAACCGGATTTTATCTACCATTATTGATAAGTTTAAAGGTGGTCCGGTTGGTATCACCACCATCGCTACAGCAGTAGGAGAGGAAGCTGGAACACTGGAAGAAGTATACGAGCCTTTTTTAATACAGGAAGGCTTTCTGCAACGTACTCCAAGGGGAAGGGAAGCAACAGCCAAAGCATATGAACACCTGGGAAAGCAACCCCGTTCGGGTCACTCTCCAGGTTTGTTTGATTCATTTGTGTAAAGACCTATTGCGCTGGTGTTGGCACCACGAGGCGGAAACCATTACCATGAATGTTTACGATCTCAATACTGGTGTCTTCTTTCAGGTATTTCCGCAGTTTTGCGATATACACATCCATACTCCGGCCATTGAAATAGGTGTCGCTGCCCCAGATCTTTTTGAGTGCCTGCTCACGCGGTAACAAATCATTCATGTGCTCGCAGAGCATTTTAAGCAACTCATTCTCCTTGGGAGATAAGGTTTGTGTTTGTCCGCTATGCGTCAGCTCACGCAGCTTTGGATTGAAATGGAAACCACCCAGGTCAAATTCCTTGTTCTCGTTTTCCTTGTTCAGTTCTTCGTTACGCTTGAGGATCGCTTTTATTTTTAAGAGCAATACTTCACTGTCGAATGGTTTGGTGATATAATCATCCGCACCCAGTTTGTAACCCTGGATGATGTCTTCCTTCATGGTTTTGGCACTCAGGAAAAACAGAGGCACATCGGGGTCAATATCCCGGATTTCTTCAGCAAGGCTGAATCCGTCCATATTGGGCATCATTACGTCCAGCAGGCAGAGGTCAAATTTTTCCCGCTGAAAGGCAGCCAGACCAAGGCGGCCATCGCGTTCCAACACCACATCAAAATCATTCAATTCCAGGTAATTCTTCAACACCAATCCGAGATTCTGATCGTCTTCACACAAGAGTATTCTAGCTTTCTTTTCTTCCATGATCATTGATTTATGAGTTAATAATAAAATTAATTCATTTTCAGCCGGTAGCCAAAGGGGATAAGATTTTGTTAAATGGGGAGGGTGCTCCGTATTTTTGCAAAAAAACTGTTCCATGCGCCTGACAGCTGACGCGAAACTGAAAAAACTGATTGTAATTGGAGACAGGGTACTTATCCGGCCATCTACGCCAAGTGAACAAACTCCCAGTGGATTGTACCTGCCACCCGGTGTACAGGAAAAGGAAAAAGTACAACAGGGGTATGTGATCCGGACGGGACCGGGTTATGCCATCCCAACTCCACCCGAAGATGAGTCCTGGAAACAGGCGGAAGAAAAGGTGAAATACATCCCTCTCCAGGCACGCGAAGGAGATCTGGCCATTTTCCTGGTCAGTGGTGCCACCGAAGTTATGTATGAGGGGGAGAAGTATTTTATCGTACCACAAAGTGCCATCCTGATGCTCGAAAGAGAGGAGGATTTTTAAACCGGCTACTTGCATTTTTCCACTATCTTTCTCAGAAATATCGCATTCATGCCAGATACGACAGCATTCATTGAAGCCATCCGCAAGGGATATACATTTAAAGGAGATTCCGCTAAAATTGGTGTGGGCATACTCAATGGGCAGCCGGTTCCGGAGGCAGAAATTCTGCTTCCCTTGAAAACACTGAATCGCCATGGACTTATCGCAGGTGCTACCGGTACGGGTAAAACCAAAACTTTGCAGATCCTGGCAGAAGTGCTGAGTGATAATTCGATTCCCGTGTTGCTGATGGATATAAAGGGCGACCTGAGCGGAATCGCTGCAGCCGGTGCTACCAATGATAAGATCAAAGAACGTTACCAGCACCTGCGGATGGACTATCAGCCTTCCGCCTATCCGGTTGAATTGCTTTCTTTAAGTAAAGAACCAGGGGTTCGCTTACGGGCTACCGTTAGTGAGTTTGGTCCGGTACTGCTGAGTAAAATACTGGGATTGAATGATACGCAGGCCGGCCTTGTAGCCATGATCTTTAAATGGTGTGATGATAACCAGCTTCCCTTACTGGATCTTAAGGATTTCATTAAGGTATTGCAATATGTGAGTGATGAAGGAAAGGCCGAACTCGAGAAATCGTACGGAAAAATTTCCACTACTTCTACCGGCACCATTCTGCGAAAGGTTGTGGAATTGCAACAGCAGGGCGCCGATCCTTTCTTTGGCGAAAAAAGTTTTGAAGTGGAAGACCTGATGCGTATTTCCGATGATGGAAGAGGGGTTGTTTCGATTCTGCGGGTGACCGACTTGCAGGATCGTCCCAAGTTATTCTCCACTTTCATGCTCCAGTTGCTGGCGGAACTGTATGGTTCCAGTCCGGAAGAAGGGGATATGGACAAACCCAAACTGGTGCTCTTCATTGACGAAGCCCACCTGATTTTCCAGGAAGCCAGTGATGCACTCCTGCAACAAATCGAAACCATTGTAAAACTGATCCGTTCAAAGGGTATTGGGATTTTCTTTTGTACGCAGAACCCAATGGATGTACCAAAGGATGTACTGGGACAACTGGGACTTAAAGTACAACATGCCCTTCGCGCCTTTACCGCGGCCGATCGCAAAGTGATCAAACAGACAGCAGAAAATTACCCGGAAACGGAATTTTATAAAACCGATGAATTGCTTACACAGCTAGGCATCGGGGAAGCCATCATTACGATGCTGAATGAAAAAGGCATCCCCACACCATTGGCTCATATATTACTGACCTCGCCCCGAAGCCGGATGGATATTCTCACTGAAGGGGAAATAAGTGCATTGATTTCAGGAAGCAAACTGGTAAAGAAATACAACCAGGAAATGGATTCCGAAAGTGCCTATGAATTGCTGACTGCGAAATTGGAGGAGGCAGCCGGATTGGAGGCTGAAGAAGAAGCGAAGAAACAGGCAGCGAAGGCAACCAAATCAGCCGGTTCCCAAAAAGAAGAAAAATCAGTGCTGGAAAAAATGCTCAACAGCTCCGCCGGGCGGCAGGCTACCCGCACACTAACGAGTACCATCACCCGAACCTTACTGGGTGCATTGGGACTGGGGGGCAGAAGCAGTAAAAAGAAATCGCTGTGGTAGGAGATGCGTTTACAGTTTCGATACGATGCCGCTGATGGCCACCTGTATCAATTGTTCTGACTCAAGATATCTTATAGCCGTAAGCAGTTCCTGCTGATTGGCATGATCTCCCATCTCGGTCTGAAGCGTAGTGATGGATTTGTCGCCCGTTTGCAGGGAGTTCAATATCTGTTTTTGTAACTGAAGGGGTTTAGCTGCTTTTCTTTTTTGGGCCAGGCAGGTATCGCAGATCCCACAATCTTTAATGCTGGTATCACCAAAATAGCGTCCTATATAACTGCTTCGGCAACTATCGCCGGTAGTATATTCAAAAAGCGCATCCAGTCGTTCCCGGGCCAGTTTTTTTCTGCGCTCAATGGCTTTCAGATCCAGTTGGATATTTTCGGTTTTAACCCTTTCTGTCAGCAGCAACAGTTGTGGCTGATCACGGGCAGGTTCATAGTTGAGAATGCCCAGCGTCTCCAGCTGTTGTAACTGTAAGAGAATGTTTTCACGGTCAGTTTTCAACAGGCGCGCCAGATAGGTTTCTGAAATCATACCCGGATAACTAAATATGCCTTCAATCGTGCGCAGCAATGTCTTGATCAGGGGTTCCAGTGCCGGATAGTTTTTCTCCACCTGTTCCAGCCAGCTACGGTCTGCTACAAACTGTACCCTGGCCGGCTCATAAACGGATTCATTCAGCGCGCAATATCCATTGGCCTGCAGCAACTGCAATGCATTAATGGCGACCATCCGGTCGAGGTCAAAATTTTTACAGAACAGCGTAAGATCAAAGTCGAAGCTTTGTCCCTCTCCGGTACCAGTTGGCAGATGCAGAAAATTCGCCATTGCCTGGTAGATTTTTTTAACCGTTTCAGGGGTCGGGAATTTCTTTTCCAATTGCTGCTCCAGTTCCTTCAGGTCCTGCTGGTTGTATAATAAAACAGCATAGGCTTTTTCCCGGTCGCGACCGGCACGGCCAGCTTCCTGGTAATAATTCTCCAGGCAGTCCGGAACATCATAATGCACTACGGTTCGCACATCCGGTTTGTCGATTCCCATGCCGAAAGCATTGGTACTAACGATGATGCGTACCTGATTTTGTGTCCATTGTTGCTGGCGTTCATGCCGGTCTTCCTGGTTCAGTCCGGCATGATAAAAGGTAGCTGAAATTCCCCGGTCATTCAGGAAGCGGCAGATATCGACCGTTCGCTTTCTGCTCCTGCAATAAACAATACTGCTGCCTTCTACTTTGGAGAGGATATCAAACAGTTTGGGCAGTTTACTGCTTTCTTCAAAGCAGCTGTAAGAAAGGGCTTCCCGTATAAAAGAGCCCTTATGCACCAATGCATTTTTCAATTGCAACTGTGTCAGAATATCTTCCTGCACCAACGGGGTAGCAGAAGCTGTAAGTGCCAGTATCGGAACCCCTGGTAAGCCTTCCCGTAAGCTGGCGATTTGCAGGTACTGCGGACGGAAATCATATCCCCACTGTGATACACAATGCGCTTCATCTACCGCTATCAGTGAAACCGGAAGGGCAGGCAGGTATTCTTTAAACAGATTGGTTTGTAACCGTTCAGGTGAGAGGTATAAAAATTTTATCTGGCCATTCAGCGCCAGTTGCAATGTTTTGTTTACTTCTTTGAATGGCATGCCGGTATGAATGGCCAGCGCAGAAATGCCTTTTTTTCGTAGCTGTGCTACCTGGTCTTTCATCAGCGCAATAAGCGGACTGATTACCAGACAGATTCCATCCATTGCGAGTGCCGGTACCTGAAAGCAAACCGATTTGCCGCTACCCGTCGGAAGCAATGCCAGGCAATCCCGCTTTTCCAAAGCAGTTCGGATAATCTCCTCCTGCAGCGGCCGGAACTCCGAATGCCCCCAATACTGTTTTAATATGGAATGAATATCCTGCTGCTGCAATTCTTATTGTTTTTTTCTTCTTCCATTCTTCCCTTCCCCTTTCTTCCTTTCCCCCTCTTCCTTTCCTCCATCTTCCATACTCACTTCACCCGCTTCACAAAAAGCCGCACCGAATTCACTGCCAGAACCACATCACTGAGGCCCATTACAAGAGCCCCTATGGCAGGCGTCAGGAAACCAAGGGCTGCAACCGGAATTGCTACTACATTGTACGCAAAGGCCCAGAACAGATTCTGTTTAATGGTGAGCATCGTGTGTTTTCCCAGTCCCAGTGCTTCCGGCAACTGGGTTAGTCCATGGTTCATCAATACGATATCCGCTGTTTGCATGGCTACCTGGGAAGCATCGCTCAACGATATGCCAATAGATGCTTTCGCCAGTGCCGGCGCGTCATTGATGCCATCGCCCACCATGGCAGTAGGAACAGCCGCATTGCGCTCTTCGATGATAGCGAGCTTTTGTTCCGGTGATTTTTCCGCAATCACTTCTTTAATGCCTAATTGTGCAGCAACAGCCGCTGCCTTCTCCTGACGGTCGCCGCTGAGTAATACCGTATGGATTCCTTTGCTGTGCAGGTATTCCACCACTGCCTTTGCTTCTGGCCGCAGTTCATCAAGTACATCAATCCAGCCAATCAGTTGCCCGTTTCGCAACACATACACATTGTGATGATCCTCACAGGTATGGGTATCCGCAATAGTGTAGGAGCCAGCCCAATACTGATCCCCATCCTTGCTCACTGCGTTCATGCCCTTACCCTTTACTTCTTCAATCGAAGTCCAGCGAAGCGGGTCTTTGGTCTTCCATTCACGGCTGATTGCCTGTGCAATAGGGTGGTTGGAATATTTTTCCAGTGAAACAACAATTCGTTTAAACTCATCAGGCGAAACACCGATCGCTTCAAACTGCCGGATAGAAAAACTGCCGGTAGTTACCGTGCCGGTTTTATCAAAGACCACCTGCCTGATATCCTTAAATGCTTCCAGTGATTTTGCATTCCGAAAAAGGATTCCGTTGCGGGCAGCGCGGCCCAGGCCTACAGCAATAGCTGCAGGTGTTGCAAGTCCCATTGCACAGGGACAGGCAATTACCAGTACCGCAATGCTGCGCATCAGTGCATCTCTTAAGGCATGTTCAGATGAGCCGGAAAGAAAATAATAATTCAGCAGGAATGTGAGCAGGGCGATCACCAGCACTACCGGTACAAAAACCGCGCTGATACGGTCGGCCATGCGCTGAACCGGTGGTTTATCACCCTGTGCTTTTTTTACCAGGTTGATAATATTGGCCAGCACCGACTGATCCGCACCTGCTGTTACCTGCGCTTTCACGGTTCCTTCCAGCAGCAGACTGCCGCCAATCAGCAGGTCTTTCTGTTTTTTTAGAATAGGCTCGCTTTCTCCGGTAATAATCGATTCGTTCACGCTGGCCTGTCCCCATAATATTTTTGCATCCGCCGGTACCTGTTCTCCATTTTTAATCAGGATCAGGTCGCCGCTTTTCAAGTGCGTATTCTCAATGGGAAAAATCAATTCCTGGTGCTGGTCGTCAAAGGCGATCATATTGGCCATCACTTTCTGACTTTTCACCAGTTTATTCAATTCCCGCTGGGTACTGTGTATCGAAAGGTCTTCCAGGTAGTTTCCCAGAAATACCAGCGTGATGATAGCGGCGGCGGTTTCAAAAAACAGGTAATTGCCAGGCTGGTCTAAGAAAATCCCCACCAGGCTGTAAACAAAGGCAGCGGTTGCCCCCAATGCAATCAGCACATTCATGTTGGGAACTCCGGACTGTAAACTCTTCCAGGCACTTCTGCCAAAATGATACATCCCGATGAAATAAACCGGCAAACAGAGCAGGAGTTGCACCCAGGGATTCATCAGCCAGGGCCAGTGTAAGCCCGGTATCATATGCAGCATCAGCAGCAGCGTAAAGGGCAAACAGATCAGCATATACCGCAGGTATTTGTTCATGGGGGGCTTTTGGTCGCCTGCCGGTGGAGCGGCCTTTTCATCCACTACCGAATAGCCAAGGGAGCTGATTCCCTTCGTTAAACTTTCCTGCTTTGCTTTATCAAAATCTGTTGTCTCAAAATGTACATCCCCGTCAATAGGATTGACTTTTACATTCTTCATGCCCTCTTTTTCGAGGTATTTGGATACGCTAAGGGCACAATTGGAACAGGTCATTCCTTCCACTTTCCAGTTAATTGATTCCATATTGCTGCTTTTACCTGTTGAGTTGTAAAATTACGAAAAGCCCGGTTCGCAATGCGGCAGTTAAATTGCCCTAATTTTGGAGATGTTCCGACGTTTTACCCATTCTGAATTACCCGGGGTGGCCCGGGAAATCCTGGACTACCTTAAAGAGCCAAGAATCATCGCCTTTGATGCACCGATGGGGGCAGGTAAAACTACCCTGGTGCATGCACTCTGTGATGCCCTTGGTGTCAAAGACCCTGTTGGGAGTCCGACCTTCTCCATCATCAATGAATATGCAAGTGCCTCCGGGCCTGTGTTCCATATTGATTGTTACCGCCTGAAATCAGAAGAAGAAGCAGTGGATGCAGGTGTAGAAGATTGCCTGGAAGGAAAAAACTGGTGCTTTATTGAATGGGCGGAAAAAATCCCGCACCTGCTGCCGGAAAACCTGGTAACCATTACCATTCGAGTGGAAGATCCTGTTACCCGATCACTCGAACTCAGGGATTCAGTTTCTTCTTAATCAAAAATCGGCGCAGAAATTGTAATTTTCCAACTCGATTCATTTCATGTCGCAGCAGAAACCTTTTATCAGCACCTCCTTCAGTTATGAAACACTGGAAGAGACCCTGGATGTAAAACCTACCGGGGCCCAATTACATATTGGGATTCCGAAAGAAATCGCATTCCAGGAAAACCGAATTTCACTCACACCAGATGCGGTGGGTGTTCTTGTCAGCAATGGCCACCAGGTTACCATCGAACACAATGCCGGTGATGCGGCTCATTTCC
>CAZJNY010000098.1:2176-12977 GCA_964547405.1 uncultured Flavihumibacter sp. | reverse complement strand
TGGCCTGGAGCGCCTGAATGGATTGGTAACCCCGATTCTCCAGGCCGTTCCATCTGGCTGGCTGCCCCAGGTAGTCAAATCTCCCGATGCATTTATAATGCCTGCCTGAACGCCCAGGGCTTTCATATATTCCCTGCACTTGTCTGCCGCATACCCTTTACCGGTAGCTCCAAACCCGATTTTCATACCCTTGCGGGTAAGATAAATGGTACTATTCAGGGTATCCAGTTGAATAAATTGATAACCAATATTTGCAATTGCCCGTTGAATGGTAGCCGAATCCGGCAACTGCTCCATACTGCCATCGAATTTCCAGATCCGGTCCATGGCAGCAAAACTGATATCAAAAGCGCCCTCCGTTAATTCGGATATTCGCAGAGCCCGTTCTGTGAGTTGCAATACTTCCCGATCTACTTTAACTGGCTGAATCCCTGCCATGCGGTTGATTGCTGATACCTGGGAGCCAGGTATCCAGTCGGAGATTAATTGTTCGATCCGGTCAATTTCCGCGATAGCTTTATCGATATAGTTTTCTGCCGTACTGCTGTCTGTAGCAACAATGGAAATATCAAAGCGGCTGCCCATTAAGGTAGCAGTACGCTTACGAACAACCTGTGCAGTTACTGTCAGATAACAACAACAAATGCCTAACAGCAGCAGGAATTTCCTCATGTTGTAAAATTAATAGCAATCTGCCAGTACCTGTGCTCTTGCTTTGTAAAAGGAGAGCGACTTGCCATTTCTTTCCTGGCAGATCTGATCAAGTACTTTCTCAACATCCTGTTGCATGGCTAAAGAACCGCAAATAAGAATGCTGCCATTTGATTTCAGAAGGGTGGCAAAAAAAGCTGCATCACGTGTTATTAAATCCATTACATAAGCGGGATGTTCTTCCCTCGAAAAGGCAAAGGAAGCAGCTTTCAGTCGTTGGTTTTGGATGGCAGTTTCACATACAACCTGGTAGCCTTGTACGGAACTATACCGGTGCCTGAACCCTGCATACAAAAACATCGGACGTCCGGCTTTGTTTTCAGCGATCATTCCTAAAAATGGTGCGATCCCGGTTCCATTGGCAATCAATACAATCTCAGGTGCTTTTTCAGGTAAATGAAATGAGGGGTTGGGAATAATTCTTGCCTTGATTTTTTCACCTATGTTCAGCTTGTGCAAATAGTGAGATCCCAATCCATTTTCATGAAGTTTCACCACCAGCTGCATCCGGTTGCCTATACGGGCGATAGAGTACAGCCGTTCCCGTTCATCACCTGCCGGATAAATTGCCAGCAGATCACCGGAACGGACCGTAACTGACCGCGGTATTTTCAATGTTACTGAAAAATTAAGATCCTGTTCCGTAACAATTGTTTTTTCGGTTATGCGTAACTGTTGCAAACCTGGTGGTTGTCCGCCGTAGTTAACCGGACTATCCACCAGTGCCATCCTGTTTTTTGCTGCCCAGGCCTTTACCCATTTTACAAAATCTTCGGTGGATTTATCATTCACACTAAACAGGGGTAGATTTCTTTTTGCCCAGGATTGCTGTTCCAGCCAGCCATCTACCTGTACTGCATAACCGACAAAATCTTTATAAGTGCGGGACCCAAATCCTACTACAGAAAATTCCACTTCCTGCAGTTGTGGATGCTGGTATAATTTCTTTTCAAAGGCTCGGGCACTGTTGGGCGCATCTCCCAGGCCATAGGTAGAAGTAAATACCAGCAACTGACGTGCAGACGGATAAGCCTGGTATCGATTCATTTCTGCCAGGTAAGATTTCATTCCATTGGCCAGAAGCTGCAGGTGTACCTGTTGTGCAAACCGAAGGGTGCTGCCATTTTCAGAACCTGTCAGTAAAATAAATTCCGCTTCTTCCGCTTTATAGCGATTGTGTTTTTTAACGCCCAGCCTCTTGTACGTAATCCGGAATCCTGAATAAATAAAGAAAAGAATATTCAGAGAAGCAATACCAATCACCATTGCCCAAATACTATTGGTTCTTCCGGTATGCAAATCGAGACTGATACGTTCCCAAACCTGCACCAGCGGATATTGTTTTTCTTCCAGTATGGCTCCGGTGAATTGATGAACCGTTATTTCCCGATCCTTTAATTGTAGTGTATAATATTCTTCCGGGTCACTGTCCAGCGGAAATTCAATTTTCACCACCTCTGCCAGCCGTGTTTGCTGAAATACCGGGAACGCGTCCAATGATCGTTTAGTGGTTTCCGTTAGTGGGGCAATTGTTGTTTCCTGAAGAGTTTTTTTCTCCAGCAACTCAAATCGAACCAGGAATAAATAAGTGCCGCTTGCAGCCAGAATAAACAATGGAATCAATAATAACCTGCCTGCAACTACATGATAATACTGAGCAGTAAAATCACGACTCATCCGGTCAAAAAAATGCCGGATCCCTTTTTGCCGCTGTATGATCAGCAATGTGCCGGACAACACGATCAGCATCAACAAAAAGGATACAATACCAACTATAAATCGTCCTGTTTCATGCAAAAAAAGGGATCGGTGAAGCGCCAGGTTCCATTGCACAAAATCCGACTGAACCAGCGGGGCTCCCAGGAGCTCACCTGATTTCGGGTGAACATAGGCGTTTATCTCATTGCCTTCTGCATCAAATCCCTCCGCTTTTACAAATCCGTGCGCGTCGATACTTACTTGCAGCAGTTCCGGATATTTTTCCTTTAATACCGGCAGGGATTCCGACAACCTGATCTGTTCAAACCCTTCGGCTTTGTAGGGCTGATTTTTTTCACGAACCACATCCACTGCCAATACCACCCCGGTTACCGCAGCAACCAGCAGGAAGAGGGAGCAAATGATTGCCAGTGCCAGGTGCGAGGTACGCCAGATGGATGCTGTCATTCGAACAATTGAATCCCCTTATTGAACTTTACTTAATTTGACAAACTTGATATAGCCCGTTCCTTCTGTTTTCTGCGTGAGCGCTTCCGTTGTCATTGGAATTTCTACATCTGCCGTATGATATTGCTGGTCTTCCACCGAAGTTTCGAACCGGAGTTTATATCCTTTATTCAGCAGACTTTCATCCAATACAAAGGTCGCACTTGCCCGATCACCACCTGCAACCGAAGCCCCTGTTATGGCACTCAGGTTTTCCTTCTTTTTACTTTGCTGTTTATGCCACTCCTTAAAACTGTTGTACCATTGTTTATCGGGCCCCATTATATAAAGTGTCTTTTCGTATTTGCCCTTTGGGTTGATCAGGGATACCACGATATAGGCTTCCTCACCGGTATAGCTGGTAGTTTGTAACAAACATTTGTATTTGGTTGACTGGGCATTGGCGGTTGACCCCCATGCCAGCAAACTCATTACCAAACTCAGTATAAATAATCTCATGAATTGTTGTTGCTTATTTTAAAAATTCTAGTCCCAGTTTTTTCTCTTTCAGAAATCCATTTTCTTTTGCCAGGTCATAGGCTGTTTCATCCAGTTCCGTAAGCAGCTCTTTATTGGCGCCGATGGATACCAGGTATTTCAGCAACTGATCGTCTTTGGCAAGGAGTGCTGCGCGGTGAAGGGCCGTCATGCCATCCTTGTTTTTTGCGTTGATATCAATTTTTAAGGGAGCCAGCAATTGAAATAACTGCAGGTCGTTTTTGGCTACTGCCAGGTGATACAATGTATTGCCATCCGGCTGAGCTGCACTCAGGTTAACACCTTTTGCCATCAACAGGTTCAGCTTATTGGTAAAATCCGTTGGTGTTTCGCCGGCACGGGGACTGCGATAGGATTGCAACAGGTAGTATCCCAGGTTTCCTTCCTTACTGGTAACCGCAACCGAAGCTCCTTTATCAAGCAGCCAGCCTACCATTTCTGCCGTACTGTACTGAACTGCATGTGTAAGCGCAGTTTCGCCTTTTTTATCGGCTTTGTTGATATCGAGGCCTTTGTTCAGAAAATATTGGATGGTTTCCTGCTGATTGGGGCGACGAACCAGGTAGGGCAATACGGTTTCGTCGTTTTCACCCAGAGCAGTTGCCGGAATTTTCAATTCTTCCACGAGGTATTGATATACTTCCTGTTTGGCTCCGCCACCTCTACCGCCCTGAGCAGCAAAGAGCAGGGCCTGGTTGCTGTGTTTCACTCCCTTTGCTTTCAGTTTTTTCAATAGTTCCAGGTTGCCGGAACGTGCCGCATAATCGAAAGCGGTTCTGCCTGAATCATCCGTATCAGAATAGGAGAGTCCTTTGCTTACCAGATAATCAGAGAGTAATAAATCTTTGTCATTGGCAATGCCAAGCAGCAACAGGCTGGCACCATTCTGAAATTTTTGTTTGGGATTGTTGCCGGCTTTGAAGAGTGCATCATATACGGCCGTATTGGTTTGTCCGTTTGCCAGTGCAAAAACCAGCGGGATGGTACCCCGGTCGTCCCCAAAATTGATATCCGATTTCTTTTCCAGCAGGTATTTCACCACCTCAACATTTCCCCGGGAAGCGGCCCAATGCAGGTAAATCCGGCCATCATGTGTTTTTTTACCAACGCTATTTCCTTCCTGGGCAACAAGGTATTTAATGACCTCAGTGGCCGCATTGTTATTGATGGCCATTGTCACCACATCAAAATTGCCTCCATTGGCTTCTGACGGGCTGTTTCCTTTGGCGATTTCGGCTTTTACAGTACCGAGGTCCGGGTTCGATTTCCAGAAATCGGCCTTTAACAGTGAATTAGTTTGAGCCAGCACCATAAGTGGAGCCAGCAAAAGACAGCAGAAAACGGTTTTTTTCATGCCGCAAAGTTACCATGGAACCCGTCGGTGCGGTTTACGAATTCGGAAAAATTACTGAAAGAAAGCAGTTAAAATTGACTTTTCGGCTGCTGATGCAGTAGGATTTTCTGTTAAGTGTACGCTGTTTTCAGCCTTTGCCTGGTTGGGAATCAGTTGGAAACTCAGTCCCGCTTTCGATTAATAGGAGGCGTAATCGATCGGTTTAGTGGTGTAAATAAGGGAAAATAGTTCATCCAGGTTTTTTCCGGCAATCTTCTCACAAGCTGCTTTCAGCTCAGCTTCTAACGGTCCCAATTCAATGGGTCGAATTCTTTTCACATTATAATGATGGAAATATTCATGCGCCAAAAAGCTCAGGGTTCTTTTACCTCCTTTGCTGAATTCATCGCCGGTAAAACTGATGGCGGTAGAATTGAGTTGTTCAATGCCACCATTACCAGGCCCGATTCCTATAAATGTATAATGATTATAAGGGTATTCTCCCATTAGCTGACCGGTTGCCAAAATGATTTTTTCTACCTGCTTCATCAACTGGGCGCCATCAAAATTTCCCATCTCATAACCAATAAACCGGTGTCGTTTTCCCTGAATAATAAAGGATGGCAACTCATTCAGTTTACCCATGAGAATAGGACTGTCATATACCTGGTCCATAGAATTGGCAACATAGGTTTGCGGGGCAATCGAATCCAGCCCGGTTGCCACTTTGTTCCAGCCCGGTTGCAGGTCCAGCTTGATTTTTACAGGAAGGTTCAGGTAGTTATCGCTATATAAAAACAGACTGGTGGGTCGGATAAATCCTCTGTTGGCATCTATATAACTGGTAGCAACAAACGAACGTTCCGTTTTGTATTCATACCGGATACGCAGTTGTTTTTCTCCCTTTGTGGCGACCCTCCAGGAATTTTCCCCGGTCGACTGCCACTCCAGTGGCTGACCTGATTTATCGGTTATAGATAACCGTTGAATTCCTTTGGAATAGGGCATGAGCTGATAATACCCCGGAGTCCAAACCGGCAGTTTGATATCCTGTACGGCTGCTGGCTTCAGTGGCCAGTCCATGGTTATTTCAAAGGTGTTAGAGTCCGCCAACCGGGTTGAAACATGAAGCTGAATCGTGTCTTGCTGAGCAGAAGCCGTTAGGGTACTCAAAAGGAGAAAGCTGTATAAAAAAAGCTGCGCATACTAAAAATTAGTTGAATCAGGAAAGTAGCTCCGGACTCGGTCCGCCGGCGGGTTTTGATTTGTCTTCGGGTAAGGGAATAAATTCATGATTATCATTCGGTGGCAAAATGATCCGTCCCTGTTTCCAGTCTTCTTTTGCCTGTTCAATCCGTTCCTTACGGGAGGATACGAAGTTCCACCAGATGAAGCGGTCGCCCAATGGTTCACCTCCCAGCAACATCAGGGTGCAGTGTTCTTTCGCAATCAGTACCGGGTCTGATTTTTTGGTAAACACCAGTAATTGTCCTTCGCGATACAACTGTCCGCCTGTTTCCAGTGCGCCCCGAACAATATACAGGCCCCGCTCACTGTGTTCCTGTGGTAAGGCAAAACGGGTGCCGGGTTCCAGCACCACATGCAGGTAAAAGAGCGGTGATAAGGTGTTGACGGCATTACTTAATCCGTAGGCATTCCCTGCTATCAGTCGCATCCAGATTCCGGTATCAGTAAAAACTGGTAATTGATCCGGTTTGAAATTTTCAAAAGCAGGGTCGGCTTCTTCCTCTTTTTCAGGCAGGGCTACCCAGGTCTGGATCAGTTCGAGCTGGCCCTTTTGTAATACGGCCGGGTCTTCAAAGCGCTCCGAATGGGCAATACCCCGGCCGGCAGTCATCCAGTTTACTTCACCTGGCACGATTACCTGTTCAACGCCCAGGCTGTCGCGATGGGTAACTTTTCCGCCCAGCAAATAACTCACTGTAGACAATCCGATATGCGGGTGTGGTAACACATCCATATTGGAAATGGGAGAGGGTGGAGCGCTAACCGGACCGGCATGATCCATAAAAATAAAAGGTCCCACCATCCTGCGCTGGCGAAAGGGTAGAATACGTTTTACCCTGATATGTTCGCTGATGGCAGCCTGCCTAGCATCGATTACGATATCCAGCATACTTTAAATATTAACCTGAAAGTAAGAAGGATACGTTTATCTTGTATACCAGGCATGGATTGTTTGCTAGTTTTGTATCAAAATTGAATGGCTTTGCGGCAGGTTAATAGAAAAACATTTATAAAAAATGCATCCGGAATAATTGCCGGATTGGCATTTCCCGGTGCGGAGCATCTGCCCGTATTAAATGACAGTGAATTGAATAAGGCAGCACCTTCCACGATCATGATAAAGAATGTTCGATTGGAAACTGGTTATATCCTTGAGGAAGGCGCTGTAACCGGTACCCGGACAGATTTATTTTCAGTAGAAATTGAAGAAGGTAAAATAAAACGTATTACAAAAAGTCCGGTTGGATCGAAAGCACTGGATGCAAAAGGCCTCCTGATGCTTCCTGCTTTTAAGGATATGCATATCCATCTTGATAAAACTTTTTATGGCGGTCCCTGGCAGCCCAGGGTAATCAAAAACCGGTCGGTAAAGGATATGATTGCATTGGAAGAAAGGATACTTCCGGAAATGCTGAAGACCTCCACTTATCGGGCAGAGAAGATGATTGAATTGTTGCAATCGAAAGGTACGGGCTATGCGAGGAGTCATGTTAATATTGAGCCGACTTCTAAATTGCAATCGCTTAGGAATCTTCAACAGGCATTGGATAACAAGAAACAGGGATTTAGTGCCGAGCTGGTAGCATTTCCGCAACATGGGTTGTATTATCGTGATTCCACTTCTTTAATGAAAGATGCTGCGCAATCGGGAATCGATTTTATTGGCGGACTGGATCCTGCATCCATTGATGGTGATATCAATCGGACTATGGATTTTACGGTGCAACTGGCATTGGATTATGATAAGGGAATTGATATTCATTTGCACGAGGGTGGTGCGGATGGTTTAAAGGTGGTTCATTACCTGATTGATCGGGTGAATGAAAATCCCGCCTTGAAAGGTCGTACCTGGTTAAGTCATTGTTTTGTATTGGCATCGCTGGATGGCAGCCAACAGGAAGCAATAGCCGAAAAGCTGGCAGCAGCGGGAATTGGCATTGCCTCCACCATACCGATGGGCCGTTCACAGATGCCGATACCCACTTTGTTAAAACACGGAGTTCAGGTGGTAACCGGCAATGATAGCATTGTTGATCACTGGAATAGTTTTGGTACTGGCAGTGTATTGCAAAAAGCGAATCTTATGGCGCAATTATACGGGATGGTGACAGAACTGGAGCTTTCTCAGTCTTTAGGTCTGGCTACCGCAGGAAGCACCCCCCTCAACCGAAAAGGGGAGCAGCAATGGCCCAAAACCGGCGACGAAGCCAGTTTTGTATTGATAGATGCCAGTTGCTCTGCAGAAGCAGTAGCAAGGGTGAGTGCAGTAAAAGCATTGTTTCATAAAGGGAATAAGGTATTCAATTAAAGAAGTCGAATGAAATCGCTACTCATATATTTCATTTCTTTCTTTTTATCAACCATTCATTCAGATGTTGATCAGATGGATAAAAATAATAAGGCCTTATTAGAGGCTGTACGGGACCGGAATATTGGAAAAGCAACCGCGCTGTTGAAGTTGGGGGCAAATGTCAATTATCAAAATGAACAACTGGACAGTCCTTTTTTATTGGCAGGAGCATTAGGGTATACAGAATTGGTGCAGTTGTTTCTGGAAAATGGAGCCCGCTTTGATATATTTAACCGCTATAATGGAACCGCGTTAATTCCTGCCTGTGAGCGTGGGCATATTGAAACCGTTCGCTTATTGGCGAATACAAAAGGTTTTCCCATCGACCATGTTAACCGGCTTGGATGGACAGCGCTGATGGAAGCGGTACTGCTTGGAGATGGCAGTTCAAAATATGTCACTATTGTTGAATTGCTGGTAGCTGCAGGTTGCAATCGCTCCATACCGGATAAAAATGGAGTCACTGCTTTGGAGCATGCCAGGAAGATGGGGTATAAGGAAATAGTTCGAATACTGGATAGGTAATAAGACTATTGTTGCGGGTATCATTCAAATACAATTGTGCAATATCCCGACGATAGTTCTTTATCCCTGCTTATGAAAAAGTCCATTTTGTGATGAATTGCTGAATAATATTGAAGCGCGTCTTCAATATCTTTTATCTTGGAATGTGTAGCTGTTACAGTAATATCATGATTGATATCTAATTATGCGCATAAATTGGATCGAATCTTGGAGTATCAAGCGGCCATTTACCCTAATTCCGTAAATTGTACACCTAACAACAACACTTAACCGAACATGAGATTTCTCCAGCAAACCCTGGTTGCGGGCTGTTTCCTGATTAGTACAGCCGGATTCGCACAGAAAAATGACTCGTTGATTATTGCTTCTATCGTAAAGGAAGCCAATGAAAATTCCCAATTGGAAACCATCGCACATCAGTTAACAGATGGGATCGGTCCCCGACTGGTGGGAACCCCGCAAATGAAAAATGCAGCCGATTGGGCCATCGCCAAATACAAGGAATGGGGCATCGATGCCAGAGTGGAAAACTGGGGTGAATGGAGAGGCTGGGAGAGAGGGATCACCCATATCGATATGGTATCACCCCGGGTGAAATCACTGGAAGGCATGCAACTGGCCTGGAGCCCAAGCACCAAAGGAAAAACCGTTACCGGCGAAACCATTATCCTGGCGGATCAGCCTGATTCCCTTTCTTTTCAAAAATGGCTGCCTGCAGTTAAAGGGAAGTTTGTACTGATTTCCATGAATCAGCCTACCGGTCGCCCGGATTATAACTGGCAGGAATGGGCCACCCCTGGCTCCTTCGAAAAAATGAAAAAGGATCGGGAAGCGCAAACAGCTGCCTGGAGAAAACGCATCAGCAATACCGGTCTGAATGCAAAAGCCCTGGCATTGGCGCTGGAAAATGCAGGTGCTGCCGGAGTAGTAATCTGTAACTGGTCTTCCGGCTTTGGCGTTAATAAAATATTCGGTGCCAATACCACTAAAATCCCCACTATCGATGTAGCCCTGGAGGATTATGGTATGTTGTACCGCCTCACCGAATCCGGTGTAAAACCAGTGATCAGCGTCCGCGCCGATTCAAAGGAACTGGGCAAAGTGCCTACCTTCAATACCATGGCAGAAATTAAGGGAACTGAAAAGCCCAATGAATATGTTATGCTCTCTGCCCATTTCGATTCATGGGATGGCGGAACCGGAGCCACCGACAACGCCACAGGTACCATCGTGATGATGGAAGCCATGCGCATCCTCAAGAAAATTTATCCCAATCCAAAACGTACCATCCTGGTGGGACATTGGGGCAGTGAAGAGCAGGGCCTCAATGGATCCCGTGCCTTCGTGGAAGATCATCCCGAAATTGTTGCCAACCTTCAGGCTTTGTTCAATCAGGATAATGGAACCGGCAGGGTGGCCAATATAGCCGGCCAGGGATTCCTGCATGCCTATGATTATATCGGTCGCTGGTTATCGAAAGTGCCACAGGAAATCCGCAGTGAAATTGAAACCAATTTCCCAGGTTCTCCCGGCGGTGGCGGATCAGATTATGCTTCCTTCGTAGCTGTTGGTGCACCTGCCTTCTCGCTGAGTTCCAAAAGCTGGTCCTATGGTAACTATACCTGGCATACCAACCGCGATACCTACGATAAAATTGTTTTTGATGATGTTCGTAACAACGCCATTCTGACTGCCATCCTGGTTTACATGGCCTGTGAGGAACCTCAGAAGACATCCCGCGAAAAAGCGGTCCTGCCCATCAATTCCAGAACCGGAAAGCAGGCAGAGTGGCCGACACAGCGGAAAGCAAACCGGAAGGGGAATTAAGATTTAAGATTTAAGAATTAAGATTTGAGATTTAAGATTTGGAAGAGTATGTATAAAATCATTATTCGATTTCTTTTACTGTTGCTGCTTCCTGTTGTGGCAGG
>CAZJNY010000098.1:0-2076 GCA_964547405.1 uncultured Flavihumibacter sp. | reverse complement strand
TTCAGGGTGCGCAATCCCCGGTATCCGGACAAAGTGATTACGCTCGAACATTTGTTATCCCATCGGTCCAGCATCAACGATCGCCAGGGCTATTTTACCCTGGATGCCATCAATCCGGCGAAAAACCCGAATGCCGACAGTTGTTATAATGCCTATGCTCCCGGAGAAGGATATCAGTATTGCAACCTGAATTTTAATATGATCGGCACCATTATAGAAAAATACAGTGGGGAACGCTTTGATCAATATGTAAAACATCATATTCTGGATCCACTGGATTTATATGGCGGCTATTGTGTGGATTCACTGGATGCCAGTCGCTTTGCCACTATCTACGAATATGTAAATGATTCTATCGGATTTCGCGCTTCCCCTGGTGCTTATGCACCCCGCAGTGAGGAGATCCGCAATTACAACATGGGATACAGTACACCTGTTTTCTCCCCAACCGGTGGTATGAAAATTTCTTCCTCTGACCTTGCCCGTTATATGATGATGCATATGAATTACGGTAAAAGTAACGGCATACGAATCATTTCCAAAAAACTTAGTCGTAGGATGCAGACACCTTTGTCCACCCAGGAAAACTACGGACTGGCATTGGAAAAAACCACCCGGTTAATTGCTGGTAAGGAATTAGTCGGACATACAGGTGTTGCCTATGGATTGTACAGTGCCATGTATTTTGATCCGGTCGAAAAATGGGGGATTGTAGTGATCAGCAATGGATGTACCCCCCGGTATGCCGAAGGGTACAATGCTGTTATCAGAACAGTCATCGAAAAGCTGTATGCAGCCTTTCTCCAAACGAATTAATTAATCGAATACCGTAGCGTTACACCATAGGTCCGCTGATCGCCTAATACAGCTGCATATTGTCCGGCATTACCAGCCGCCGGTAGTAATTGTTCAAAATAGTTTTTGTTCAGCAGGTTACGTCCCCATAGAAATACACTGATGCCTTCTTTGGAACGGAAACCCAATCGCCCATTGAACAAGGCATACCCTGGTACATTCAGGTATTTGGATGGAGAAGCACTGGAAGAAAATCCGGATCTGAAATAATTGTCTAGCGCGATGAAGTAACGTCCTTCTTTTGTAAATGCTTTTTTCAGTTTGGACTGTAGTTCTCCGCCAATAGAACCGGCCCATTTGGAAATACCCGGAAGTTCACCATCTGATACATTCTTGAAGGAAGTAGAGGATCCTGTTTCTTCCAGCGGCACCGGTGCATTGGTGAAAGACAGATATTTACCTTCTGTATAAGCCAGGTTACCATAGAAGCTAAAGTGATCATTTAATTTGTAGTTGGCATCTGTTTCAATTCCTCGTACCCGCACTTTTTCGGCATTGGCCAGATAACCGCGATTCACACCCACTTCTGCTGTCTGCACCTGTGTTTGATAGTCTTTAATATCGGTTTGATGAACCACTATATTAAAGATGAAGTTTCTGCTGGGAGTAGTTTTTACTCCAATTTCATAATGGGTTACATTTTCCGGTTTGATTCTTGCCAAATCAGTTAATACTGCTCCGTTGGCGGTTGGTAATCCCCCCAGGTTTACACCCACCGGTTTGTAGCTGATGGAATAAGTAGCAAATGCATTGATATCACTGCGTACCTTATACGATACCGTTAGTTGTCCGGAGAAATTGCTTTCATCCACATCGGCAGTAAATGCCTGATCTGTATATACGGCTCTTTTCAATGCCAGCAGGGCAGGATCTTCGGTTTGTAATCCGCCATAAGTTTTCCGGTCGAAGTCCACTTCCTTTTTGTCATAATTGTAGCGGATGCCGGGAAGTACATGGAGTTTCTCTGTAATGGCCCAGTCCAGTTGCCCGAATACTGCGGCACCAAATGTTTTTAACCTTGATCTGGTACGAATACCATATCCTTCAAACAAGCCGGGTGTTTCCCATAAAGAGCTGGTACTGCTTTTAGAAAAGCGCCACTGGGCTGCTCCGGATTCTTCAATATGAAAGGGATCGGTTTTTAAATCCTGGCCAATCAGAAATATACCCGCCACGCCACTTAACCTGGATGAGAAATCACCGGCATACCGGATTTCCTGC
>CAZJNY010000097.1:0-12984 GCA_964547405.1 uncultured Flavihumibacter sp. | reverse complement strand
TAGGCGGACTGCTTCGCTTGAGAGCAGGCCATCCGATAAAATATGCTTCTGGTAAGCCCTTAGCAAAAAGTGCTGGTATGAATACCAATCCGTTTTATGTCATAGAATCCATACCCGCTCCGATAGTAGCAGCAAATGCAACAGCTATAAAAACTTCTCTTAGAGCTGTGATCGAATATGATGTGAACACCAAAGCTGGTACTACCTATACCTTTATCGCTGAATAAGCAAACAGTCAGGAAGCATTTTCTTTTCTGACTTTTGCAATGTATTCTGAGGGTAACATATTGTACTTTGCTTTAAAGGATTTGGCAAAATAATTTGGCGTGGAAAAACCAACTGAATAGGCAATCTCTGCCACATTCATATCAGATTTCTCCAGCAGTATGGCAGCTTTTTCCAGTTTGACCGACCGTATAAATTCTACCGGTGTTTGTCCGGTTAATTCGAGTAGTTTATTGTAAAGAGAACTTCTGCTCATACCTACCTGCCTGCTTAATTCTTCTACAGAAAGCTGGGAATTATTCAGGTTCTCGTCGAGGTATTTCAAGATCGTGTGGAGTAGCTTTTCGTCCGCGGATTGAATTTCCACTTCGGGCGTTAATGCCTTTATCTGTTTGGAATAGGTTGTTTTCAGGGTGTCATTCAGCACCAGCAGATTTTTGATTTTCGCATATAACAATTCGAAATTAAAAGGCTTGGTGATATAATCATTCGCTCCTGTTTTTAATCCTGTTAACTGATCGTCCTCTCCGGTTAAAGCTGTTAAGAGGATGATTGGTATATGCATGGTTCGTTTATCAGCTTTTATTTTCTGACAGAATTGAATGCCATCCATTTCCGGCATGCTGATATCACTTACAATCAATTGGGGATGATGTGTCAGGGTTTTTTGCCATCCTTCTTTGCCATTCGTGGCTTCAAATACTTTGTAATGTAAACGTAGGTTGTCTTTCAAATAGAATCTGAAATCGTCATTGTCTTCCACGAGCAAAACAGTAGGTAAACTTCCCACAACAGGATCAGTGGTTACCATTTCCTTCCTCTGGTTTTGCTTTTCTTCACTTGCATTGATTTCGGTGGATGACTCCTGCTCCATCCTGGGTTCTTCCAGCAGTGTAAGTGGAAGCAGCACTCTGAAAGTGGTTCCTTTATCCGGAATGCTTTCCATTTCAATCTGTCCACCATGCATTTTTACAAACTCTTTGGTGATGGATAATCCAATACCTGTTCCCTGGTTGAGAATGGAGGCAGGCGACTGGTGTTGAAAGAACAGGTCATAAATACTGGATTGCTGTTCCTGAGGTATGCCGATACCGGTATCAGAAATGGAAATCTCTACCCAGGTCTGATCTGTGGTCGTACGTTTCGCCCAATTCAGCGACATATGAACCGATCCGCCTTTATTGGTAAACTTAAATGCATTGGACAGGATATTAAAAAGGATGCGTTCCAGTTTATCGTGATCAAAACTGGTGTGTAATTTCTCAATCAGGCTGGTATAACTGAAGCCTATTTTTTTGCGATCTGCCAGATCTACGAATGCCTGACTGATTTCTTTCATGAAAGGAACCAGGTCGCCTTCAGTTGGAACGAGTTTTAATTCATGTTCCTCCATTTTACGGAAATCAAGTAACTGGTTTACCAGGTTCAACAACCGTTTGGCATTGTGTTTTACCAATAGCAATTGCCTGGAGTCATTTCCGGGTAAGTCTTTTTTGATTAAACTCTCAACGGGTCCAAGTATTAAAGAAATAGGCGTTCTGAATTCATGACTCAGATTGGTAAGGAATTTTATTTTCAACCGATCCAGTTCTCTGACCCGTTCCACTTCCCGGCGTTCCTGTTCTATTTTAAGTTGTTCCTGTTCCTGCGCAAATTTTCGTTTCCACTTTTGCAGCGATAAATACCGGATATACAAAAGAATGCCCAGGGCTGTAAGGAAGTAAAAGATATACGCATAAATTGTTCTCCAGAAAGGGGGATGAACAATTACCCGGATGGAAGTTCCGGCTTCATTCCATAATCCATCATTATTACTGGCCTTCACCCGGAACCGGTAGGTGCCGGGATCCAGGTTGGTATAGGAGGCACTGGTAAGATTTCCAACCTCATTCCAGTCTTTATCAAATCCCTCCAGCTGGTAGGCATATGTATTCTGCAGCGGTGCGGTATAGGTTAGTCCTATGTATTCCAGGGTGAAATTCTGTTTAAAATCCAGATTGATTTCTTCCGCAACGGAAATATGGTCATTAATCGGACCGTCTTCAGCAGGTAAAACGGACTGATTTCCGATTTTAATATCCGTTAAAACAACAATAGGAATATTGGTATTTTTAATCAGGTTGGCAGGATTGAAATAATTAAATCCTTCCTTTCCACCGAAATACAATTCACCATTACGGAGGCGTAACGCTGCACCCCGCACAAAATTGTTGCGTTGCAATCCGTTGTGGAAATTGTAGTTGTTTATTTTTAACCGTACAGGATCGATACTGCTAATTCCATTATTCGTACTTACCCATAACAAACCGGAGCTGTCTTCCACGAGCGTATAGGCCATGCTGTTAGCTAATCCGTCTTTTTCATTGAAGGTCTGAAAACTACTGTCCTTCGGGGAAAAGCGAACGATTCCTGAGCCAAAAGTACCCATCCACAGATCACCTCTTCTGTCTTTGAGTAAACATTGAATTTTATCGTTGGGCATCTCGCTGTTCACAGATTTTAACACTCGGAAGTCGTTGGTTTTTTTATTCAGGCAGGCAATACCACCTCCATGGGTTGCGATCCAGACATTGTTATCGTTTTCTTCCAGAATATCTCTGATATATCCATTGATTGGTAACAGGATATCTCCAGGGTGTTTGGGAAAGGGAGTATAACGCCGGATAACCTGAAAGCTGGAATTGAGCACATTGATTCCCTGTCCATTCATCCCGAGCCAGATTTCCCCGTTTTTCATGGGACTTATTACAAAAACTTCATTGGCATTCAGGTTGGCTGCACTATTGCCAGCCCGGATGCGCTGAATCGCTCCGCTTTTCGGCTCCATCACCAACAATCCATCTCCATAGGTACCGATCAGCAGTTTTCCATCCGGAAGTTTTTTAAGCGTTAATACGTCAATTCCGGAGTGGGAGCCAGCTCTCAATGATGGAATGGAATATTGTTTGAATAATTGTGTTTTCGGATCAAAGAGACTGAGTCCTCCTCCTTCTGTTCCGATAAAAACATTACCATCCGAATTTTCTGCAAATGCTTTTACAATCGGGTCATTTAATCCATAGGGATCAAAGGGGTTACTTTTTACATGATTAAACAGGTTGAGGTTGCTGTCAAACTTATTAATCCCGCCACCAATGGTACCAATCCAGTAAATACCCTGTTCGTCAATGAACAGGCTACGCACCTGTTTGGCAGTAAGTCCGTGAAGGTTTCGCTGGTTCTGCTTAAAGCCGGAACTACGGCCGGTTTGCAGGTCCATGATTTCAAGTCCGTTTGAAGTGCCTATCCAGAGTTGTTTTCCATCTTCGGCAAGTGCATTAATGGAGGCATTGGTAAGTTTTTTAAAGGATTGCGTTTGAGGCAGGTATCGGTAAAGACCATAACCGGTACCAATCCATACAGTGCCTGTTTTATCTTCCCGGATTGCATTCACCGTTTCATCCGATTGCTTAGCTGAAGGATCTGCCAGGTTGGCGAAATAGCGAAGGGTTTTGGCTGCCGGGTTATACAGGTGAAGTCCTTTCCCGGTGCCGATCCAGATATTTTGCTGGCTGTCTTCATACAGGCAGGTAGGGGGAATTTGAACGGTTTTGTCAACAGAAGCCGGACTGATTTCGATATCCCTGGTTATCCCGGTTGCCGGATCCAGTTGAGTGATGCCATCAAAATGAGCGATCCAGATCATTCCTTTGGAATCGCTGATAACGGACCGGATAACATTGTTCCGGATAGCGTCTTTTTTATTGATTGCGGGGAAATGCTGGAACCGATCCCTTTTGCGATCGTACCTGTTTAGAGAGCCACCACTGGTTCCGATCCAGATATTGCCTGCTTTGTCTTCATGCAGGCTCAGAATTTCGTTTGACTGCAAACTGCCTTCACTGGGTTCTTCCCTCCGGTATATGGTAAAATTGGTGCCATCGTAGCGGGCCAGTCCATCATCTGTTCCTGCCCACAACCAGCCCGAGCGGTCCTTCAGTATAACATTTACCGTATTGGATGCCAGTCCATCTTTTGTGGTAATGGCGCTCAGGTTGAGCTGGTTGGGTTGAGCCTGCAGGTTTCCGAAAAACAAGCTCAGACAAAATAGTAGTACAGGTGACAGATAACTTTTCATACAGCTGGCAAAGCAATGGTAAACGAATCGGTTCGAGCTACAACATACATTCAAAATCAGGTATTTAGATAATGATTTTCCTGTTTTAAACATTTGTTCCATGAGTTTCGACAAATGTGCTATTGTTCATTTTACGGGGCTAATAACTTCATCACAGTAAACAATCTCAAAAGGCTTTCATTCAATTCCCTGACAAATAAAAACAATAAAATGTAAAAAAGACATTTAACTAAACTGCCAACAACGAAAACGATTTTTTATGCTGCCATGTCAACCTCCTGTCTTCTTTCTGAAGCTATTTCCCTTTTACTCCAATTTATTATTGCCGGCTCCCGCTTCAGCAGCCTCCATTCAGGTGTGTTTTAAGGCATGAAAAAAAGATTTCATAAATCATTTGAAAAGACAAATAAAAAGACGATTATTGCAATCGATTGCAAAAACCAAAATTCTAACGATTATGAAAGTACTAACGATTCTGCTTGTGGTGTTGTGCCTTCTGACAGTACCAGTTTTTGCCCAGAGTCCGGTTACCGGACGGGTCACAGATGGGCAGGGGAAACCGATACCCCAGGCTTCTGTGGTTGTAAAGGGCACCGGCAATGGTGTTAGCACCAATGATAATGGTGAATTCTCCATTGCTGCACCAGCCAACGGAACGCTGGTTATCTCCTCTGTTGGATTTCCTTCTAAAGAACTGGCTATCAACGGAAAAACACAGTTTTCAATTACTCTTGAAGCGGGTGCGGCCGATCTCGATCAGGTGATTGTGGTGGGGTATGGAACCCAGCGGAAAAGAGATGTTACCGGCTCCACCGTATCGGTAAAAGGGGAAACTTTGAACGAAGTAAAAGCTCCCAATATTTTCAATCAGTTGCAAGGCCGTGCTGCGGGGGTGGATATCGTGAATAACAGCACCCAGATTGGAGCAGCCGGACAAATACGAATCCGGGGAAACCGTTCCATTACGGGTAATAACAATCCGCTTATTGTGGTGGATGGAATGGTATATGGTGGTAGCGTCAATGATATCAATCCTGATAATATTGCCAATGTGGACATCTTAAAAGATGCATCCGCAACAGCCATTTACGGATCTCGCGGATCTAACGGTGTAATTATTATTACCACTAAAAGAGGTACATCCGGAAAAGCTACCACTACCTATAACGGATATGCAGGGATGTCAAAAGCAATTGATACCTGGCGTGTTTTCAATGCAGAAGAATACGCACAGTTCAAGGAAGATGCCAGACAGGGCCAGCCTGCCTTCCAGACCAACCCGAATGTCATCAGTCCGTATGCGCTTACGCCTATCGAAACTTCCAACCTGGCAGAGGGTGTAAACACAGATTGGCAGGATCTTCTGCTTACAACCGGCTTACGTACCGGTCATGATATCAGTGTACGGGGCGGTACCGACAGAACCCAGTATTTCTTTGGCCTGGGTTATTACCGGGAAACAGGTATTGTACACGATCAATCACTGGATCGCCCTTCTTTCAGTGTGAATATTGATCACAAGATGAGCGATAAACTGAAAATCGGATTCAGCAGTTTTAATACGATGTTTTATTCCAATCGGGTTGGTACCAATGCTTTCGGAACAGCTACCCGTATCGGACCTATTTACAAGCCTTATAATGAAGATGGCACACTGAACCTGCAGCCTACGGTTCAACAGGGTGTGGACAATAATACCTTCAACCCGTTGACAGCTATTGGCAACAATGATCTTATTAAAGCAAGAAGCCGCCGCTATCAGTTTCAACACAACATATATGGTGAATGGCAGATTCTGAAGGAACTGAAATTCCGGACAACCTTTGGTTTTAGCTGGTCTCAAACCTTCAACAGCAATTATAATGGTCCGGGTACCATTTTCAACACCAATACCAATACGGCAGGATCAAACCTCAGTCAGTCCAATGCTGAAGGCTGGCAGTATACCATTAACAATTCACTGGAGTACAATAAGCTCTTCGGAGGCAAACATAAAGTACAGGCCCTGGTATTACAGGAAGTACAGAAAAACAATTTCCAGTCGCAGGGCTGGACTGGTCAGGGTGTTCCGGCAAACTATATTGAAGATTATAATTTTCAGTTGGTTAACTCCATTAACCCCCAGGCTGGTCAGTACAGTGAATCTGGTATCATCGGTTATATGGCCAGGGTCAATTATGCTTTTGATGATAAATACCTGCTAACGGCTACCTTCCGTACAGATGGTGCATCAGTATTAGCTAAAGGAAATCAATGGGTAAGTTATCCGGCGCTTTCACTTGGCTGGAATATCGACCGGGAAGGCTTTATGCAAAGCCAGGACCTGTTCAGCAGTCTGAAACTTCGTGCAGGCTGGGGTATCAGTTCGAATGCGGGAATCAATCCCTACACTACTCTGGGAAGTCTGAATACCGGATTCTATAACTATGGCCAGGGTACTACACCACTGGTGAATTTTGTGAACGGATATACGATCAACACGATTCCGAATCCAAATCTTACCTGGGAAAAAACCAGGGGTATCAACTTCGGATTGGATTTCGGATTGTTGAACAATCGCTTAACAGGTACTATTGAGTATTATAATACCAGCACTACAGATATCCTGCTGAGTAAAAGTTTACCAAGAAGCCAGGGTGCAAACTCCATTCTGACCAATGTTGGTGAAACCGCTACCAATGGTATGGAGTTCAGTTTGAGCAGTTATAATGTGCAGGCCAAACAACCGGGTGGCTTTACCTGGAGAACGGATGTGAATGCCTTTTTTAACCGTGAAAAAATTGTAGCCCTGCAGCAGGGATTACAGCAGGATATTGCCAATGGATGGTTTGTTGGTCAGCCAATGACGGTGATCTACGATGTTAAAAAAATCGGTATCTGGCAATTGGGTGAAGAAGCAGAAGCAGCACAATATGGTCAGGCTCCTGGTGATATAAAACTGGAGGACGTAAATAAAAACAATGCGATTGGTCCGGAAGACCGCCAGATTATTGGCGACTTCCAGCCAAACCTGGTAGCCGGTCTGACTAACAGTTTCAGCTACAAAGGGTTTGATCTGAACATCGTTATGTTTGGACGATTTGGCCAAACTGTTGCAGCCACTTATTTGTCGGCTGATGGTGGTGCAGCCGGTTATCCATTCTTTCTCAACAGCCGGGTGAACCAACATAAAATTAATTACTGGACACCCACGAATCCAACCAACGATTTCCCGCAGCCCGATGCGAGTCGCGATGCACAGTTGTACACCTCAACCCTTACTTACCGCGATGGTTCATTCATTAAAATAAGAACCATTGATCTTGGGTATACATTTAAGAAAGCCTTGCTGGAGAAACTGAAAATGCAATCCTTGCGGGTATATGTGTCTGCTCAGAATCCATTCATTCTTTGGTCGCCGCTGGTTCGCGACGGACTGGGAATTGATCCGGAAGGAAATGGTACTGGTAATGCTGTCAACTCGAATGCAGGTGGTGGATCTCCTGTTCAAACCAGGGCCATTACAGTGGGTATGGGTGTTCCGCCAAGTCGGTTATTCATTTTTGGCGTAAACCTGAATTTCTAACCGAAAAAAATCAAACGATGCGTATAAGAATAATTAACTACAGTTTTGTTGTTGCCCTGTTCGCTCTGATAGCAGCAGGATGTAGCAAGGTTCTGGATGAACAACCGAGGGCTGGAATTGATCCTTCCTATTTCCGTACACCTGAAGGTATTCAGGGTGGTATAGCAGGTATTTATTCATCTTTCCGTGGTCATTGGGGAACGCAGATTTTTACCCAGTTATTTAATGCGGGAAGTGATGAATTTAAAAGAGGCGCTGCGGCAGATGTTCCGCACTGGTACAATTTTAATAATGCCCAGATCCGCACGGAAGCAAATAACTATGCAGGTTTCTGGAATGCCATGTTCATCAATATCAATACGGCGAATGGCGTACTGGAATATGGGGCAGCTGCCAATATGCCTGAAGCAACCAAAACGCAGGTATTGGCACAGGCCAAATTTTTGAGAGCCTTCTGTTACTATTACCTGGTTACAACATTTGGTGATGTTCCCCTGCATACAGATTTCAATACAGCGGAATCTACAGCTGATTCAAGAGCTCCGATTGCTGATGTATATGCGCAGATCATTCAGGATCTGACGGAAGCTGCGGAAGATCTTCCGAATACACCCGCACCAGGAACAGGAAAGCCAGCCACCAAGGCAACGGCTCTCTATCTGCTGTCCAAAACCTATTTGTGGAGAGGCTGGTCAGATGCTGCACAATCGGGTGACTTCAACAGTGCCTACACGATTGCAAAAGGACTGATCGATTACAAGGCACAATATGGACTGGATCTCTTACCTTATTTCCCCTCTGTGTTTAAAGAAGGAAATGAATACAGCTCGGAAGTATTAATGGTAATCGATCATACCAAAGACCTGAAGTATGGTCAGAATTCAAATCCCGGTACCGGTGCTACGAATTTCCAGGAGAACAAAGCGAACTTTTTCTTTCGCCCGAACTATCCGGCCATTAACGCGAATTATCCTGCAGGTGGTGGTTCCAACCTGACTGTACGTGATATTAACAATGGTCGGCCTTTCCAGCGGATTCGTCCGAATACCCGCTATGTGATTGATGTGGCATTTGCAAACCGCGAAACAGATTCCCGCTATGATGGCACTTTCCAGACAGTATGGTTATCGAATAATTCTCCCATGTCTGCTGTTGGATCTCCGGGCGCTACAACGCCGCGTGGTCAGCTGATCAATGGTGTTGATACTTCTATCTGGATGGCTGACAGAGTTGTTACCAGCCAGGAAAGAGCTAATTTCAAAGGGGTGATTTTTGAACCGGAACATTTGCCCGGTGCAACTGTACCGTATACCGCCAGTTATTATCCCAATCTTCGCAAATGGGATGATTCCACCAGGGCAGATATGAATGATTATTCAGATCGTCCGTTTATTCTCTTCCGTTTTGCAGAAGTTTATCTGATCGCAGCTGAAGCGGCTATACAGGGAGGCGCTACTCCACAGGATGCAGCAGCCATGATCAATGTATTAAGAACAAGGGCCGCATTAAAACCCAACCAGACCCCTGCACAATACAATGCCGCAGTTGCTGCACAGCAGGTTTCTGCTGCAGAGATGAATATCGATTTTCTGCTGGATGAACGCAGTCGCGAATTGTTTGGTGAATACACCCGGTGGTGGGATCTGGCCCGAACCAAAAAACTGGTACAGCGGGTGAAAGCCTTTAATTCAGAAGGGGCCGAAGGTGTGCAGGAACACCATCGCTTACGACCGATTCCGCAGGAGCAGATTGACCTGGTAACAGAAGGTCCGCCATTCCCGCAGAATCCTGGTTATGAATAGAATTTAAGTAGCTGAAAAGCATATGGCTTGGTTATCCATATTCCGGAACAGGGAGATTTTTTCTTCCTGTTCTTTTCCATTTTAAGCAGCTTCCTATGGTTAGGCAAATTTTATACATGTTGTTCCTGAGTTTGAGTTTATCCGGATCTTCTCAAACAACAGTGAGTAAAACTCCAACCGGTAAAAATAACCGGGCGCATCAATGGGGTGAGGTAATTATGACCTGCACGGCCAATGATACTGATCGTTTTCGTCCACGCCCCACTGTTACCTCCCGCTTTCTGGGTTTGATCTGGACCGCAGTATTTGATGCCTGGTCGCGTTTTGATGCTTCTGCAAATCCCCTGTACTTAAACGCTGCGCGCAGGCCAGCTAAAGAACATACGCTTAGCAATAAAGAAATAGCAATCAGCTATGCCGCCTATCGTACGGCACTTGCTTATTTTTATTCAGACTCCCTGCTCCTGCAAAATACCATGCGGTCAATGGGGCTTGATCCGGCGAATCAGTCGTTGGATCCAACTACCCCGATAGGTATTGGGAACCTGGCTGCCAAACAGGTATTGGAAAAGAGGGCGAATGATGGTTCCAATCAATTGGGTAATTCACCTGGCTCTGATGGGAAACCATACAGTGATTACACTTCTTATCATCCCAGGAATACAGCGGATCAACTGGTGGAGCTGGCAAGATGGCAACCTAAATATTTTTCAGATGGAAAAGGCGGACGTTTTGCACCAGCCTGTTTAACTCCCCAATGGGGATTGGTAAAACCTCTGCTGATCGATTCCGGTAATCAGTTCAGGCCTGGTCCTCCTCCTGCCATTGGATCTGACCAACTCCATAAAGAAATTCAGGAAGTAGTGAACCTGCAAGCCAGTTTAACCGATGAACAGAAAGCATTGGTGGAGTTCATGCGCGATGGCCCAAAATCAGTACAACAGGCAGGCCACTGGTTTATGTTTGGGCAACAGGTATCCATCCGCGACCAACACACGCTGGACCAGGATGTGCAACTATTTTTTCTTATTGAAGCGGCAGCAATGGATGCATTTATCGCCTGCTGGGATGCCAAAATGCACTATGATTTTGCCAGGCCTTATTCCCTGATACATGACTATTTCAGGGATAGCACGATCCGCCTTTGGGCCGGTCCGGAAAAAGGTATGGTGATGGCTCCTGGCCGCGACTGGCGGCCCTATTCTCCGGAAACATTTCTTTGTCCGCCTTTCCCTTCCTATGTGTCGGGCCATAGTACCGTAAGTGCTGCCTGTGCCGAAATACTTCGCTTGTTTAAAGGGAATGACCGGTTTGGACACAGTGTAACGGTGGTACCCGGGGCTTTAACAGAACCGGATCATACCGGAAAGCCGGTTGTGCTTAGTTTTCCTACATTCACAGAAGCGGCTGAACTGGCAGGTATTTCTCGTGTTATGGGAGGTTATCATATTCAGTCGGAGAATACAGAAGGATTAAAATTAGGACGTTCGATTGCCAACCTCATCTGGAGCAAGTACGATGAACTGGCTGGAAAAAAATGAATCGTCTCATCTAATAAAGAACGATATGCCTGTAAAAAAAATTAGTAATTCCCTTTGGCTATTGAGTGTGCTCATTATTTCTCTGGTAGCCTGTAACCAGCAAAAAGATACTACCAGCGCAACAGAAAAAGTTTTTCGAAAAGTTCCGGTTGCTGAAAGTGGTATCGATTTCAAAAACATGGTTGATGAAAATTATCAAAAGAATTATTTTGACAGTTTTGCCTATGTCTATAACGGTGCTGGTGTGGCTGTAGGAGATATCAATAACGACAGCCTGCCGGATATTTATTTTACCGGAAATGAAGTGCCGAATAAACTGTACCTGAACATGGGTAATTTAAAATTTAAAGATATTACTGAAGAAGCGGGCGTAAGTGGTGGAGCTGGTTGGGATAATGGAGTTACCATGGTGGATATTAACAATGACGGATGGAATGATATCTATGTTTGCAAAGGTGGCTTCCGCGATACAGACGCTTCGAGAAAAAATCTGCTTTATGTAAACCAGGGGAACGGGCAGTTTAAAGAAATGGCATCGGATTATGGAATCGCGGATAGTGGTTATTCGCAGCAGGCGCTCTTTTTTGATATGGACAACGACAATGATCTTGATCTCTATATTGCTGCAAGACCGGATTCCTTTTATCTCGGCTTATCGCAGATGGTAAAAGGGAAAAGAAATCCGCCCGATCATTGCAGGAATAAATTATACAGGAACGATGCGGGGACCTTTACAGAAATAGGCAAACAGGCAGGCATTGGTCAAACTTATGGATATGCTCTTTCTGTAACAAATGCCGATTTAAACAACGATGGATACGAAGATATTTTCATTTCCAATGACTATGCGGATAATGATTATATGTTTATCAATCAGGGTAACGGTACTTTCAAAGACCAGATAAAAACAGCTACCAATCACAATTCTCTTTTCTCCATGGGAGCTGATATCGCCGACATAAACAATGATGGGAAAGAAGATATCATGGTCATGGAAATGTTGCCGGAAAATTACAAACGATCAAAAGTTTCCATGCCGCGTATGGATGTAGAGGGATTCTGGGCAATTGTAGACAGTGGATTCCAGCGGCAGTATATGCATAATGTTTTACACCTGAACCAGGGAAATTTGTTCTTTAGTGATATCTCCCAGTTGGCAGGCGTTTCCAAAACAGAGTGGAGCTGGTCTACCTTGCTGGCTGATTTTGATAACGACGGCCAGCGCGACATATTCGTTGCAAATGGATATCGCCGCGATCTTTTTGATGGTGATATACTGGACAAACAGAACGCCTATGTGAAAGCAAATCTGCATCGGTATACATCGGCTGCTGATATGTTTGAACGCGGATTTAAAGAATATATTGAGATTTATGATCCGATCAAAGTGCGCAATTACCTGTTTAAAAATACCGGCGATCTTCAGTTTGAAAATGTATCCGAAGCCTGGGGGTTTGAAGACAGTACCTTCTCAAACGGAGCTGCTATGGCTGATTTTGATAATGATGGAGATGTTGACCTGGTTATCAATAACCTGGATATGGAAGCGCACTTGTATGAAAATATTTCAAACGGAAAACAGGGGTTTCTGCAAGTGAAACTGGAAGGACCGAAAGGAAATCCGGATGGAATCGGTGCAAAACTATCGCTCTATTATGATGGGAAACTTCAGCAATATTTTGAACAGAAAACAGTACGCGGATATCTGTCTTCCAATGATCCGGGAATTCATTT
>CAZJNY010000096.1:0-13077 GCA_964547405.1 uncultured Flavihumibacter sp. | reverse complement strand
TTTCCCATGAAGGCGTTGGAATACCTGGAATATCCTGTCGCGGTAATCATTATCAAATCCAATTCCATTGTCTTCCACCTCAATTTTATGATAAGCCCAGTTTTCATGTAAACCTTCTGACCGGTCTTTTCCTGCAGGCAAATGCTGATAGCGGATCTGAATTTTCGACGATTTGGATGGATCGGAAAATTTGATGGCATTGCTCAGCAGGTTCGTAAAGAGTTGTTCAATTTGAAAAGGCACTGCCTGTATTGCCGGCAGGGTATCGAGCTGGATCCTTATGTTGCGATGATCAATGCTTTCTTCCAGTTGCTGCAGGATCGTATGAATCAGGTAATTCAAATCGGTTTTGGTAAAATGGTTTTCCATTTTATTAACCCTGGAATACGATATCAGATCTACCACCAACTGCTGCATTCTTTCTGCGGTTGAGCGTAACCGTTGGAGAATCTCTGCCCCTTTTTCTGAAATACGTGATTTCTCCATATCAGAAACCATCGTAACAAAGGTCTGGATTTTACGCAGGGGTTCCTGCAAATCATGACTGGCAACATAGGCGAACTGAGCCAGCTCTGTATTGGATTTTAATAAGGCTTCATTGGAGTTAATCAATTCCTGCGTACGCTGGTTTACCTGTTGTTCCAGTTCATCCGCAAACTCTTTATGATCATGTATATCCGTACTGCTGCCTACCCACATATCAATCTGGCCTTCCTCATTGTATTGCGGAACCGCCCTGCTTAGTTGCCAGCGATAAACCCCGTCGTGCCGGCGAAACCGATGCTCAAACAGGAAAGGCTCACCGGTTTGAATGGAATGCATCCATTTTTCGATATTCTCCGGACGGTCTTCCGGATGCACAATTTCAATCCAGCCGGTACGGGCCAGTTCCTCCGGAGTATTACCGGAAAATTCATATACAGAGCGGTTGTAATAATAGAGCGTTCCCTGTGGATCACTGATCCAAACCATGGCGGGAAGGGTGTCAGATAGCGTTCTGAATCTTTGTTCACTGCTTTTTAAAGCCAGCAGGGTTAGTTTTTCATCCGTGGTATCCAGGATGGTTCCTGTCAGGCGCAGTGGCTTTCCTTTCTCACTGAATAACACCCGGCCCCAGGCTTTGATCCAACGCCATTCATTTTCACTTCTATTCAGCCGGAACTCATAAGCCAGTACGCCAGTTTGAAGAGAACGTTCATGGGCTTTGCGTCGGTTATCCAGGTCGTCTGGATGAATTTTTTTAACCAGTGCATCCCGATCTACCGGCTGATCCGGATCTATTCCAAAAATTTGAAGAAAGCTCCTGGAATAATGCATTTCATTAGTGATAAGATCCACTTCATAATTGCCCATGCCAGTTGATTCGATAGCGAGTTTCAACCGCTCTTCCGCCTCTTTGGTTTGTCGTTTGGCAAGTACCGTTTCTGTTACATCATAGGCACTGACCATTACGCCTGAAGCCCCCAACTCGACATCTTCCACCAGCGGAGCATATTCAAAATCAATGTAAAATGTTCGTAGTCCATCCGGACCGTCAATCAGCGCCTCCGCTTCTTTAGCCTGAAACACTTCGCCTGTGCTGAGCACCTGGCGGATCAATCCGGGAAATGCCTGTCCTTCCAATTCGGGAAATACTTCTTCCAGATTACGGCCTTGCACTTCCTCCGCCCGGCGGCGCCAGAAGCGGGTGAGCATGAGCTCATTGGCCATTTCAATTTTCAAATCAGGACCTCGTAAGATTGCCATGGCAATGGGGGAACTCATCACCATCTGCCGGAAATTCTGTTCCCGCTGCTCCAACTGCTGACGCGAGACTACCAACTCCGTCACCTCCGAAGCAATCACAATGATACCTGTTACCTCACCATCATCATTCCGTAAAGGCTGGTAAATCAGGTTAAAATAGGCGGTCTGTGGTTTGCCGGAACGAATCAGGGTTACTTTAAAATCTGTAGCAGTAAACGGCTCACCGGTGCGTAAGACGCCCATCAATACCGGCTCCACCAATTCCCGTACTTCCGGGATGACAGAAAAAAGCGGTTGCTGGATCACTTCCTGCTCCGTTCTTTCCAGGATTTCCAGATAGGCATTGTTGGCCATTTCAATCAGCAACTCCTCTCCCATGAGGATACACAAACCCACTGGTGCCTGTTTAGCTATTTCCTGAAAGCTTCTTCTCATCCCGAAACAAATATTTTTGCAATAATACCAGTTACTTGTCTTGTTTAATCCTTTTACTGGAATTTAATTAAAAACCTTATTATTATAAATAAATTTAATTCATGTCAGTAATATATGTACTCATAATCATCGGTATTTTAACAGGTCTTGTATTGATTTTTTTATACAATCGCCTGGTAAAACTGCGCTTGCTGGTGCAGGAAGGATGGAGTGGCATCGGCACTTTTCTGCAGCAAAGGAATGATCTGATTCCTAACCTCGTGGAAACGGTAAAAGGATATGCCCTCCATGAAAGCAGTACGCTGACAGATGTTATTAAATGGCGGAATCAGTTACAGGCAGGTGCAGGCAGTTCACCGGCCCAGCAAATAGAAGCTAGTAATCAACTGAATGCAGCACTGGGTAAATTTTTTGCCCTGGCAGAAGACTATCCCGAACTCAAAGCCAACCAGAATTTCCTCCAACTGCAGCAGGATCTGAAAGAAATTGAAACCAGCCTCAACCAGAGCCGCCGTTATTACAACGCCACTGTCCGGAATTTCAATTCCTCCGTAGAGGTTTTTCCCAGCAACCTGGTGGCTTCTCTTTTCAATTTCAAAGCAGCTCCTTTCTTCGAAGAAAATCCCGAAAGCCGGGAAGTACCCAACGTATCCTTCCGTCCCTAACGTTACTGCTTATGCGAAAATTCAATTTGTTTGTATTGCTTGGCTGCCTTTTTCTGCTCCCAGTTTCCGGCAGAACGCAGGATGAATTCAACATTACTCCCTATTCAGCCAATTATGTGTCTTCCGCCATGCTGGATTCCATTACCAGCACAACGCTTCGGGCTGCAGCAGAGAAGAAATCAGTTGGACCATCATTATTCAATGATAGATACAATGCCTACCGGTCCCGTATAGCCGAATTAGTTAAATCTTTCGTCCTGTTTTCTTTTCGGGAACTGGATATGAAGTACCGGCCCTCCCTGCCAGATCCAGGTTCACCCGCCTTCAACGTAAGACAGGAAGCCTATCTTTCAAAAGTCAGGGAAGCACTGGACCGGATGATCGAAACACCAGCCTCGGTGCATCCCCTGCTGGAAGCTGACGAATCTGACCGGGTATTATTTTTTAATGCAGCCCTGAAAGTGCAGGCTTCCGGAAAAATTGAGGTGAAAGAAATTATCCGTATTTACAATGGAGATGGTGGCATGCTCAGTGAGAATGATGATATCAAGCGTGGCATCCTGCGCGATTTTCCTACCAAATACCTGCACGCCGATGGATATTGGGTGCATACGGGTTTCCAGCTGAAATCGGTTAGGCTTGACGGTGAGGAAGCCGCTTATTCTTCACAGTCGCTTGATAATGGTACCCGGATACAGATCGGCAATGCTGATTATGTATTACCCAAAGGAATTTATACCTATGAACTGATCTATGAAACCAACCGGCAATTGATTTTTCATACCGACCGCGACGAACTCTACTGGAATGTGAATGGAAACGGCTGGGTCTTTCGGTTTGATACAGTTTCCGCAACCATTGAATTTCCAGACCAGGCGGAAATTCTTGCCTGGCAATGTTATACCGGTGTAATGGGATCTACTGAACAGAATTGCAGTGCTTCCAAAATTGCTGGTAATAAAATAGCTTTTCAAACAACAACAGGGCTGCAATCTTATGAAGGACTTACCATTGCCGCTGATATCGGAAAAGGTATTCTTCTTCCTCCCACGAAGACTTCCAATGCACTAAACTTTCTGAGGGCCAACTGGCTGATTCCCCTGCTGCTTACGATTTTATTCCTGGTTCCAGCCTTCTTTTGGATTATCTGGCGCAAAAAAGGAAAGGACCCTGAAAAGGGTACCATCTTCCCACAGTTTGAACCACCAGCGGGTTTACGTCCTGCAGATGTCGGGTTTATTCACCAGCAACAATATGGCTCCCATCTTTTTGTGGCCAGCCTGGTGGATGCAGCCGTTCAAAAGCAACTGGAGATCGAAGTGAATAAGGGCGGATCCTGGCTTGCAGGCACTGAATACCAATTCAATAAAATCAAACATGTGGCAAGTCCCAGTGCTTCCATACTCATGCAACGGTATGGACTGGATATTTCCGCCCTTTATGGGATGCAGATAAAATCCGGCACCTATAACAGTACCCTGAAATCACTTTATACCTCACTGGAAACCCAGCTCAAAAACAAATTCCAGCTGGAGAAAGGCCAGAATAAAAGGGACGGCTATTTCTCCTTAAACCGGGGCGTAATTTTCTGGGGAGCTTTTTTGCTCTTTATCAGTTTTGGCGCCAGTATTGTTTTCCTGATTCAGCACTTTACTGTGCCCCTGGGAATTTTTGCTGTCACCTGCCTTGTTCTGCTGCTTGTTATTCTGATCTTTTTTTACAGAATTTTACCTGCCTATACCAAAGAAGGCAGAAAGATCGCCGACCATATAGAAGGGTTTAAAATGTACCTGGATCATACCGAGCAACAGGTTTTTAACACCCTGACACCTCCTGGAAAAACGCTGGACCTTTTTGAACGGTTTTTACCCTATGCCATTGCGCTGAAAGTCGAAAATGCCTGGGCAGAGCAATTTGATTCACTGCTGCAAAGAGCACTGGAGCAGGGATATCAGCCCACTTATTTTCATGCAGGCAGGGGATTTTCCCAAAACCTGCAGTTTGCCGATCTTACCAAAGGAGTTTCTTCCGGCCTGTCCAGTACTATTTCTTCCTCTTCCACTCCCCCCAGCAGCAGCAGTGGTGGTAGCAGAGGGGGTGGTTCAAGTGGTGGCGGAGGCGGTGGTGGCGGAGGTGGTGGATGGTAATTCCTTCCACCTTTATCGTTGCCGGCCTTTTTGTCGGAATGCTTTGTAAGAACCTTTTTTTGCATGCTCTTTTTCAGGAATGGCCCCCGGTTTGGCACCTGCAGTTTTCGCTTTGCCCCGGGTATCGGCTACCTTCGGTTTCGACTCCGGCTTTGTTTTTTCACCCTGATTTTCACCTGATTTTTCTTTTGGCTTTATTGCTTTTGAAAACGCGGGTTTTATTCGTTTGTTCTTCACCGGTAAAGCCGAAGATTCTTCAATGGCTTCTTTCAATTTTTCCAACTCCACGGCATTGAGTGTCCGCCATTTTCCAATCGCCAGATTACCCAGGGTAAGATGCATGAAACGCACTCTTCTCAAAGCAGTTACCTCATATCCCATGTACTCACACATCCTCCTGATTTGTCGGTTAAGCCCCTGCGTTAGTATGATGGTAAACTGCTGTTTGCCCGTTACCCGAACCTTACAGGGAAGCGTAACCGTATCAAGAATGGGAATACCTGCTTCCATCTGGTCCACAAAACCCGGACCGATAGGTTTATTCACCCGTACCTGGTATTCTTTTTCATGTGCATTTCCCGCTCTCAATACCTTGTTCACAATATCTCCATCATTGGTAAGCAGGATCAGGCCCTCTGAATCCTTATCCAGCCTGCCAATCGGAAACACCCGCTTGGGAAAATTTAAAAAGGAAATGATATTCCCTGCCACATGCTCTTCCGTTGTAGTTGTTATGCCTACGGGTTTGTTGAGCAGGATATAAACCGGCTTTTCCTTCTGCTTTCGCGTGATCAGACTGCCGTCTACTTCCACTTCATCTCCCGGCTTAAAACGATTTCCGGTTTTTGCCGGCCGGCCATTCAATAATACCCTGCCGGCTTTAATCAGTTCATCGGCTTCTCTTCTTGAACAATAACCGGTATCACTGATGAATTTGTTTATACTGATGGATTCTTCCAATTTCTTATTTTTTCTTTCCTGTTTTTTTGGTACCTGCTCTTTTCGTACTTAGTTTCTGCGTACCTGCAACGCCGGCTTCTTCTTTCATAGCAGAAGTGATTACCCATTCATAATCAAGTTGCCGTTTCTCCAGATTGGCGGCCACTACCCTGATTCTTACCTTGTCGCCCATTCTGAATGTTCGTCCCGATCTTCTGCCCGCCAGCATATACTCTGTTTCCACATGCCGGAAATCATCATAATCTGACAAACTGGTCAAACTTACCAGTCCTTCACATTTATGCTCCACGGTTTCCACCCAGAAACCAAAGGAAGAGACACCGCTGATCACCCCGTCAAATTCATCCCCCAGAAAATTCATCAGGTATTCCACCTGTTTGTATTTGTTGGAAGCACGTTCTGAATCCATCGCGGCACGTTCGCGCTCACTGCAGTGTTTGCATTTCTCTTCCATTTTTTTATCCGGCAGGTATTGCTCATCCAATACCTGCTGCAATACCCGGTGTACAAGCACATCCGGATACCTTCGGATGGGGGATGTGAAATGTGCATAGTGCTCAAATCCCAATCCATAATGCCCGATATTTTTTGTGGTATAGACTGCTTTTGCCATGGTACGGATTCCTAATTGCTCCAGTACATGCTGCTCAGGTTTGCCCTGCACATCCTGCAACAACTGGTTAAAGGAGGCTGCAATCTGCTCAGGCGATTTGGTCTGAAACGTATGTCCGAATTTGCGTGCGAATGCCGCAAAGGGCGTTAGCTTTTCCTCATCCGGCTGGTCATGCACCCGGTATGGAAACGGCAATGGTTTTTTATTGACTTCTATCTTACTGATGAATTCTGCCACCGTCCGGTTTGCCAGCAACATAAACTCTTCAATCAACTGGTGCGCTTCCTTGCTCTCCTTGATCATGATGCCGATCGGCTTGCGGTTCTCATCCAGCTTGAACCGAACTTCCTGCGAAGAGAAATTGATCGCCCCTTTTTTAAATCGCGATTTGCGCATGCGTTGCGCGAATTTATTCAGCAGCAAAATCTCCTCTTTGTACAGGCCATCTTCAGATTCGATGATCTCCTGTACTTCTTCATAGCTGAACCTATGATTGGAATGGGTGACTGTTCTGCCCAGCCAGCTTTCTTTTACATCTCCTTTGGCATTGATCAGAAAAACCGCCGAAAAAGTAAATTTATCTTCATGAGGTCGTAAGGAACAGAGTTCATTGGAGATTTTTTCCGGCAGCATTGGATTCACGCGGTCGGGCAGATATACCGATGTAGCACGCAGGTAGGCCTCCTTATCCAGTTCGGTATCGGGTTCCACATAATAACTCACATCAGCGATATGCACCCCGATTTCATATCCTCCTTTAACCGATTGTATGGATAATGCATCATCAAAATCTTTTGCATCTACCGGATCAATGGTGAAGGTCAGCACTTCCCGCATATCCCTGCGCTGCGAAATTTCTTTTGCATCCAGTGTTTCCGGAATACGTGCTGTTTCTTCTACCACATCCTCCGGAAAGGAAAGGGGAAATCCATTTTCCAGCAGGATCTCTTTCATGGCCGTATCATTCGCTGCTTCTTCTTTCAGCACTTCCATTACTTCACCAACCGGCTTTTTGTTGTTGGACCATTCCACGATTTTCACTACTGCCCGCGCACCATTCTCTGCCCCATTCAGTTTTTCCAGCGGGATATAAATATCCGGCATGGGCTTATCCGTTTCAGGTATAAAAAATGCAAAACTTTTACTTAATTCAATTTTACCCAGGAAGGACTGTTGCTTGCGCTCAACCACTTCAGTTATTACACCCTGCAGGCGGCCGCCGCCTCTGCCGGATGACCGCATCACCTGCACTTTCACTTTATCGCCATGCAGTGCCGTATTAAAGTCATTTGGCTTAACCAGCACATCCTGCTCCTGGCCTTCAATTATTACAAATCCCATTCCGCTTCGGGTAATATCCAGTCGCCCTGCAGGCAGGTCCTGACCGGATCCTTTTGCTTTATTTTTTTTAGAGGGAGTTTTCTTTTTACTCATTTTTTCATAGTTAATCAGCAGGAGAATACTGTTTACTAAATGTACCGATTATCGAGCGAACCGCTTCGGCAGCATCAAATAAAAATACCATTTCAATCGGCAACACATAAATCGGCCAGTCCTTCAGTTCCTGCTGAAATTTAATTAATCGTACAGCATCTTTTTCAGTGGTCAGGATGATCTTCTGATCCCCCGCCAACTGGTTGAATTTGCGCTGTATCTCTTTTACATCATCAATCGTAAATATATGGTGATCATTGAATGCCAGTTGCTCATAACTGCTCACCTGGTTCGAAAGGTAGCGTTTGAGTGGTTTGGGATTCGCAATTCCGGTTACCAGCAATACTTCCATCGCATCCTCTAATCGTGTTTCAAGTCGTTCCACCAACTGATAGGGCATTCCATATTGAATGCCGGCAAAGAAAACCTGCTGATCTGCCACCGGATTTAATTCCTGCCGTATCTTATCGGCATCTTCCCTGCTCAAACTAAGCGGACATTTGGTTACCACGATGATATCCGCCCTTGCTGCACTCCGCTTTTCATCTCTCAAATCTCCTGTTGGCAGGTACCAGTCGCGGGTGTATAAATTGCTGTAATCGGTCAATACAATATTGAGTCCGGCCTGAATCGACCGATGTTGAAAAGCATCATCCAGTACTATCAACTGAGTATCCGGACGATCATGCAGCAACAAGGGAACAGCCACTACCCGCTCTTCGCCCACCGCAACCGAAACATCCGGAAATTTCAGATGGAACTGCATGGGTTCATCACCAATTTCAAGGGCCGTGGTGGTTTCATTGGCCAGTGCATAGCCCCTTGTTTTACGTTTATACCCTCTGCTTAAGGTAGCCAGTTTCAACTCCTTGTCAAACTGCCGCAGTATCCATTCTACCATGGGTGATTTGCCAGTTCCACCAGCCGCAATATTGCCAACACATACTATTGGAATATTGAATTTTGCCGCCTTCAATATATTGGCATCATACAATTTATTGCGCAGAAATATAGCCAGCCAGTACAGCAGTGAAAACGGAAACAAGAGCATCCGAAGGGGCTTCAGCAAAGGAAAATTAAAATTCATAAAAGGCGTCCGGGGTTAAACATCCATTGAGGGGAAGATCATATTCATCGCGTTCCGGAATCTCTTCCACCGGTTCAAAATAACTTATTCCAAGTGTATAACAATCGGATCGTACAGCTCCCAGGTAGCGATCATAAAAGCCTTTCCCATATCCTAGCCGGTACCCTTTTTTATCAATCGCCAGCAAGGGAACAAGAACAAGATCCAATTCAACAGGTGCTACCAGTTCTTCATTCTGAGGTTCGGCAATTCCATATTTATTCTTCCGGAAATCCGTATCAAAATCCACCAGCCGCGCTTCCATGGTGGTAGTGCTGCCGTTTATAACCGGATAGCATAACCGAAGTTCAGGTATCCGGAACTCCATAAAATCAGTCAGCAAAAAAGTATTGGGTTCGGCTTTTTCCCGCAAGGGCCAGTAGGATAAAACGGTTTGCAGATTTTCCGGCCATTGCCATTGCTGAAACCGGATAAGAATAAGATCATCAGCGCGACTTCTCTCCTGTTCAGACAGTGCCAGTCTGCGCTTCAGGAAATCTGCTCTGAACGCTGCTTTCGTCATACTTACCGATTGATGAAAAAAGAAAAAACCGTAGTACCATAATTGCGTTCCTGCACAAACCAGGTATATCCCTGGTAATTGTTTCGCGGTGTGTGTTCCAGCACAAACATACCGCCAGGTTTCAGCAATTGTTTTTCAACTATCTTTTTAGGTATCTCGTCGATGGTGGTCAGCGCATAGGGCGGTCCGGCAAAAATAAAATCATACTGATCAGTGCAACTATCCATGTATTTGAATACTTCCATTCGAACCACCCGGATGCTTTCTGTTAGTCCCAGTTGCTCCACCGTTTTTGAAATAAACGCATGCATGGATGGATCTTTCTCCACGATCACCTGTTCCACTGCTCCGCGGGAAGCCAATTCATAACTGATGCTTCCTGTTCCACCGAAGAGGTCCAGGGTTTTCGCACCTTCAAAAGTTATATTATTCTGCAGAATATTAAACAATCCCTCTTTGGCAATATCGGTGGTTGGCCGGGTATGGGGCATATTGGCCGGCGGACTTATTTTCCGGCCTCCGAATTTTCCACTTATGATACGCATAAGGCAGCCTGGATTAAGGGTGTAAAAAAATGTGGCTGCATGCCCTGCAATTGCTTTTCATGTAACTGCAGGTTGTCTGGCAATACAGCCAGCTTGAGATTACCCAGGTATTTATACAAATCCAGGTATAAGGCACTGGAACTGTCCATCCAGCCAGACCATACAACCGGTGTAGTTTCCGGTGATAATTCGGCATTCTGCAGCAGGGATAACACCAGATAACTTACATCATCCGGCGACTGGTATTCGTATTGCTGAAAGAATTTCCAGCCCTCCTGGTGTACGGCAATATATATCAGATGCTGATCAATAACCAGGTAAACAATTCCTGAAGCGGGATGGTCCAGCTTGTTTAATTCCTGCATCCAGCAGGTTAACTGGTGACGGTGTGTAGTGTTCGGATGCAACCCTGACAATGCTGCATAAACAGTGGAGGACAACCGAAAAACCGTATAGTGCGAGGAATCTGAATGAAGATCCGTTAGTGTGGTTCCTTTGAATAAATCACCAAACTGACAATCCAGCCATTCTTTAGCTGTATCGTTGCCATAAAGTGTAGCCGGGATGAGCACCGCCTGTTGCGACTGATGAATAAAATCAATCTGCTTCCATTGCGATAACCAGCTCTTTTTTTCGCTCACCCACTCAGAAAGCGCTAGCTCTCCTGTTTCAATCCCGCTATCAAACTGCACAACTTCCAGCAGCACCGGTTGGCGGTTGTCGGCATAGCCAACCAATCGCATACCGCCTTCGGTTAGCTGAACAAGCAATTTATGCTCTGCCAGATCGGCCTGCTCTTCCAGCACAATACTATAATTGGTTGTATATGACATAACCTTTGCTGCAATAATACAGCTTTATGGAGTCAGGCACTTAATTTCTGCAGCAGTTTTTTACCCTCCTCCTTGATACGCTTATCGTCTTCCATTTTAGAAGGAAGCTGTTGTAATTTTTTAAGCATTTCTATTGCCCGCGAGGATTGATCCAATTGTTCATAGGTGCGGGCCAGTTCCAGGTAATTCAGAATAAATGCCGGATTGAGTGAAAGGCTTTTTTCATAAGCTTTGGCCGAGAGTTCGAAGCTGGCATCCGGAAACGCACCATAAAATAATTTGACAGCGCCCCGTTTAAAACTGCCAAGGTTGGAAATTTCATAATACCACCTGCCCAGCACATGGTAGGGACGAAAATCGGATGGATTAATCGCGATGGCCCGGTCTGCATGAAATTTGATTTTTTTGACAGATTCCACCAGTTCCTTGCCCGAACTCATCAGAGCTACCCTGCCCAGTGAAACAGACATCGCAAAATGCGCATCGGCTGATTGAGGATATAATTTCAGTGCCTTCGACGCATACTGGTAAGCCGTACGGTAATACTTGTTGCGATGCTCTTTATCGCTGTGCCGGTTGCCCAGCCGGTCGGCCAGAATACTGGCTTTATACAAGGCTGTATGATTATTGGGCTGCAATTCCAGCACTTTCAGGTATTGCTGATAAGCTGCCTGATCGTTTAAAGCAGTTTCCAGCTCCTCTCCTTTTTTTAGCAACTGGCTGATGTCCTGCGACCAGCCGGAAACCATCAAACAACCTAAACAACAAATGAGGAGCAGGATTTTTTTCATATCAGTCAAAAATACGATCAATACTGATACCTATTTTGCCATTGAATCGCTGAATGGGCGCGCTTAATTTGTAAATACTGATAGTGATCCGGGTAACATTCCCAAAACGGTGATGAATTTTATGAATAATGGAGTCCGCCACTTCTTCCAGCAGCGGAGTTGGCAGGCCCATTCTGGTTTTGACAATTTCATACACTTCCTCGTAGTTCACCAGGTGTTTGAGACTGTCGTACTTATCTTTTTTTACATGATATTCCACATCCAGGTTCACTTCAAAATCGTTTCCGATCAGCTCTTCTCCGGGATAGAGTCCGTGAAAGGCATGAAATATCAGTTGATGAAGATGAACGGTTACCATAAAACAAGTTTGGCGGCTTTACAGGCCGCCAAATTATTGATTCCGGCATAGACTGCCGTATTATTTTTTTAAACCACGCCGGTTGCAGACAAAAAACGCTCTGCATCCAGGGCCGCCATACAGCCACTACCCGCTGCGGTTACCGCCTGGCGATAAATTTTATCCTGCACGTCGCCAGCCGCGAAAACCCCTTCCACATTGGTTTTGGAGGTGCCGGGTACGGTTTTGATATAACCCGCTTCATCCATATCCAGCCAGCCTTTAAAGATGTCGGAATTCGGCTGATGCCCAATTGCTACAAAGAATCCGCCCAGCGCGATGTCTGTACTCGCTCCCGTTACATTGTTTTTGATCCGAACTCCTTCCACTTTTTTATCACCCAGGATTTCCTCCGTTTCACTGTTCCAGTAAATGGTAATATTGGGGGTTGCTTTCACTCTGTCCTGCATTACTTTGGAAGCTTTCATACCGTCTTCTCCCTTGCGTACGATCATGTGCACATGGGTAGCCAGTTTGGAAAGATAAATTGCTTCCTCACAGGCTGTATCACCCGCCCCTACTATACCTACTTCTCTGCCTTTAAAGAAGAATCCGTCACAAACGGCACAGGCACTTACACCGAATCCGTTGAGACGCTGCTCACTTTCTATGCCCAGCCATTTGGCAGAGGCACCGGTTGCAATGATTACGGAATCCGCGGTGATGTTTTTTTCTTCATCAATTACGATGGTGAAAGGCCGTTTTGAGAAATCCACACTGGTCGCCAGTCCATACCGGATATCTGCACCCATGCGCTTTGCCTGGTTTTCAAAATCAACCATCATTTCCGGCCCCTGTACGCCTTCTGCATAACCGGGATAGTTTTCCACTTCTGTGGTGATGGTTAATTGTCCGCCTGGCT
>CAZJNY010000095.1:0-13113 GCA_964547405.1 uncultured Flavihumibacter sp. | reverse complement strand
GGAGGAAAGGAAGAGGGAGGAATGGGTGGAAAAACTGTTTTTTGGAAGTGCTGCTTGTTTTAAATTTCTTACATGATTGCAAAACTTGAGGATATGGACGTTTATGTAAATTCGCTCGAAATGGCAATGGAAGTATTTGCCTTGACAAAACAATTTCCTCCTATGGAATTGTATTCGTTATGTTCTCAGTTAAACCGTGCTGCCAGATCCGTTTCTTTGAATATTGCAGAAGGGTGGGGCAGACGTTTTTATCCAAATGAAACAAAAAAAGCGTTTGTATATGCGTTGGGATCAACAGAAGAAACAATTTCCGCACTTAAAATTTCGATGGATTGTGGTTATCTCCCATTAGATAAATATGAACTCCTTACAGCCGCTTACAGAAAAATCGCAGCACAGCTCTATCGGCTCTACAAAAACTGGTAAACCTTGCTCTCCCTTCCTCCGTCTTCCTTTCCTCCTTTCTTCCCTTCCTCCATCTTCCATGCTCACCACCTCCCCACCAGCTTCAAATTCAATAACCTTGGCGTTAAGCGGTTGGGAATAGCATAGGTTGTGTTGGAGAAGTCTTTGATGAGCAGATAGGAAATCGTATTGGCGCGGTCTATGAGGTTAAACACTTCGAGCGATAGCCAGATATTTTCGAATTCACGAAAAGGAGCGTGGCGTCTGCGACGGGATCGGTCGCTGTTGAGCAGGAGGGCACTGAAGCCCAGATCAACCCGGATATAGGGATCTATAAACAAGGCGTTGCGGTAGCGGACTGAGTTGGGAATATTATAGGGCAGGTTGGATCCATAAAGTCCGTTGATATATACTTTGATATTTTTATTGGTGGAGAGATAATCCTGGAAAAACATCCCAACAGTCAGCAGACGGTCCGTAGGCCGGCGCATATAGCCATTCTGCGTAAGCGTACTGTCGATGGGTTGATTTTGTTCATTGAGCGTATACTTATAATAAAAATCGTCTTTGATATCTTCACGGGTGCGCATGAACCCGATACTCAGGTAACTTTCTGCATCTTTTACCAATTCGCCATAGAGCCTTGCTTCCAGTCCGGTTGCATAAGCACGGGCATTGTTTTCTCCAAAATACCGCAGCCGGACATTATCAATATCGTATGGAACCACATCCCACATTGATTTGTAGTAAGCTTCGGTACTTAACCTTAACACCTGGTTAAATGCCGGGAAATGATAATCAAAGCCTCCACTGACCTGCCAGCTTTTCTGTGCTTTCAGATCGGTATTCAGACTGCCATCATATCGACGTAACTCCCGGTAAAAGGGCGGCTGCATATAAATGCCGGCACTGGCCCGAAAAATGATATCATTCTTCCAGCGTACAGGCTTCCAGCTGATACCGGCACGGGGAGAAACCAGCCACTCCCGGTTCATATCATTGTAGTTAATACGGGCACCTAACTGGAGTATGGTGCCAGCGGAATCGCCCAGTGAAATATTATCCTGCCAATAGGCTGAGAAGCGATTTATATCCAGGTTTGCATTCGAGCGGAGTGATTTAAACAAGGACAAGTTGCCGGGCTGATACGGCAAACTATAACCGGCGGAATCCTGGTATTCAAATTCTCTTAGCTGATCACGAATCTGTTGCCTGTCGTAAGAGAGCCCCCACTGATGATAATGACGGCCTTTTGAAAGGGTTCCTTTCTGGCTCAGATTGAACACCCCGATTTTCAGTTCATTTCTTGCATACTGCTGAAAAACGCCGGCACCCAGGGGATTCACAATCAGCCCAAATTCCGGTTTGCTGCGGTCGAAGGATCGTTCCCCAAACAAATAAGCACCGGTTATATCAATGGATTCCATTTCCGAGTTATTAAACCAGGAAGCCAGCCATTTAATCCGGAGGTTTTTATTTACCTGTTTGGTTACTGATAATCCGGCCATGCTGGTGGCATACCGGTCCTTTTCACGTCCCTCAAAATAGATATCAAGTCCAATATTAGTGGTGAAATAGGGCGAAAAAACAGAACTGCTGGGCTGGCTGAATGCCGGTTCCAGCTCAAATCGGGTTCGGGAAAGATTTCCGAACAGCTCAGCGGACCATTTTTCAGAAAACTTCCAGGTAAATAACCCCTGCAGATCAGCCGAGGAGGGCACGTAATTCCCTTTGGTTTCCTGACTGCTTAATAAGTTTCTGTTATTCCTGTTACGTACGCCAATTAAATAAGTGAACGGCTTTTTTTTACTGCTTCCTTCCAGTTGTAAGCCCTGTTCCAGCAAACCAATATAAACCGATCCGCCCTGTGTTTTTGGCTTCTTATACTGAATATCCAGCACAGAAGATAGCTTATCGCCATACCTGGCCTGGAAGCCTCCATTGTAAAATTGTACCGTTCGGGTCATTTCCGGGTTTATGAAACTGAGCCCTTCCTGTTGCCCGTTTCTTACCAGGTAGGGACGAAAAATTTCAAAGTCGTTTATATAAATCAGGTTCTCATCATAACTGCCTCCGCGAACATTGTAATTGGATGTCAGTTCATTATTGGAACCAACAATTACTTTGATCAGGCTCTCTATGCCACCACCCGGTGAAGGTATATTAATGGCCTGTTTGGGGTTTATGGTCACTAATCCGGATTCCCTGCGACTGCGTTCATCCGTTACCGTTACCTCCGCGAGTTCCGTTTTTCCGGGTTGCAGCCGGATAGGAACAAAATCGATTGCTCCGGCATTTAGCAGGAAATTCCGCTGGCTGGTGATAAATCCGGCATGGGTGAATACAAGGGCGAAGGCGCGGTTAGCCGGTACCGTTAGTTCGAAATATCCGCTGTCATTAGATAAAACGACCTGTTTTTTTCCAAGTACCGTAATTGTTACGCCTGGTATTGGCTGATCATCCTGGTCTACTACCTTTCCTGTTAGCTGAGCTGATTTTACCTGTGCCGCAAGGTCGGCACCTGTCGTCAGGAACAGCGTCAGCAAACAAAGGAGGAGTAGGGGCTTCATCCGGCGTCACAATGCTTTAGGGAAGAAATTACCTGCAGCGGATCGGGTGCATGAAAAACAGCACTTCCTGCTACCAGTACATGTGCCCCTGCATCACTTAATTGTTTGGCATTGGAAAGGTCTACGCCACCGTCAATTTCGATTTTCACATCCAATTCCAACTGATCAATCCGTTGTCTCAGGGTTTTTACTTTCTGGTAGGTATTAGGAATAAATTCCTGTCCGCCGAAACCCGGATTGACACTCATAATCAATACCAGTCCGAGTTCGGGTAGCACATCCTGCAGGAGTTGTACCGGTGTGTGCGGATTAATCGCAACACCGGGTATCATTCCAAGATCGCGGATCTGTTGAATATTCCGATGTAAATGCCGACAGGCTTCATAATGAACAGTAAGTATGTCGGCTCCTGCTTTTGCAAATGCTTCGGTATACTTTTCCGGCTCCTCGATCATCAGATGTACATCAAATAGCTTCTGTGTCGTTTTTCGGAGTTGCTGAATAATAGGCAATCCGAAACTTATATTGTTTACAAATCTTCCATCCATTACGTCCAGGTGAAACCAGTCTGCTTCACTTTCATTCAACATTTTTGCTTCGGTTTCCAGCCGGAGGAAATTGGAGGCTAATAAGGAGGGGGCTACGATCATCTTGTTATGTATTCCGTACAATAAAATTATTCTTTTCCTTCAACCCGTTCAGCGCCTTCAATAGCTTCTTTGAACGATTTGTCCAATGAATAGGCGCGGCCATAATTGGCGAGTGCTTCCTGTTTCATACCCAGCGCTTCATAACATCTTCCCTGCCAATAATACGCTTCAGGATAGGTGTTAGTAACGGTGGCGGCCAGCTTAAATTGCTGCAATGCCTCATCCAGATTTTTGGCTTCAAAATAAATGATACCCTTTTCCACATAGGCTTCCTGAAACTTCCAGTTCATGCGGATACAGGTATTGAAAAATTCCAGCGCTTGTGGTTTGTTTCCAGTGTTTACATAATAGATCCCCTTTATAAAATACGGATCCGCCATTTCTCCCAGGCTGTCGCGCTCAATTACCTTGTCGGCTAAGAATATCGCCCGGTCATTTTTTTGTTCTGCATAAATATTTGCAAGTGTTAGTCCGGTCAGTAGCAATGGCTGCAGGGAATAGGAAACTTCCAGGTCGCGCAATGCAGCAGCAGAATCCGCTTGTTCCAGGTAAAGCAATCCTCTTTCAAACCAGGCTTCGAAATTGGCAGAATCTTCTGCTATCATTTTATCGTATGACAGTATAGCTTCATTGGTGGCGCCATTATTGACGAGGGCTTCACTTAATCGTCGCTGAAAGCGGGTGTTTTCCGGAAAGCGCTGGATTAACTCCTGCAGAAAGCGGACTGCTTCCCGGTTATCACCAAGCATAAACAACACGTTCACCAGGGGCTCAGCATTGGATTCGGTGGAGGCTGTTTCCCAGATACGGGTCAGATCGGCTTTCGCCAGCTCCAGTTCATCCTGTTGCAGCAATAAGGACGCCCGCCTCCGATATAAGTCCATATTGTCAGGATATTCCTGAATGCTGTCTGTAATGCTGCGATAAGGAGGCTGGTTCAAAATTGCTGCTTCATCACCCTGTTCAGGATTTGAATTGTTACAGGCAATACTGATCATACCCAGGCAAACTAAGAATCCGGCAAACCATGATTTCATCTGTCAAATCTATGGTTTTCAGTAAAAATGAGTTTATACCAATACATTTGCCGGGTAAATAAATGAAAATATGAGTTTGACAGGATGGTTTGCGGCCGGTGTACTGGCTGTTTTTTCCGGTATTTTTGGAAAGCAGGAGCAGGTTTCCGGGAAATTGCCTTCGCCCGTTTCTGATACCCTTCATTATCCGGAGGAAGTACATTTTAAAAACCTCCGCCAACTGACTTTTGGAGGTGATAATGCAGAAGCGTATTTCAGTTATGATGGGAAATACCTGATTTTTCAGAAGACCTATGCCAAAGAGGGTATTCCCTGTGATCAGATTTATATTGGCAAAATTCCTACCAAACCGGAAGAGCAGTTTGTGCCTAAACTGGTGAGTACCGGAACAGGCAGAACCACCTGTGCCTACTGGTTACCCGATGGCAAACATTTCGTGTATGCCTCCACGCATCTGGGGTCAAAAGATTGTCCCCCTGTTCCGGATCGTTCCAAATATGGTAACAAATATATCTGGCCTTTATACCCTTCCTACGATATTTTCCTGGCAGACACCAATGGCGTTATAGTGAAGCAACTGACCAATGCCAAGGGATATGATGCAGAAGCCACCATTTCACCGGATGGTAAAAAAATGATTTATACCAGTGATAAGGATGGCGATCTGGAACTCTATATTATGGATCTCAAAACCGGTAAAGAAAAGCGCATCACCCATACTCCCGGATACGATGGGGGAGCCTGGTTCAGTCCGGATGGCAAAAAAATCATCTGGAGAGCAAGCCGCCCGAAAACAGCCGAAGAAATCTCCTCCTATAAAGAATTGCTGGCCGAACACCTGGTAGCACCTACCAATATGGAAGTGTTTACTGCGAACGCAGATGGTTCCGATATCAAACAAATTACCAGTCTGGGACAAGCCAACTGGGCACCCATCTTTATGCCCGACAGCAAACGCATTCTTTTTGCTTCCAACCATGAATATCGCAGAGGTTTTCCTTTTAACCTCTATATGATGAATGGCGATGGCAGTAACCGGATCAAGATTAGTCGCGATAAAGGCTTTGACGCCTTCGCCATGTTCAGCTATGATGGTAAAAAAATTGTATTCTGCAGTAACCGAAATAATGGTGGTACGCGCGATACGAATATATTTGTAGCAGACTGGTCGGAATAATTGAATCATCAAAACCAAAGAATATGTACACGGGACTTTTACATTTACACAGTTTTTTACGTTGGATCATCCTGATCCTGTTGCTGGTTGCCATTTATCGCCACTATACCGGCATGAGCAAAAAAGCAGGTTATACTGCCGCAGACAGAAAAATAGATCTGTTCTTAATGATCTCAGCACATATCACCCTGCTGGTTGGTCTGTACCAGTGGTTTGCAGGTCCATGGGGATTAAAACTTATCCAGGCCAAAGGTTTTGGTGAAGTGATGAAGAACTCTGCGGAACGTTTTTTCGCGGTTGAACACATGGTGGGAATGCTGGTGGTGATTGCACTGATCACCGTTGGACGCTCTAAAGGAAAGCCTGCCACTGCCGGCGCGGTAGAACATAAAAAAGCATTTGGCCTTTTCGTGGCAGCCCTGCTGCTGATTCTGCTCCTTGTTCCCTGGCCGTTCCGGGAAGAACTGGGAAGAGGATGGCTTGCGAATTAAGAATTAAGAATTAAGAATTAAGATTTAGGAATTGCCCCCGATTACGATGTGATCGGGGGCTTTTTTATTAGGTGAATTTCATGCCTTCCATGGTTTTGAGGAAGGCTTTCATTTCTTCCAGCGTACCAATACTCACGCGGCAATATTTGCCATCCGGCAATTCACTGGATCGCAATACAATGTTCTTCGCCAGCATATCCGCCGCAAAATCTCCTTTGTATTGCTTTAAATGAAAGAAAATAAAATTGGTGTAGGAGGGTATAACGGTAAAGCCTGAACGCTTTAACGCATCCTCCGTATACTGACGGGCGGCCGCATTCAGTTTTTTAGATTGAATACTGTGACTGGTATCTTTCAGGCTGGCCATCGCCGCTGTCAGCGAAAGCGCATTCATGCAAAAATTGCTGTTGCCAAAATAGTTTTCCTGTAAGGATTTGATGGTAGATGGATCCGCAATTATAAATCCTACCCGCATACCCGCCATAGCGTGTATCTTGGAGAAGGTCCGGATGATAACAATGTTCTTATTCCCTTTTTTTACCAGGGAAAGCATCGATTCATTGTACGGTGCGTCCAGAAAATCAATATAGGCCTCATCTATGGTAACTACCGTTTTTCTGCTGGCTTCTTCACAAAATGCTTTCAGTTTGTCAGGGTGTAAAACTGTGCCGGTTGGATTCGCCGGGTTACAGATATACACTTGTGCTGTATCCGCGTCGATGGCTGCTGCCAGGGCTTCCAGGTTGTGCACCTGTTGCCCATCCAGTGGAATTTCTTTTACCTGTACACCGATTTTCTTCGCCGTATTGGGCAGGATTCCAAATGTTGGTGTAGCGGTAACCAGGTTGCCTTTGGAATACTGACGGGCCAGCAGGTTGAGCGCTTCGCCGGAGCCGGGTGTCAGCAGGAGGTGGTCAGTCGTTACCCCATAATAATCAGCCAGCTGTTTTCTGAATTCCTGCACATATGGAATATTGTACTGATAGCGATGGGCCTGCGGGATCATGTCGCTGATCGCTTTTTTGGCAAGTGGTGATAACCCATATGGATTTTCATTGGAGCCCAGGTTGATCAATGCTGGATTGGAATTGGGTAGCAGCTGGCCAAGCTCTTTGGGAAGGTAATCTTCTCCTCCCAGGCTATTCAGGGAAGTTGTAATACCCAATGCGGCCAGAGTAGACTGTTTCAGCCAGTTGCGGCGGTTGATGCTGTTAGACATAAAAAAGCTGTTAGCTGGTTAGAAAGAAAAGTTACATCAAATTCATGAAATCAGCCCCGTTTGCCGAGTTCGATCACTTCACAATTTCGCATCTCCTTGTCGTGGATTTCAAACCGGATCATTGTCCTTACCTGGTGCCATCCCTGTTTACCCGCGGCACCCGGATTCATATGCAGGCAGTTCAATTCAGGATCAAACTGGACTTTTAAAATATGTGAATGTCCGGATATAAACAGGCCGGCCTTTGTTTCCTTTAGTCTCGCTTTCACTCCTGGTGCATAACGTCCCGGATAACCGGCAATATGTTTCATGAATACTACTACCTGCTCGCAGGTGAAACAATTCTCCTCCGGGTAAACAGCGCGGATATCAGTGCCGTCAATATTTCCAAACACTCCTTTTAGTGGAAGGCCGGATTGCTGCTCCAGCTCTTTGGTCAATTGAACACTGCCAAAATCGCCGGCATGCCAGACCTGGTCGCAGTTGGAAAGATGAGTAAATACCTGCGGGTCGAGATAACCATGGGTGTCTGACAATAGCGCAATTCTGGTCATGGGTAAATGTAGTAAATTGTACTTTAGCGCATCGCTGTTATGCCATACTGCAGAAATTTTACCTGGTGGATTGATAAACGTCGCTGGAAATACATTTTCCTGCTGGCGAGCCTCGCAATGGACATTCGATGATCCTGCCGACATAGGATGATCCCGCCATTGCCATTTTTGTAACCAAAAAATTAAATCATGCCGCATTATCATACACTGGGAACTATTCCCCATAAACGTCATACCCAATTCAGAAAGCCGGACGGCAGTCTTTATTCTGAACAGCTTTTTTCAACAGAAGGCTTTTCGAACGACTATTCCATTTTGTATCATTGTCATCCGCCAACGCAAATCATCCGGACAGATCCTCCAGTTTCTGTGATGCCGGAAGTGGCGGAAGAAAAAATGCTCCAGCACCGTAGTTTTGAAGGGTTTAATCTGCCTCCGGCGGATGATTATCTCGAAAGCCGGAAAGCCATCCTGGTAAACAACGACTGCCATGTGGTGCTGGCTGCGCCACGGAAAGGCACGACCGATTATTTTTTCAAGAATACCGATGCCGATGAACTGATTTTTGTGCATGAAGGTTCTGGTGTTGTATTGACTCAATATGGCAAACTGCCATTTTCTTATGGCGATTATATCCTGATTCCGCGCGGCACCATTTATCAGATTGAATTTGCCACTACAGACAACCGGCTTTTTATCGTAGAGTCCTTTAGTCCGATTCGCTATCCCAAACGATACGTATCCAAATATGGCCAGTTGCTGGAGCATTCTCCTTTTTGTGAACGGGATATCCGGCCGCCTCAGGAGCTGGAAACAATTGATGAAGCCGGCGATTTTCTGATCAGGGCCAAAAAAAAGGGAGTACTGTACGGGTTGCATTACGGGCATCATCCCTTTGATGTGGTAGGCTGGGATGGATGTTGTTATCCCTATATTTTCAGTATTCACGATTTTGAACCCATTACCGGCAGGGTTCATCAGCCGCCGCCGGTTCACCAGACCTTTGAAGCCCACAATTTTGTGGTCTGTTCTTTTGTGCCAAGGTTGTATGACTATCACCCCCAGGCAATTCCTGCGCCCTATAATCACAGTAATATCGATTCAGATGAACTCCTGTATTATGTGGATGGTGATTTTATGAGCCGGAAAAATGTAACAAGGGGGATGATTACCCTGCATCCGGCAGGCATCCCGCATGGCCCGCATCCCGGTGCCGTAGAAAAAAGCATTGGTAAAAAGGAAACCGGCGAACTGGCCGTGATGGTGGATACCTTTCATCCGCTGCAGCTCACCAAAACCGCCCTGGAGATCGAGAACCGTGGGTATACGATGAGCTGGGCGGAATGAGGCATGGATGTGAGATGTGAGATGTGAGAAGTGAGACGTGAGATGTGAGACGTGAGATGTGAGACGTGAGAATAAGTGAAAGGTGAGAACTGAGGACTGAAATGACGGATTTTAGATGAATTGTTTTTCTTTCTCCCTCTTCCATCTTCCATTCCTCCATCCTCACTTTTCACTTTTCACGTCTCACGTCTCACTTCTCACTTTCTCACTTTTTTCTTATATTACTCCTAAATTATCTGCCATATGATCAAATTCAGTCAAATCAAACCCGGAGATTATGTGCTGGCGGAATATGAAGGTGAATTATGGGAAGGAATCGTAAATGAAGTAAACAGGGAAGACAAGGAGGTCTGTGTTCAGACCGAAGTTCAGGAGTTTTGGTTTAAGCCGGAAGCACTGCGCCCGATACCGCTCGACGAACAACAGTTAACCAAGTTTGGATTTGAGCGGGAAGTGCCGGGTGATGGCTGGATTAAATACAAGAAGGGGCCTTTTCGTATTCTGATGACAGAAAAGGACCTGTTCCAGGATTTTGAAATCTGGTACCGCGAAGACCGGCGGCATATCAAACAACCCCTTTCTGTGCACGAACTTCAGAATCACTATTATGATATGACCAAAGTGGAATTGGGAAGGTAAGACCTCCCAATTCTTCAGTTTTTAGCGCTTTCTTCCTCTCTTTTCCGTAGTTTTGCCACCGTAATTAGTGGATTTTCAATTAAATGGGGAAAAAATCTCCATTTTTTTCATTTTAACTAATATTAATACTATCTTTGCGCTCCCAAAATCTGTATGGCAAAACAAGCACTCATTAAACAGGATGGAATTATTATAGAAGCACTTTCGAACGCTATGTTCAAAGTGAAGCTCCAGAATGAACACGAAATTCTGGCTACTATTTCAGGTAAAATGAGGATGCACTATATCCGGATTCTGCCTGGCGACAAGGTAGGAGTGGAGATGAGTCCATATGATTTGACAAGGGGCAGGATTATTTTTAGGTATAAATAATAATAGCATCATGAAAGTTCGTGCATCCATCAAAAAGCGCAGCGCCGATTGCAAAATAGTGCGTCGGAAGGGAAGGCTGTATGTGATTAACAAAAAAAATCCGCGTTATAAGCAAAGACAGGGTTAATCCTTTTTGCTTTTACCAATCAGTCATTCGTAAAATTGAAAATAGAATCAGATTATGGCTCGTATTGCCGGTGTTGACTTACCAAAAAACAAAAGAGGCGAAATAGGCCTGACCTACATCTTCGGAATCGGTCGTTCTACCGCCAAGCAAATTCTTGATCAGGCTGGAATCAGTCATGATAAGAAAGTGCATGAGTGGAACGATGATGAATTAGCGGCTATCCGTAATTTCATCACCGACGAAATCAAAGTAGAAGGCCAGTTGCGCTCTGAGGTGCAGATGAGCATCAAGCGTTTGCTTGATATCGCCTGTTACCGTGGTTTACGTCACCGTAAAGGGTTACCGCTTCGTGGTCAGCGTACCAAGACCAACAGCCGTACCCGTAAAGGAAAGCGTAGAACAGTTGCTGGTAAGAAAAAAGCTCCTAAGAAGTAAGACATAGTGCTTTCGCTACCGGATCCAAATCTTAGGAGGGGGAGGAGCGAAGCAGTCCTGGTTCAGGTGAAGCAGGAATTATTTGTTAAAGATTACCTCATTATTTAGTAATGGCAAAACAACAGAACAGCGCTAAAGCCGCTGCCAAGAAAAGGATTGTGAAGGTAGATGCGTATGGTGATGCCCATATCTCTGCCACTTTCAACAACATCATCATTTCATTGACGAACAAGAATGGTCAGGTTATTTCCTGGTCTTCTGCTGGTAAAATGGGCTTCAAGGGTTCTAAAAAGAACACTCCGTATGCTGCCCAGATGGCCGCTGCAGATGCTGCTAAAACCGCTCTGGATGCCGGTTTGAAGCGTGTAGATGTATTCGTTAAAGGTCCGGGTTCAGGTCGTGAAGGAGCTATTCGTTCCCTTAGCCAGTCCGGGATTGAAGTGGTGCAGATCAAAGACGTTACTCCGTTACCACACAACGGTTGTCGTCCTCCGAAAAAACGCCGCGTATAATTGTTTTTATATACCGAAACCCAAGGCCCGAACGGCTTTGGGTTTCGGATTTTGTATTTTCTAACATGGGTGTACAATTAATTTTAAGATTTTTACCGATTGTACATCGCAACTAAAAAATCAAGTTGATATGGCACGTTACACTGGTCCAAAGACCAAAATTTCAAGAATCTTCGGTGAGCCCATTCTCGGTAATGGGAAATGGCTGAACAAGAACAGCAATCCTCCCGGTCAGCATGGTGCTGCCCGCAAACGCAAAAGCCTGGGTGAATACGCCCTTCAGCTGCGTGAAAAACAAAAAGCCAAGTACACTTATGGTGTACTGGAGAAGCAATTCCGTAAAACCTTTGAAGAAGCTTCACGTCGTAAAGGTGTTACTGGTGAAAACCTGATCAAATTACTGGAAGCACGCCTTGATAATACGGTTTTCCGTATGGGTATTGCGCCTTCCCGTCCTGCTGCCCGTCAGCTGGTTAGCCACAAACACATCATGGTAAATGGTGAAGTGGTAAACGTACCTTCTTTCCAACTGAAAGCCGGTGATATCATTACCTTCAAGCCTGGTTCCGATGAAAAATCCGGATTAACCAGCCAGGTTCGCGGGAAAAATCAGAAGTTCAGCTGGATCGACTGGAATGAGACTACTATGACTGGTACTTTCATCACGTATCCCGAGCGGGAAAGTGTTCCTGAAAACATCAAGGAGCAACTGATCGTGGAATTGTACTCTAAGTAATAGAGTCGAATAAATAACCCATACAAAACGTAAATCGAACATACAAATGGCCATTTTAAACTTTCAGAAACCCGACAAAATCGTTTTGCAGAAAGCAAATGATTTTGAAGCACAATTCGAATTCCGTCCTTTAGAGCCTGGTTATGGTGTAACCATCGGTAATGCCCTTCGCCGGGTACTGCTCAGCTCTCTGGAAGGTTTTGCGATCGTGGGTATCAGAATTGAAGGGGCTGAACATGAATTTGCTACCATCAAAGGGGTTACAGAAGATCTTACAGATATCATTCTGAACCTGAAGCAGGTTCGTTTTAAGAAGGTGGTTGATACAGAAGTTACCAACGAAAAGATCGTTCTTCATATTAAAGGAAAAAGTGAATTCACTGCCGGTATGATCCAGGATGGCACACAAAGCTTCCAGATCATGAACCCCGAGTTGCTGATTTGCACAATGGATCCTTCCGCTAAACTGGAGATCGAACTCACTATTGGTAAGGGTCGTGGTTATGTACCCGCAGAAGAGAACAAACAAAAAGATGCTCCTCTCGGTTTTATTCCCATCGATTCTATCTACACCCCCATCAAAAACGTTAAGTACAGCGTTGAAAATACACGGGTTGAACAGAGAACCGATTTCGAAAAGCTGATCATGGATGTTGCTACCGACGGTACGATCCATCCGGAAGAAGCGGTGAAGCAGGCTTCCCGTATCCTGATCCAGCACCTGATGATCATCACGGATGAAAACATCACCTTCGATAACAAGGAAGAGAAGAAGGAAGACCTGGTTGACGAACAGACCCTGCAACTGCGCAAGGTGCTGAAGACTCCACTGGAAGATCTCG
>CAZJNY010000094.1:0-13114 GCA_964547405.1 uncultured Flavihumibacter sp. | reverse complement strand
CATTACAGCTACGGGGATAGCGCCGGGATCAACCGGACTTCCCTTTTAATCCTGTCAACGATTGACTCGTTAACCGGAACCGAATACGGCGCGAATATAGGCATTTTCACTACTGGAGCCGAATGCCTGCAAAATAGTTCCTTCCTGCCGCAGCATTGAAATATCGCCCTCCAATGGCATTAATATCATTTCCAAGGCTATAGCGCTGATTAAGCAGATTGTCGGCCCCGGCAAATAAACTGATCCTTCGGTTTATACGCCCTTCCAGCCGGGTGCCAAGCAATTGGTAGGCATTGGCTTTTGCTGTGTTGGCATCATTCAGCCAGATCGGATCCACATACTGGTAGGTGAAGTAAACACTCAATCGCTGAACGATTGTTGCATCTATGCCAGCCGCCACAGTTTGTCTGGCAATACCGGGAATCCGCCTGCCACTGAAGTCCTGTTCCAGTTGCCGGAACTCCTTGTACGTAAAGGGGTGAAAGGTATAACTGATCCAGGGCTGCCAGCGAAATCGAAGCGATTGGCGTATGGGCTGGTAACGGGAGCTGAGCTCAAATCCCCATTGCTGCGTACTTCCGGCATTGGTGAAAAAATCCGCACCACTGGCATCACGCCGTTGTACAATGGCATCCTGTAACCGGAAGTAAAAAATATTTGCGTCTAACCATAACCGTTGTTTTGCAAATTTTCCCCGCATACCCAGTTCATAGTTCCACCCCCCTTCCGCTTTCAGAGATGTATTTATGACACTGGTAGAAGGCAGTATTTCCGAGCTGGTGGGGGGGGAGAAACCACGGGCAACCAAACCATAGAACAATACCGAACGAACCCTGCGCGAAATGGAAATTCTTGGTGCCCATTCTGGCTGTTGACCAGTTGTGAACCGATAGTTGGGAACCACTGATTCACGTATAATACGAATGGTGTTGTTGTTCCAGCTTAGTCCTGCTGTGATTTGCCAGTTTGCATCCGGCTTCCATTGCACTTGACCAAATACCAGTGCATTGCCGGGAGTAACTGCATCGGATGTTTGCAGCGTATCCTGTTCACCACTTCGATTGCCGAATACATTTACCTGGTAATATCCTTTTTGCCATTCCATACCAGCAGAGATATCAAGACTGCCACTTGATAACGGTGCCGTATAACCGATTAATGCTCTTGTTCCGAAAGAGGGTTCTGAGCGCCGTTCAAAATTCCGGATAGCCGGATTGGTGATGCGGTTATACATTCCGTACAAAGTGGCTTCCAGTCGCACTGATGCAACAGGCCGGTATTGCTGGTAAAAACCTCCATAAAAAGATTGCTGGTAAAAAGAAGCCTTCGCAGTTTCCGCAGAAGGAAATGGTCCGCCTGCCGGCCGCGCCTGTTTGGGATCTGCCCTGTACTGCGCCAGCGTTAATCCGCCAGGAGTTTCATATTGCAAATCACTGTACACTACCAGTGATCCGATACTGTATTTTTCTGAAACCTGCCGGTTGGTTTGCCAGCTCAGGAAATTTCTGCGCAGTGCACTTTGTTTCCGGTACCCCTGCGATTGCTGGTGATTCAGTTGTATGCGGGTAAAATTGGTATCATTCCCGGTCAGTACCTGCCCATCCACCTGGAAAAGTCCATAACTGCCTCCCATACTGCTAAGCCGGATGGGTGATTTTGTTGAGGAGGGCCGCGCTCCGGTGGCCAGCATAGCGCCTCCTGAACCTGCGCCATATACAGATGCTGCCGGCCCTTTCAGAATTTCTATCTGGTCAAAAGCTGCTGGTGAAAACAGGTTCAGGTAGGTATTACCTCCTGGATCGGTGAAGGGATACTGTTCATAATAAAAACGCAGATTCCTTACTCCGAAAGGTGAGCGCAGCGAACTACCGCGTATGGCTATGCGATAACTTCCGGGAGAACGTTCCTCCATTCGTACACCAGGTAAGGTATTAAGGGCCGGTACTGAGCTGCCCGGTGAAAAGCGATTCCATTCTGTGGCACCTGCTATCGAAACGGCAGCTGGTACAGTCGCCAGGGCGCTTCGCTGTATAAATCCCTGCACAATAACGGAATCCAGTTGTTGGCGGGGAAGGGTATCATTCACCAGATTATTGGGAAGCTGCATTCCTGTAGCAGCGAAAACAAGTAACAGGTTCATTTTTTATTTGCCGGCTTGGCTTTTGGATTTATATTGGGTAAAGATCGGAACTAACATGGAAAACAATTCAGGCAAAGCCAATCAGTTAAGATTGTTTGATCTTACCATGATTGTAGTCGGACTCGTAATTGGAATGGGCATATTCAGAACCGCTTCCGATGCCGCCAATGCTTCGCTTACCCCAACCATTTATTTCGCAGCCTGGATAGCCGGAGGAATCATTGCCTTATGCGGCGCACTTACCTATGCTGAAATTGGTTCCCGATATCCCATTACAGGAGGTTATTATAAAATTTTTGCCGCCTGTTACCATCCTTCCGTAGCATTTGCCATTAACTGTATCATTCTTATTTCCAACGCAGCATCACTCTCCGGGGTTGCTCTTATTGGAAGTGAATACCTCTCGCAACTGCTTTTTGATGAACCTGCATCCGACCTGGTAAAGTCATTAATTGCCATGTCGGCCATCGTGGTTTTTTATTTTGTTAACCTGGCTGGTCTGCGCATGAGCTCCCAAACGCAGAATATTCTTATGCTGATCAAAATTCTTATGGTGCTGGTCCTGATCGGCGCGCTCTTTTTTCCCGGAGCTGACCCCTCCTCTGTCCCTCCATCTTCCATTCCTCCCTCCTCCCTTCCTCCATCTTCCACTTCCCTCATCGCCTCTTTTGGGATTGCACTGATTGCTGTTTCCTTTACTTATGGAGGCTACCAGCAGACCATAAATTTCGGAGAGGAGGTAAAAGATGCACGCAGGAACCTGCCAAGAGGAATTGTTATCGGCATCCTGATGATCATCGGTCTCTATCTGCTGGTGCAGATGGCTTATGTACACAGTATCGGTTTTGAAGCCTTGAAAACCACCAGGGGAATCGCTGCGGTAGTAGCGGAAAAAATGTTTGGACCAACGGGTAAAACGATCTTTACCCTGCTGCTCTTTCTGGCAGTGCTTGCTTATGTGAATGTTTTGCTGCTGAGCAATCCGAGAGTGATGTATGCCATGAGTAAGGATGGCATCTTGCCCGGAATTTTTGCCAAAACGGATGAAAAGCGGGGGGTGCTAACCGTTAGTCTGACTGTATTCGCGGCGATTTGTATTGTGGTGCTGTTTTTTGCCAATACATTTGAAAAGATTCTTGGGTTCACGATTTTTCTGGATTCAATCGGCATGGCAACTTCCGCGGCTACCATTTTTATTCTCCGGAAGCGGACCAAACACCTGGATGGAACAGGAATCTATACCATGAAATGGTATCCGTTGCTGCCACTTGTGTTTATGATAGCCTATACCTTTGTGGGAATCAGTATTGCCATCAATACCCCGGAACTCGCAGCAACCGGTTTGGCGGTATTTGCCGTTTTTCTGGGCATCTATTTTCTGGCTGTACGAAATAAAAGACCTGATAAAGTAAACTAATATGGACTTATCCTATATTATCAATGAACTGGGAGAGGAGCGGGAGCAGTATTTTAATGCGATGGCACCACCAATTATGCAAACCAGCAATTTCGTTTTTCGCAAGGTGCATGATTTGGCTGCAGCATTTGAAGATGAAATGGGAGGGTATCTCTATAGCAGGGGGCTGAATCCTACCGTGGATATTCTTCGGAAAAAACTGGCCGCACTCGATGGTGCAGAAGACTGCCTGGTGCTGAACAGCGGGGCCGCTGCTATTTTTGCCGCCGTACTCGCCAATGTAAAAGCGGGAGATCATATTCTTTCAGTAAGAAAACCCTATACCTGGGCGGAAAAATTGTTTTCGGTTATACTTCCCCGTTTTAATGTAGAAACCACCTATGTTGATGGAGGAACCACGGAAGACTATGCAAAAGCGCTTCGTCCGAATACCCGGATGATCTACCTGGAATCGCCCAATAGCTGGACTTATGCCATTCAGGATCTGAAAGGAATTGCCGGACTGGCCAAATCGAAGGGAATCATCACCATGGTGGACAATAGTTATTGTACTCCCATTTATCAGCGACCCATAGAACTGGGTATCGACCTGTCCATTCAATCTGCAACCAAGTATATTGGCGGCCATTCCGATACGGTGGCGGGTGTGATCAGCGGATCGGCCCGAATGATCCGGCAGATTTTTGATTCGGAATACCTGACCATCGGAAGTGGTATCCAGCCCTTTAATGCCTGGCTGCTGCTGCGGGGTTTACGTACACTTCCGATGCGCCTGAAACAGGTTACGGAAACAACCCGGGAAGTGCTGGCCTATCTCAGGCAACATCCGAAAGTGGAATCCTGTCTGTTTCCCCTGGATCCTGAGTTCCCGGAGTATGAACTGGCAAAACAGCAGATGAGTGGTGCCTGCGGACTGCTGACTTTTGTGTATAAAACAGACTCCAGGCTGGAGATTGTAGCTTTTTGCGAAGCCCTTCAACATATATTTATGGCGGTAAGCTGGGGAGGGCATGAGAGTCTGATCATTCCCCGCTGTGCAGGAATACCCCCTGCTCATTTCCGCCCCGATAAAAAAGAACACCGGATGCTTCGGTTATACGTGGGGCAGGAATCGGCGGATTACCTGATCTCCGACCTGGAGCAGGCATTTCGTTCCGCTTCTGGCGGTTGATGGGGAGTTTTTTCACGATAATTATATGACCGGTCAGCCGGATGCCGATGAATTCTTTATTTTTAACCCCTTAACCAATATGCATGTTATTTTTTAAACGGTTATCCTATTGTTTATTGTTGGGAATGGGTGTTGGCCTGGAGAGCCAGGCGCAGGATGAATGGGATTTGCGGCGATGCGTGGATTATGCCATCGCTAACAATATCTCTACTAAACAGGCAGATGTGCAACGTCGGATCAGCGAACTGTTGTATGCACAGAATAAAAAGGCCCGGATCCCAACTGCCGATTTTAATACGAATACAGGTTACCAGTTTGGCCGGTCCATTGACCCTACTACCAACCTTTTTACCAATCAGCAGCTGCTTTTTCAGGGTTTTCAGTTTAATACCAACGTAACCATTTTTAACTGGAACAGGATTACCAATACCATGCTGGCATCCAAATTTGAAGCGGATGCAGCCATGGCCGATCTGGAAAAGAATAAAAATGACCTGGCCCTGAACGTGGCTACTTCCTACCTCACTGCCCTGCTGTCAAAAGTGCAGGTGGATATCGTGGAAGTACAGGTAAAACAAAGCCAGAGCCAGTTGAATGATACCCGGAGAAGAGTGGAAGCCGGTACGGTTCCGGAGCTGAATGCAGTAGACCTGGAAGCACAGCTGGCCAGGGACAGTTCCTCCCTGATTACCGCCCGGGCTACCTATGAGCTGAACCTGCTTTCCTTGAAAGCGCTGCTCGCTTTGGACGCCAGTGCACCCTTTGCTATTGCCATTCCACCGGTGGACCTCATTCCGGTGGATCCAATTGCAGAATTGCAACCCGACCTTGTATATCAGCTGGCCGTACAAAATCAACCGGTAATCAAGGCTAATGAACTTCGCAAAAAATCACTTGAATATTCCATAAAGTCGGCCAAAGCCAATTTATATCCCAGTTTTTTCGCATTTGGCGGACTGGCATCCAACTTTGCCAGCTCTAACCGGAAGGTAACGGGTGCCAATTTTATCGGCTACTTTCCTCCAGATCCTTCGAATGGTGTGGTGAATATTGATGGGAACCTGGTTCCTATACAATCGCCGAATATTCAGATCACCCAGGGAAATAAAAGTTTCGGAGAATTGTGGCAGGGCTGGGGAACCCAGATGTCCAACAACTTCCGCCAGAATATTGGTGTGGGTATCAGTATCCCGATTCTGGGAGGCTGGCAATCAAGAACCAATTACGAACGATCCAAGTTAAACCTGGCCAATGCCGAACTGGTCATTCAACAGGGAAACCTGGATCTGAAAGCCAATATTTACAATGCCTATACCAGTGCAGTGGCTTCTCTGCAGAAATACAATGCCGCCCGCAGCAGTGTAAATGCAGCAGAACGTTCGTACAATTTTACGCTTCGCCGGTATGAACTGGGTTTGTTATCCACCCTTGAACTCATCACATCCCAAACCAATCTCACCCGTTCCAAAATAGATATGGTGAATGCGCAGTTCGATTATGTTTTCCGGATGAAAGTCCTGGAATTCTATAAAGGACAGGGGATAAAATTATAATCTAAGCACTAGCACATACGATATATATGAACAAGAAATTAATTTGGATTCTGATCGCAGTAGTGGTACTGATTGCTGCCTTATTTGGAATGAAGCAGGCAGGTATTATTGGTGGTGAAGAAGGCATAAAAGTTACTACTGAAAAAGTCGCCAAACGCACGATTATTGAAACCGTAAACGCAAGCGGAAAAGTATATCCGGAAGTAGAGGTTAAAGTAAGCTCAGACATTTCGGGTGAAATCGTAGAACTGATGGTTGAAGAGGGTGACAGTGTTCGCAAAGGGCAGGTACTGGCTAAAATTTTTGCAGATATCTATTTAACCCAGCGAGATCAGGTAGCGGCAAGTGTGCGCCAGCAGCAGGCACTTGTTGATAACAGTCAGGCCCAACTGGAGGCATTGAAAAGTGCGATGTCTCAATCCGAAGCCCAGTTTCGCCGCCAGGAACAACTGATGAAAGAAAAAGTAATTTCCCTTTCAGAGTTTGAACAGGCGGAGAACTCCTACAATACTGCCAAAGCAAATTATAATGCAGGATTACAAACTATCCGGGCTAACCAGGCATCTGTAGCAAGCACCCGTGCCAATCTTGAAAGTGCCAATAAAAACCTCGGACGTACAACTATTCAGGCTCCCATGAACGGAGTAGTATCACTACTGGCTGTTAAAAAAGGAGAAAGAGTAGTTGGTACAGCCCAGATGACCGGTACAGAAATGATGCGTATTGCGGATATGGAAAAGATTGAAGTTCGGGTGGAAGTGGGAGAAAATGACATCCCGAAAGTACACCTGGGAGATTCTGCGTTGATTGAAATCGATGCCTACAATGATCGTAAGTTCAAAGGAATCGTTACACAGATCGCCAGCAGCAGCAAAGCCTTGTCTTCCGCAACGGCCACCGCTGTCACCAATGACGTTACCAATTACGAAGTACGCATCCGGTTATTAAAGGAATCCTACCAGGACCTCCTCGATCCTGCGCGTCCAAAGAGTTTTCCTTTCAGACCCGGTATGAGTGCCAGTGCCGACATCCAGACCAAACGGAAAATTGATGTGCTGGCTGTTCCCATTAATGCAGTAACCACCCGTGAAAAAGATTCGGATAAGGCTGTGAATGAAACCCGCACTTCTACCGCTGAAAGTGGTGAAAACAATAATAAGGACCAGCAGGAAAACCGTCGTTCAATCAGTACCGAACTGGATGAAGTGGTATTTGTGTTACAGGCTGATAAAACAACTGTAAAACGGACCAAGGTTCGGACCGATATTCAGGATATCACCTATATCGAAGTACTGAGTGGCTTGAAAGAAGGAGATGAAGTGGTAACCGGTCCCTATTCTCTTGTTTCCAAAACCTTGAAAAATGACGATAAGGTTAAGGTAGTTAAGAAAGAAGAGCTCTTCGAAACGAAAAAATAAGTACATGCAGTTCGGAATCATTGGGAGTGGCAGCTGGGCAACTGCGCTGGCCAAGATTGTTACGGACAATGGGAATACCATTCACTGGCTGGTTCGCAGTGAATCCATTCGCCAGCATCTGCTGCAGCGAAAGCATAATCCGAATTATCTGTCATCAGCCAGTTTTGATATTCAGAAACTGAAGCTGCACATATCGCTTTCTGACATGATGGAGGCCTGCGATTGCCTGGTGCTCGCAGTTCCCTCTGCCTATATAGAAGATACCTTGAAGGAGTTGACTCCAGACAGCCTCAGTGGCAAACTGGTAGTTTCTGCTGTCAAAGGCATGATGCCGGAACGGAATATATTATTGAATGAATGGCTCTTTCAACAATATCAATTTCCGCTTGATTCCTATTTTACCCTGATGGGTCCCTGTCATGCAGAAGAAGTAGCCCGCGAGCGGCTATCGTATCTGACTTTCTCCGGTTTATCAGAAGAAAAAACCAGTCTTATTGCCTCGCATTTCAAGACCTGGTACATTAATACAGTGGTAAACAGTGATGTAATCGGAGTACAATATGCCGCTATCCTTAAAAACATTTACGCCCTTGGAGCGGGCATTGCTCATGGTCTTGAATACGGCGATAATTTTCAAAGTGTTTTTATTGCCAATTGTGCGGATGAAATGGCAGGTTTTCTCAAAAAAGTGGGGGTGCAGCATATGGAAGTAGGATCGCAGGATGCTAACTATGCAGCGTCGGTTTATCTGGGTGATTTACTGGTAACCTGTTATTCCCTCTATAGCCGTAACCGGACTTTTGGTAACATGATCGGTAAAGGATATTCGGTTATCAGCGCACAACTGGAAATGAATATGGTAGCAGAAGGCTACAATGCGAGTAAAAGTATTTTCCTGCTCAATCAGCAGGTTGGTGCCGACATGCCCATTGCAGCATCCATTTATCAGATCCTTTGGCAACACCTTTCGCCTGAAGTCGGTTTTAAACAAATTGAAGAAGTGCTGATTTAAAGGCCAGTTGCGCTGCTTTCAGGCCGGATTTCTTCCATGCAACGAACCGGTTGAAAATTGTATCTTTAATGAAATGCCTGTTAGTATCTCCATATACGGTTCTGCCATGCTGATAGTGCTGGCAATTGTCCTGGTAAGGCAGGCCTGGTTGCATTTTTCGGGTAAGGAAACCGGTACCTGATCGTCTAAAAGAGATAACTAGCAATTCCATCCGCAAAAAGTTTGCCCTGGTTTGTCAGCAATATCCGGTCGCTGGTCAACAGCACCCGTTCGCCCTCTTCTCCATTCATTAATTGCAGGTATTGATATAGTTTTTTCAGTAAAGCTTCTGTTTCGGCTATGCTAAACCGTTCGGTGAAATAAGCCAGATCGAGCCCTTCCGAAGTTCGGAGTGAGGTCATAATGTACTCATGCCGGCGGTTTTCTTCCGTTAATAATTCAGTTTCAAAATAGTCACCTTCGTTTTCAAGTGCCTTGATATAAAGCGCATTATTGGAAATATTCCACCTCCGGCTCCGGCCATCATACGAATGCGCTCCCGGTCCTGCACCCAGGTAATGTTCGCCTCTCCAGTAGGAGCTATTGTGTTGACTGCGCCATCCCGGCAGGGCGAAATTGGAAATTTCATACTGTTCATAGCCTGCTTTACTGGCATGATCCATGAGCTGGAGGAATTGGCGGCTTTGCTGTTCGGGATCAGTATCTGGCATTTTTCCTGTTTTCACAAGATGCGCCAGTGCCGTTTTTTCCTCTACTGTTAAGGCATAACAGGAAAGGTGCGGAACGCCGCTGCCTATAGCAATTTCCATATTTTGCAGCCAGGCAGCATCGGTTAATCCGGGTGTTCCATAAATCAGATCGATGCTGAAGTTTTCGAAACCAGCGGATCGGACTCTTTTTATGCCTTCCCTGGCTTCCGTTGCCGTATGTGCCCGGTTCATCCATTGAAGATCGGATTCATGAAAGGACTGGATTCCGATGCTCAGCCGGTTAATGCCTGCTTCCAACCAGTTGTCAAGTGAAGCAGCGGTCAGGTCATCCGGATTGGCTTCCAGTGTAATTTCTGCTGTGCTGGAAAGCGAATACTGGTCCCGGACAACCTGCAGTAAACGGGTTAGTTCCTGAATGCTTAAGAGGGAAGGAGTTCCTCCACCAAAATAGAGGGTTTCGATCGGGAGATCCTGCCATAGCGGAGCACGCTCCATTAATTCTCTGCTAATTGCATCCACCATCCGTTGTTTCGTATCCAACTGGGTGGAAAAATGAAAATTACAGTAATGACAGGCCTTCCTGCAAAAGGGGATATGTATGTAGATTCCGGCCAATGTTGCGATTAACCCGCAAAGTTAAATCAGTCGGCGCAATTCAGATTCCTGCTAAAGCGTTATTTTACCGCCGAGATGAGGGGACTATCATTGATGAAGATCGTACGCGTAAAACGCTTCCTGCTTTTTTTCTGCGGGTTGCTTTCTTTCATGCATATAATGGCACAACAGCAGAACCCTCATCAGTTGCTGCTGAAATCTACCGACGCTACCATTTTACAGTCGTTGCCGGCAGGCATCAAAACAGGTTTTCCAGACCGGGTTTCCTGCCTGCAGTACGTACTGAAGCTGGATTCCCTGTTTGCCCTGCAGGGATATGCCACTGCCTCTGTTGACAGCATCCGCGAGTCTGACAGCCTGACCACTGCCTACCTTTTTCTGGGACCGAAATACCTTTGGGGCGATGTACGGGTAGAAGGGGTTTCAGCTACCGAGTTGCTGGCAGCCGGACTGGAAATGGATTCCAGTACCCGGCAATTGCAGGTGCAACCACAAAGAAACCGCAACCGGTCATCCAGGCAGCAGGGATGGGTATTTTCTACCAGTCAATTGGCCTCCATTCAGCAACAGGTGCTGAATTACCTGTACAACAATGGCTTCCCGTTTGCGGCTGTGCAACTAGATAGCCTGCAGTTGAAAACAGCCAGTCCGGATACGGTATTTGTAAACGGGGTTCTGACTATTCAGAAAGGGTTGCCTTATAAATTGGATAGTATACGGGTTCAGGGGAGAGCCAGCATTTCTGACAACTTTCTGCACCGTTACCTGGATCTGCCCAGGGGTATGGCTTTTCGGAAAAGAGCTTTTGACGATGTGAGTATACGCTTGCGTGAATTGCCGTTTCTGCAGGAACAGCAGCCATGGGCATTACGATTTGGTGGAAACGGAGCCATACTTGATCTGTTTCTGGAACCGAAAAAAAGCAGCCAGATCAATGTATTGATCGGCCTCTTGCCTACTACCAATACGACGGGTGAAAATAAATTCCAGGTAACTGGTGAAGCCAACCTGAACCTGAAAAATGCGTTGGGAAATGGCGAAACCATCGGTGTCAACTGGCAGCAATTGCAGGTGCAATCGCCCCGCCTGAACCTGCTTTTCCAGCAACCTTACCTGTTTGGTTCGGCCTTTGGAATAAGTACACAGTTTGACCTATTCAAAAAAGACAGCTCGTTTCTGAATATCAACATGCAACTGGGACTACAATACGCCGTTTCATCGAGGCAGACCGGAAAAGTTTTTTTACAGTTGTTCCGTACCAATCTTGTCAATGTTGATACCAGCCGGATCAAAGCCAGCAAACGCCTGCCAACTGATATTGATATGAGTATTGTAAACCTGGGAGTAGATTATGAATTGTTTACAACAAATTACCGTCGAAATCCGCGGAGAGGATGGGAATTGTTTGGCTCCGTTACAGCAGGCACCCGAACCATTAAAAGGAACAATGCGATATTGGATATAAAAGATCCGGCCTTTAATTACGCATCACTGTATGATACGGTTGATCTGAAGTCGTACCAGTTCCGGATAAAAACCAGGCTGGCCAAATATATTCCGTTGGGCAGGCAGGCAACCCTGCAACTACTGACTACGGGAGCCTGGGTTCAAAGTCCCGCTCTTTACCGCAATGAACTCTTTCAGATTGGGGGCTACAAACTGATGAGAGGCTTTGATGAGGAGAGTATCTTTTCTTCCCGATACCTGGTAAATACCCTGGAATACCGTTATCTGGTAGGCATGAATTCCTATTTTTTCGGATTTGCGGATCTGGGTTTTACCAGTAATAAAAGCTCACTGGGACAGTTGAATAACCGGCTGATTGGGGCTGGATTGGGGCTGGCATTTGAAACCGCCGCCGGCTTTTTTAATTTGTCACTTGCCGTTGGGAAAAGAGATGACAGTCCGTTTAATCTCCGGCAAACCAAGATTCACCTGGGCTATGTGAATTATTTCTAAATTGCAGCCAGATCATCATGCGATTTCTTTCCCCTCTTTTTATATGTTGCTGGATATTGCTGGCAGGAAGGCTGCCGGCACAGGACAGCCTTCAGGTACCGGTACCGGATACTCTTGTGCAGGCTGTACCTCCTCAGCCAGACACTGAATTCCCTGCTGCATCTGCGGTCAAAAAAGTACCGGCGGATTTCAGCAGTTCCGATTATTTGAAAGTGCTGCAATCTCACCCCTATTACAATTTTGGAGGCAAGGGCGTATTCCGGACCATTATTGTTAAAACAGAGCGTGGAAAAGATGGCCTGTTTTATCTGCTGGCGGGCTTACTATTCCTGCTGGCGCTCATTAAACTGAGTTTTGGAAGGTATCTCGAAAATATGTTTAAGGTGTTTTTTCGGGCATCGCTCAAGGCCAAACAGATCCGGGAGCAGTTATTGCAAACCCCGCTCGCAAGTTTGCTGCTTAACATTCACTTTGTAGCTGCTGCTGGTCTGCTGGCGGCCATGATACTGCATCAATACCAGACAAACCCGGCTGATCCGGGCTTTTGGAAGCTATATCTGTATTCAATCCTGGCTGTTGCCCTGGTGTATACGGGAAAAAATTTCATCCTGCAGTTCCTTGGCTGGAGCCTGCGCATGAAAGACACTACCGATACCTATATTTTCATCGTGTTTCTGTGCAATAAAGTACTGGGGATTTTTCTGTTGCCCTTGCTGATGCTGATCGCTTTTGCCAATGAGCCACTGGTTACTGTAGCAACAACGCTTTCTTATGTATTGGTGGTCGCTATATTCCTGTATCGCTATATCAGTGCCTACGGATTTATCACCCGGGAACTAAAAGCCAGCCGTTTCCACTTTTTTTTATACCTTTGTGCCTTCGAAGTAGCACCCTTACTGTTGATTTATAAGGTGTTAACGAAAATAGTGTAGGTGTTAATTAACTTTAAGAACGTTTAGCTTAATAACAAATGCTAAAGAACGAGGCTAAGAAGGGAGCTGGAGCTCCTGTAATCAAGAAAATCCTGATCACCCAACCGAGGCCTGAAAGTGACAAATCTCCCTACTTTGAATTGGGTAGGAAATTTGGCGTGACCTTAGACTTTCATCCCTTTATCAG
>CAZJNY010000093.1:0-13313 GCA_964547405.1 uncultured Flavihumibacter sp. | reverse complement strand
CTTGACATGAACAGCAAATACAAGGAAACAGCAGATGGCGGGCTGGCTGTTAATATTCCTTTAAGTTTGCCTGAGTGTTGATCAACAATTCTGTTGAATTGCTGTTATTGCAGCCGGAACTCTCTTTGAACGAAACTTGTAAATGACCTGTAGCTATGGCTAAACCTGGAGTGAATCCTGTAAAAAGGATATTGAAAATTTTGCGCTTTCAAAAGAAGGATATTTCGGCCATTTATTTTTATGCTATTCTTAATGGCCTTGTCCAGCTTTCCCTTCCGCTGGGTATTCAATCCATTGTCAGCTTTGTATTGGGCGGTGCGATTTCCACGTCGATCGTCATCCTGATCATCATGGTAGTGCTGGGTGTTTTCCTGAATGGTCTGTTCCAGGTCAATCAAATGAAACTTATTGAAAAAATTGAGCAACAGGTTTTTGTACGATACTCCTTCGAATATGCTCAAACACTGCCCCGCTTAAACCTGAAAAGTGTTGATGGCTATTTTCTTCCCGAACTTACCAACCGTTTTTTTGATACTGCCACCTTACAGAAGGGTCTGGCTAAATTGCTGCTCGACTTCCCGACAGCAACCATTCAAATTTTGTTCGGACTGATTCTGCTTTCGCTCTACCATCCAATTTTTATCTTATTCAGTCTGGTATTTGTTACCGTTGTTTATTTCATCATACGGATGACCAGTGCGAGAGGTCTTGAAACAAGTGTGGAGGAGAGCAATTACAAATATGAAGTGGGCGGATGGCTTGAAGAAATCGCCAGAGTGGTGACCAATTTCAAGTTCGCCCGTGATTCCACCCTGCACCTTCAGCGTACGGATAAAATTGTAAGCAAATACCTGGATGCCAGAACCCGGCATTTCCGGATTTTAAAAGTGCAATACTGGTCACTGATCGGTTTTAAAGTAGCCATTACTGCTGCGATGCTGATTGTGGGCAGCATCCTGCTGGTTGATCAGCAATTGAATATCGGACAGTTTGTGGCAGCGGAAATCATCATCCTGCTGGTAATAAATTCCGTTGAAAAACTCATCATCAATATCGACAATGTATATGATATCCTGACCTCGGTAGAGAAGCTGGAAAAAGTGACCGATCAGCCACTCGAGCAGGAAGGAGAACGAAAACTGGTACCAACCGAGAAGGGTGTTGATATAGCTGTGAATGATATGAGTTTTACCTACCGGTCTGGCCATGCTCCTGTACTGAAAGACATTAATTTCAATCTGGAGCCGGGTGAAAAAGTTCAGGTTATGGGCATCAACGGATCGGGTAAATCCACCTTGATCAAAGTACTAAGTGGTGCCTATCAACCCTTTGATGGAGCAATTACGTACAACAATATTCCGATCGAACAATACGACTTCGCGTCTTTCCGAAGTAAAACGGGCATTTTCATAAGTAACCAGGAATTATTTGAAGGTAGTCTGTATGAAAATCTTACCATGGGGAATGAAAATATTTCCATGGACGAAATCATGAAATTATCTGAGGTGGTGGGACTTCGATCCTTCCTGAAAAGTTCCAAAAAAGGATTGGAGATGATGATCAATCCCATGGGTGAGCGCCTGCCTAAAAAAATCGTTCAGAAACTACTCTTGTTAAGAGCCATGATTAATTCTCCCTCCCTTTTGTTACTGGAAGAACCCTGGTTGGGACTGGAATCAGAATATGCAGAAAGGATCAGGAACTATCTGATTAAGGAAATGCCGCAAACAACAGGAATCATCGTAAGTAATGATCAGGATTTCGCGGCCGCCTGTCACAAAGTGCTGTATTTGGAGGAAGGAAAGATCCGGTATTTTGGAAAATGGAATGAAATAAAAGAACAGATAACAAACGATACCAATGGAACACGTTAAAGAAATCATTACCCGGCAGGCACCGGGAAAAGAATTCGCTTCGTTTGGGTCTGTTTATATGATCAACAGACCTAGTAAGGTTAAATACTGGACACTGGGATTAATTGGATTTCTCGTAATTTGTCTTTTTCTTCCCTGGACCCAGAATATCCGTTCCAGGGGAGCTGTGACAACTCCCAGGCAGGAACAACGTCCGCAGGAACTCAATGCAATTATTGGCGGACGGATCGTAAAGTGGTATGTAAAAGAAGGTGACCAGGTGCAACGGGGAGATACCATCCTGCAATTGGCAGAAGTAAAAGTAGATTACCTGGATCCTAACCTTGTGGGCAGGACACAGGAACAACTGGTTGCCAAACAGGAGGCGGTAGAAAGTTATAAAGGCAAGATCACCACGATCAATCAGCAACTGATCTACCTGCAACAGGCATTGGATATTAAAGTAAGTGAACTGGAGAACAAGATCCGGCAGCAGCAATTCAAAATCCGCAGTGATAGCATGGATTTGAAGGCAGCGGAAAATGACCTGGCATTCAAACAGGAACAATACAAACGGCAACGCGTCTTATACGATTCCGGTGTGGCTTCCCTGCTCTCGCTCGAACAAAGAAGTCAGGCCGTTCAGGATGCCATGGCCAAACGTACCAGCGCTGAAATCAAACTCACGAATTCCTTTCAGGAACTCACCAGACTTCAACTGGAATTAAACGGAGAACGCCAGCAATACCTGGAGAAAATATCCAAGGCAGAAGGAGAACGATTCACTACTTCCTCCCAGATAGCAACCGGAGAGGGGGATATTGCCAAACTGGAAAATCTGTACACGAGTTATGATATCCGGAACCAGTTGTACTATGTGCTGGCACCCCAGGACGGGCAGGTAACCAAGGCAAGAAAAGCAGGATTGAACGAAGTGGTGAAAGAAGGAGAGATGCTGGTGGAAATTGTGCCGTCCAATTATCAATATGCCGTTGAAATTTTTGTAAAGCCGGTTGATCTGCCGCTGGTGGCAACCGGACAGAAAGTGCGGTTTGTATTTGACGGTTTTCCGGCAATCGTATTCAGCGGATGGCCCCAGGCTTCTTATGGAACCTTTGGCGGAATTATAACGGCCGTTGAAAGTTCCGTAAGTGAAAACGGATTATTCAGAGTACTGGTAACCGAGGATCCTAACGATAAGGCATGGCCGAAAACACTTCGCATGGGAACCGGTGCCATTGGAATTGCCTTATTAAAGGATGTTCCCATCTGGTATGAACTCTGGCGGAATATCAATGGCTTCCCGCCTGATTATTATGTTCCGAAAAAAAATGGAAAGGAAGAAAAGAAAGATAAATCATCGATCTAATTGAACAGCATGAAGGTTGTAGTGTGTAGAGTTATTATCTGGCTGGTCTGTCTTCTCCAGGGCATTCCATTTACCGTACTGGCGCAGTCGGCAGATTCTGCCTTGTATACATTGAGTGAACCGGAACTGATTGCGGTGCTCAGAAAATATCATCCCTACCTTCAGCAGGCCAACCTGCAGGTAGACCAGGCCAATGCATTTATCCGGGAAAGCAGGGGAGCATTTGATCCCCTGATCGGTGGCGGATGGGATAAGAAAACATTTGACCAGCAGCTCTACTACAATTATTTTAATCCCGAGATCGTGATTCCAACCTGGTATGGAATTGAACTCTATGGCGGCCTGGAAGAAGTGATTGGTACCCGCACCGATATTGAAAGAACACTCGGAAAAACCAGTTATCTCGGTATCAGTGTGCCATTGGCCAGAGACCTGGTGCTGGATAAACGCAGAGCTGTACTGCAACAGTCGAAGATCATGCTGAACCAGACTGCAGCAGAACGGCAAAACCTCATAAACGATTTGCTGAATGAAGCACTTTCGGTTTATTGGGCATGGGTACGCAACTACCAGGTGTACCGGATTCTGAATAATGCGGTTCAGGTTAATACAGAACGGTTCCGGTTTATCCGGCTTGAAGCGCAACAGGGATTGCGGGCTGCCATTGATACCACCGAAGCACTGACCCAACTGCAGCAGTTTCAGTTACTGGAAGCAGATGCCTGGTTGCAGTTTCAGAATGCCGGACTGGATCTGTCGAATTTTTTATGGCTGGAAGAAAGCCAGCCCTTTGCCTGGAGCGATCGCATTGTTCCGGATAGCAACTGGATGACTGTCAACGACTGGCTAAACGATTTGCCTGCACTGGATGAACTGGTACGCACTGCCAGCCTGGAACACCCCAAGCTGCGATCTTATGAATTCAAAAGAGGGGTCCAGGAAATCGAACGGCGTCTGAAATTTCAAAGTCTGCTTCCCAAGGCGGATCTTAAATACAACCTGCTGAACAAAGGTTATAATGTGATCGATAAAGTGGACCGGGCTTTCCTGGAAAACAATTATAAAATAGGGATCTCAGTGCAGATGCCGCTATTCCTCCGGCAGGGCAGGGGAGCCTATCAACAGGCACAAATCAAGATCCGGCAAACCAATCTGGAAATAGACCAGGTGCGACTGGAAATTGAAAACAAAGTGCGAAATTATTACAACGAATTGATGACACTGCGCAAACAGATTTCCATTAATGAAAATTCCTACGAGAATTACCTGCGCTTATTCCGGGGAGAAAACCTCCGGTTTGAAGTAGGCGAGAGTACCCTCTTCCTGCTGAACGCACGCGAGAATAAAGTGCTGGAATCACTTCAGAAACTGGTTGAACTCAAAACCAAGTGGTACAAGTCCAAAGCCGGACTGGTTTGGGCTGGTGGTCGTTGGGGACTGATTCCTTACTCTGCGGCTTCGGAATAATCCTGAATGACCTGGTAAAGCGTATCGCGTTCCACGGGTTTTCTTCCAGCCTGCCTGATCAACTGAACCAACTCTGTAGTGGTCATGGTAGGTGTTTGTTCTTCTGATCCGGCCATGGAATAAATTTTAGTGGAATCATCAATAGTTCCGTCAATATCATTTACTCCGAAAGAAAGGGTAAGCTGTGCATTGTTTCTGCCCAGCATCGGCCAATAGGCTTTCAGATGCGGGAAATTATCCATGTACAAACGGGCCACCGCATACATGCGCATATCTTCTACGATTGTACTTTCCGGCACATGGCTCATGGCATTGTCCTTGTTGCGGAACTTGAGTGGAATGAAGGTGTTGAATCCTCCCGTCTGGTCCTGCAATTTTCTGAGCCGTTCCATATGATCAATCCGGTGATGGAATTTTTCGATATGGCCGTACAACATGGTGGCATTGCTGTGCATGCCCAACTCATGAGCAATCTGGTGAATTTCCAGCCATCCGTTTGCATCTACTTTATCGGCACAGATCTGTTCCCGGATCTCCGGTGCAAATATTTCTGCGCCGCCACCGGGTAAGGATTGCAGGCCTGCTGCTTTCAGAAACTCCATACCTTCCCTGCGACTCATTTTCGCTTTCCGGAACATATAATCCAGCTCTACCGGAGTGAATCCTTTAACATGCAGATCAGGACGGTGCGCTTTAATTTTTTTCAACAGGTCGGCAAAAAAATGAAGGGTCAGTTTGGGATGAACACCTCCTACAATATGCACTTCCGTAACAGGTTGTCCATCGTATTTTTTTACGATGTCAAGCATTTGTTCAGCCGTCAGTTCCCATCCCTCTTCCTTGTGTGCATAGAGCCGGGAATAGGAACAGAAATTGCAACTGAATACACAGACATTGGTAGGTTCAATATGAAAGTTCCGGTTGAAATAAGTAGTGTGGCCATGTTTCTTTTCGCGCACATGATTGGCGAGTGCACCCAGCCAGGGCAGTCCGGCTTTTTCAAAAAGCTGTAAGCCATCATCCGGACTAATTCTCTCTCCTTCAAAAACTTTTTCGGCGATACGTTTCAGTTCTTTGTCTGACTGATTGCCATAAAGTTGTTCAAATATTGCCTGCGTCATCTTATCGGGTAGTCTTAATAATTTTTGTTGTGCGTGTCTTGTTGGTATAAATCAATCGCACAAAATATGTTCCTGCTGCCTGCCTGCGGATATCTATCGGTATATAACTGGATGCATTTCCATTGTAGGAAGCGGACCATACGGTTTGTCCACCACTAGTAACAACTTCAATGCGCCGAAGGTTCTCCAGTTCCCGGTAATGTTGTACTACCAATTGTCCGTTGGTCGGATTGGGAACCACCAGGTAGCCCTCTTCTTTTAATATCGGCGGCAAAGTTAGGGTATAGAGCTGGATGTTATCAAGGTAAAGATTGTTACCTCGCTGGTTGATATTGCGGAATACTATCTGGAATAGCTCGCCTGGCTGAACCAATGTACTGAGGTCAATGGAATCCGTTCTCCACTGACTCCGGAGCGATGGCACAAATTCAACGGTTCCGGGGGTATTGGGATCCGTAACGGTCTGGAGTGCCTGTCCCCACTGGCTGAACAATAACACAGAATCCCGGCCACAATTTTTCAGCAACCAGATTTCCAGGGTATCCGTTGGCTCTCCGGCCGGTTTGGAAGAGAGATAGGAGAGGTCGAATTTGAGGAACAGGGAATCAAAGGAATTGGCACTGGCGGGGGGGAAATAGAGGTCATCACGGTCGCCGGCAATCGGGTTGGTATAATTCCTGATCAGGGCCGAGCGCAATCCGGCCGTAGACGGTCCCGCTGCTATCTGCCATCCCAGGGTGCCTTCGCGTCCCTGCGCAAACAGATTGGGAGGAGGAAAATCAGTCTGTTCAAAACTTTCTTTCAGGGGTAGAACAGTAGCATCAAAGAGGAAAAACCGTTTGTTGAGAGTATCATTTGCCAGCAGGAGATCGGGCAGATTGTTGGGTCTGTCTGTATACACAAGCAGGCGGTTATTACCGCTGGAAATGCCCGTGAAACTGCTGTCATAATTCAAGAGGTAACTGCTGCCGGAAGGAATGTTAAGTCCGGTCAGCGTTCTGCTGATGACCGGCCCATCATTCAATTGCAGGTTGATCCTGAAACCTGTAATGGTGGTACGGCCACTGTTAAGCAGTTCAATCACCGGACTAAACTGACCGGTACAGAGCCGGTCAGAAGGTTCCCGAACCTGTATTACCGACAGATCGCGAAGGGGCAAACTAAACGGTGTCAGCTGGATATCGTCGATAAATATATTCTGTCCGAATCTGTTCACACTCACAAATGCGAAACGAACATTTTCTGCATTATTGAATCTGCTAACAGGGATGCTTAACCGATTATTTCTCCATTCACCTGCTGCGGGTATCCAGTTAAGGTCGCCTGTGGTACCAGCGGTGCTTGCAAGTCCTGATCCGCCTTCTTTCCAGATCAGTTCTGTAAAACTGTTACCGCAATCCAGCGAGGCTATCAGCATCAGGGTGTCTGCAAATTCTGCGGAGTTGGAATAAGGCTTATAGGCATGTGCAAACCGGATGATCAGGGAATCAACATTTGCCAGCTGCATAGCAGGGGCAATCAGGTAATCCAGATCACCCGGACTATTATAATTGAATACATTAAGGAAAGCTGCTGCAGAGCCGCTGTTACTGGCCACTGTGGTTCTTGCCCAGGTAATGCTGCCGGTGTTGGGATTGAGTACATTCCATCGGCTGGGGGGGAAGGCGGCATCTTCAAAACCCTGCGTAATGGTTCCGGCAAGGGGCGGCTGTAAAATAAAATCAACCGAAAGACTGTCATTGAATGTGCGTTCGTCCGCAACGCCATTGGGTTGGGAAACAAAGACCTGGAGCCGGTAGCTACCTTCCGCACTAACGGTTATGGGTAGTTGAATATTGGTGGATTGTCCGAACGAAAGGTTGCCATTATAGTTGATGAACTGTATGGAGCCATTGTTCAGTCGCCAGTTGATACGGGCACTGGTTAGCGGCAGGTTGCCGCTATTGGACAATTGTATGGATGCCTGGAAGCTGGCTGCGGTACAGAATATCTGTCCGTTCAGTGGTGAATTGATTGCTGTTAGTTTGGCATCATTGTTTTTATTCGGAGCCAGTTTGATGGCAGCCACCCGGGTTTTCCATCCACCCTGTGCGCCATACATGGAGGTTAACCAGAATACAGAGTCTTCTACAGGATCCGGCGCAATCATATTGTAATCGCCCCAGCGCGCAGAAAAAGTGCCATAACCGGATCCGGTTACAATGGCAGTTTCATCGGCCGGCAGGGTACCCGGCGCATCGTCCTGGTTTCTGCCCGTAACACGGATAGAAGGCCAGAGCGTAGAGGATGAAGCGTTGTACACTGCTGCGATCTGTCCCAGCGCATTGATATTCATGGACGGGTAAAAGCGATGGGTCGCGTCTGGCGCATAGGTACCTTCCTGGAACAATGTCCAGGCAGCTCCGGTGCGTCTTAATTCATGCCAGCGGATGCCGGCTATACCTGGAGTTCCGGCATTCACCGTATGGTAAATCAGTATGGATTCATGTGTAGCAAACCTGCGATAGATGGGTTTATCCATCACAAAATTAGTGGTAGCCATCAGGCGGTTGTTGTTACCAGGTGTGGTGATGCAGGCCTGGAAATAACCGCCATCCTCGCATAGGGTAGTGTTGAATGGCGCGGTAGGCAGGGAGCCGGCATTGCGAAGCCGGCTATTGGCTGCATTGTTGAAATCCACTTCAAAGGAAAGCAGCCCAATACTGTCGGCATCGGTTTGGGTAGTTCGGGCATCATCGTTCCGATAAGCAAAAAGTCCCGGACTTCCGGCATCCGGTTGTGCCGTCCCGAATGCATTTACCGGGGCAATGCCATCGTATTTATTTACATCCGCAAGGCGCACCCGTTGCATCTGGATATCCGTTTCTCCATTCAGCATCTGGGTTTTATTGAAGGCGAAAAGTGAATTTCCTGCAAACACATTATCCGGCAAACTGAAATCGCGGGTAGTTGCATACCAGGCATCCGGCCACACTGAAATTTTCGGATAATCCGGAAAAAAACCGGGATCGGTGAATTTGTAAATCGACCAGGTGCCCAGGGGGTCATCGGTTTGGGAAACATAAAAGATCAGGGTGTTGATATCCCCGCTGCCAACCGGCGTGCCGAATTCCATCATTACATAGCGGTTGGCATATTGATCATACAGGCAGATACCATCTCCGGCACCGCTGTACCCGGAAGACTGTGCCAGGTTATCGAGGTAAACCGGTTCGGTAAGGGAAGCGCCTGTTTTACTGAACACCTGGAAATAGGCACCCGAAGGGCCATTCACCATCTGAATGATATGATTGGGTCCAACACATAAGGTAGGATCTGCCGGAGTCAGTTCTGCCGCCGACATGCCTTCGCTGTTCACCCCGATTTCCGGTGATAATATGATGGAAGAAGCAAGGGGAGCGGGGCCTTTCTGGATCTGTCTGAAACGAAGCGGATCTTCTTTCAGATAAAGTGCTTTGGGGTCTTTGGGAGGTTTCGGTCCTATTCGTTTGCCCCGGTTCCAGAGCAGTCCGTGGCGATCTCTTACTATCGTGTTTTGTCTGCCCGGAGGTATAACCAGGTTGCGGATGGTGGGGGTGTTTCCTATCTTCTGGCCCATTCCCGAACGGATCACGGGCTGCTGCGCCTGAAGGGAAGCAAATAAACCCTGAAAACAACAAATAATAATAAATAAATTCTTGAGCATGAACAGCTTTTCCCTTGGCCGAAACCACAAATATAACTTCCGGGAGCCAAGGATGGAAAAAACATATATCTTGCTGTCACTAAAAACAGCTGTGCATGCATCGATTCCAGGGCATCATTGGTATCGTTCTCATTTTAGGGATCGCCTATTTATTCTCCAACAACAAAAAAAAGATCAATCTCCGGGTGGTGGGCAGCGGTATCGCGCTGCAGTTACTGATTGCTATCCTGGTTTTAAAAGTACCTGCTGTTACCCGGTTTTTTCAGGTGTTGGGTAAAGGCATGGAGAAGATTGAACAGTTTGCCCGGCAGGGAGCTTCCTTTGTGTATGGTGGCATTGCCACTTTTCAGCCCGATGGAACCGTAGGTAACTACGTTGCAGGCGGATTTGTGTTTGCATTCAATGTAACGGCAACCATTATCCTTGTTTGTGCACTGGTGGCTGTTTTTTATCATTTTGGTATCATGCAGCGGATCGTTGCCGTTATTGCAAGAGCCATGAATTTCGTGATGCGGGTGAGTGGAGCGGAAGCCCTGAGCAATGTGGCTTCGGCTTTTGTTGGGCAGGTAGAAGCCCAGGTGATGATCCGTCCATATTTACAAACGATGACACGCAGCGAACTGCTGGCCAGCATGAGCGGAAGCCTGGCCTGTATCGCAGGTGGCATTCTGGTGGTGTACGCCAATATGGGCGCTCAGGCCGGTCTCGATCTGGCACCCAAACTGATTATGGCCAGCCTGATGGCAGCACCCGGTGCGCTGGTGATTTCTAAAATCGTTTTTCCGGAAACGGAGGAAAGCCAGACCATGGGACGGGTAAAACTGGAAGTAAAAAGTCATTATACCAATGTGGTGGATGCCATTTCGCATGGTGCAGGGGATGGCTTTAAAATTGCCATGAATGTGATCGCGATGCTGATCGGTTTTATTGCGGTTATTGCCTGTGTCGACTGGGTTCTGATTAAAATCGGACACCTGTTCAACCCGGAGTTTGAACTCAGCCTCAATTTTATCTTTGGAAAAATATTCTACCCATTTGCCTGGGCAATGGGGGTACCCATCGGGGATGTTGACAATGTGGCTACCTTACTCGGACAAAAACTTACCATCAATGAATTTGTAGCTTTTCAGAACCTGACTAACCAGTCGGTGCCCGTGGTTTCTGAAAAAGGATTACTGATTGTAAGCATCGCCATCTGCGGATTTGCCAATTTCAGCTCGGTAGGTATGCAGATAGGAGGCATCGGAGAAATAGCTCCCGGCAGAAGGAGCGACCTGGCCCGGCTTGGGTTAAAAGCCCTGCTCTGCGGTACGCTGGCTTCTTATCTGAGTGCCACTATTGCTGGTATCCTGATGTAAATTTTATTTATTCCGGATTACTTTAAAGCGGAAATTGAATGGCAGTGTGCGGTTACTGCTCAGGTCGCGCATGTTGCCATTGGCTGTCCCTTCAATATAGTCACCCACTTTTCCAAACTCTGTTATTTTAACCAGCCAGGTTCCGGCGCTCGTCAGTTGTGATTTGTTCTGACTGAATTTCAAAGCCGTTACCGGATATTCTCCGGGGGTTTCATTGCCGGAAAAACTCAGGCTGAAAGCCACCGCTGTTGGATCGGTCGCCTTGTAACAATTGATCACATAAGATTTATCGCCAATGCCTTTGGCCTGAACCAGTGAATCCGCAGGTGCCTGCAGGAGATAATTGGTTCCGTTTAGTGTGTAGCTGATAAACTGCATGTTCCTTTTATTGCAGGTGCTCAGCAATCCAAGATCAACTTTTCCGGTGGATACTTCCATCAGAATGGTATTGCTTTCCTGATTGCTTTCTTCATCCACCGCCGTTATTTTCGCATAGGTATTGGTGTTATAGCAACGGTTCAGGTTCAGTTGAAATGTGCCGTTGTTGATGGCAGCCTTGTATTGCTGTCCGTCAAGTACAATAGTTACCCATCCTTTATAAACAGTGGCTGATTTGCAGTTCTGGACCTTACCAGACAATAGCAGAGCATTGGTGCCAGGCATTCCTGCCCTGATGGTGCCCAGCCAGTTATTGGAAGAACCGGTATTGATTTTCTGACTTGCCAGTACTTCGTCGCAGGAATTGATAATCCGGATTTCCATTGCCTGGTTACTGGGCGCATTCATGATCAGGTCTCCTTTATTATTGGTATGAGCCGGACTGCCTAGTAGTTTTTTACCATCCGCACTATACAACTGTATCCGTGCAAACGAGAAGACCTCTCCGCTAACATCTGTAATCGTTGCTTTGATAGGGGAAGAGGGCTGGGAGCTGCCAACAGCCCAGGTAGAAAAATGCGGCAGATTCGCGATATAAAAATTGCCTTCGCGATGCGCTTTGCCTTCTTCTTTCCATTCGCTGCTTAAAGGATCGTAATACCAGAGTGAAACAGCTCCCGGTGCATTCATGGCCATGCTCGACGGAACAGGAAACTTAACCAGGGCAGATTTACCCGTTTTTAACTGGAGCTGTTGTCCGGCCTCACCGGTCAGTTCTGTAACAACCGCACTTATAAATTGAATGGAAACTGCTTTATTTTGAAGATCTCTCCCTTTTGAACCTGGAATTACACCATAGAAAAAAGGATCATCCGCGTCTTTACTGAAAGCATTTGCCAGCACGGTTCCTGTGTATTGCTGACCGTTGGCAGATTCAGAAATGGCATCCGCTGCAATGTCAATGCTTGATCCGGAAGGAAGGTTGTAAGTGCCGCCGCTCGAAGCTGAAAAACGAAGGCCCGTTTTCAACGGCTCCAGTTGCATGCGTACATAGTGTTCCGTTTCGGGCATTACTTCAAACCCTTTGTATTCCCGGAAATACCCATTTACCAAAACTTCCACCATACCGCTGTTTGGTTTCACGCGGATGGAAGAAAACCGGTAATTGCCATTGATATCTGTGCTGGTTACATGATTGCCCGACCGTACCACTGCACCCGCTACCGGGGCTGCCTGCTGATCCGTTACTCTTCCCTGCAGGGAAATGGTAACAAGGTCCGTTTCCATGGATTTGTCAGGAGGCTGGGAATCCGCCTGTTGGTCAGGTTTCGAACAGGCATTTAAGAGGATAGTACATAATAGTACCATCCAGCCTTTGCGGGTGATTGGATTAGACATAGGGTATGAATCTTACTCAAGAACGACCTTGAACGGCAAATAGTATGCCTTAGACGGCTCCCGCTCGCCATTCGTCGAATAAATTCTACGGTAGTTGACCCTGGTCAATAAACGATAAGAGGTCCCCCTTATGGGAGACCTCCTGATATGCTGAATAGTTGAATTAAATCAGATATGCGCTTCAATTTTCTTCACAAAATTAGACTTTGGCTGCGCACCAACCAGTTTGTCAACTACCTGGCCATTTTTTACGAACAGGATCGCCGGAATGGAGGTAATGCCATAATTCACGGAGAGCTGCGGGTTATTGTCCACATTTACTTTTCCGATCTTAACCTTTCCATCGTACTCTTTGGATAGTTCTTCGATAACCGGACCGATAGCGCGGCAGGGGCCACACCATTCTGCCCAAAAGTCAATTACACTTAATTTATCAGACTCCAGCACTTCAGTCTTGAAATTGGAATCGGTGAATTCTAAAGCCATGGTTCTTTATTTTTTGATGATAATTTGATACTGTTTAAACACAAAAATAGTTCCGTTGGTTGAAAGGGGCTGTTATGACATAGCCAATTGTTAAGCCTTGTTAATTTGTGTCAATTTTTACTTCAATTTCGGGTTTTCCCTGGATCCAGACCGCCAATTCGTCATTCATATTCAAGCCGGATCCAAGGCTGTACAAGC
>CAZJNY010000092.1:0-13439 GCA_964547405.1 uncultured Flavihumibacter sp. | reverse complement strand
TTCAAGGAAGTTCATCCGAACAAAATCCTATCATAGATTATGAAACAGCCAAACCTGGCAAATACTCCGTTCGTTTGACAATTACCGACTCAAAAGGGGTTTCAGACAGTTTTGAATGGAAAGATGCTATTGAAGTCAAATACAATTATCCATGGAATTTAAGGGAGAGAAAACTGGAATAAGTGCAGTTTTTACAGATTGTGGACTATTTTTAGTCCACAATCTGTAAAAATGAAGTCTGCTTTTCTGATTCTTTCCTTCGTACTGGCAATTTTCTCGCCTTCGGTTGCTCAACCAAAGACCTCAACATTGGTTCCAATTGAATTTGAATGGACACTGCTTACCAATAATTTCAACAAGGAATTCAAAGCCCTGAATCAACTGAAGCTTACTAATACTGGTAAGAAAGAATTTCCTGCCAGCGGCTGGACCATCTATTTTTCCTGCAGCCGTGAAGCTGTTCCGACCAGTGCCAATGGCTGGAGGATTGAACATGTAAACGGCGATTTGTACAGACTGTTCCCGGTAGCAGGGGCGGCTCCCCTGAAAAAAGGGCAATCCAACAGCTTTCAGTATCCAACCATCGGGTCCTCTCTGAACCATGCTGCCGCACCCAATGGAATTTACCTGGTCTGGGATAAGGAACCTATGAAGGGATACAATCTTGCTGCAATCAAACACGGACCATTCAGTGATACCACCATACAATATGTTTCGAACGAACAGCAGTTTGACAAATTTGCAGCAGCTTCATTGAAAAGCCTGACTGCTCCTGCAATTATTCCTACCCCTGCAAAAATGGTGACGGGTACGGGCAGTTTTAGTTTTGATGCAGCAACCACCATTTTTACAGATGCAGCATTTGGAGCAGAAGCAAATTATCTTTCTCAACAGGGCATCCGCTTATTTGGGAAAGCCCTGGCGGTAAGTTCGGCTAATCCCGACCGTAAGGGAGCTATCCTGCTGAAAAAAAATACGCTGACGGGAGAAGCCTATGAATTATCAGTTCAGCCCGATGGTGTGGTAATAAGTGCAGGTACCGGAGCTGGCATATTTTATGGAATCCAGAGTTTACAGGCATTGATACCGGCTGTACAATGGAAGAATAAAGCAGGTACCATCCAGTTGCAGGAAGTGCAAATACAGGATGCACCCCGATTCGGTTTTCGCAGCCTGATGATTGATATCGCCCGGAATTTTCAGCCAAAGCAGGAATTGCTTCGCATGCTCGACCTGATGTCGATTTATAAATTGAATGCCCTTCACCTTCACTTCAATGATGATGAAGGCTGGCGGATTGAAATGCCTTCTTTTCCTGAGCTGACCAGCATTGGATCGCAGAGAGGGCATCCGCTGGATAGCAAAAACAACCTGCCACCTTCTTATGGAGCAGGCCCGGAAACAGGAAAATTATCGGCCAGCGGATTTTATTCGCGTGCTGATTTTATAGAGCTGCTCCAATATGCCAAAACACGACATATTCAGATCATACCTGAAATTGAAACACCTGGCCATGCAAGAGCGGCCATCAAATCCATGGATGCGCGTTACCGTAAATTTATGGCGGAAGGAAACAAAGCGGAAGCATTGAAGTACCTGCTTCGGGATACCATGGATCAGTCGAAGTACAGTACAGCGCAAGCCTGGACAGATAACGTGATGTGTGTGGCACTGCCTTCGGTGTATACTTTTATTGAACAGGTGGTAGATGATATAACTGGAATCTATAAAGAAGCCGGTGCACCGCTGACCACCATTCACATGGGTGGAGATGAAGTACCGGCCGGTGTATGGGAAGGCTCACCGGAATGCAAGGCCCTTATTGAAAAAGATCCGGCACTCGAAAATGCGGATGATCTCTGGTACTATTATTTTACCAAAGTGCAGAAAATACTGGAGCAACGCGGACTGGAATTATCAGGATGGGAAGAAGCAGGCATGCGCAAGACTAAACTGCAGGGACAACCGAAACTGATCGTGAATCCAAGGCTTGCCAATGAAGGTTACCGTTTGCATGTGTGGAATAATATGGTGGGATGGGGAAATGAAGACCTGCCTTACCGGCTTGCGAATGCCGGTTATAAAGTAATCTTATCGCCAGTTAGTAATAACTATTTTGATATGGCTTACCTGCGTTCTCCTGAAGAACCGGGCTATTATTGGGGCGGATTTACAGATGTTGACAAGCCCTTCTATTTTATTCCGTATGATTATTTCAGGAATACTAAAGAAGATGCAGCTGGCAATCCGGTTAAAGCGGATGCATTTGTTGGTAAGGACCGCCTGACAGATTTCGGCAAAAGCAATATTGTTGGCTTGCAGGGACTGATCTGGTCAGAGACCATACGCAGTGAAGCCAATCTGGAATATATGATCCTTCCGAAATTACTGGGGTTGGCAGAGCGTGCCTGGGCCAAAGACCCGGAATGGGCAACCACCACAGATGCAGCAAAAGCTGCGGAAGGGTATGCGGCAGACTGGAACCGGTTTGCCAATCAGTTAGGACAGCAGGAATTACCGAAACTGGATTATTATGCCGGCGGCTTTGCCTATCGCGTACCGCCTCCGGGAATGAAAATTGAAAATGGGAAAATGCTGCTGAATGTTCAGTTCCCCGGAATGAAAATCCGATACACAACAGATGGTTCAGAGCCAACTGAAAAATCTATGGTGTATAACGGGACGATTGAAGCAAAAGGAATAATCAAAGCAAAAACTTTTACAAGCTCGGGCAGAGCATCGCGCACTGTTTCAAACTAAACTAAAAACAGGCTTATTCTCCATTTGACAGGGATGAAACTACGTTTAAGGAGAAGATTTTCTGGGCATCAAACCGAAGTCCGATTGTAAACACCGAGGCTTCTTTTACACCGAGCCCGGTGGTACCATTGGCAATTCGGAATTCGGAATAAATTTTTCCGAACTGTACAGGCCGGTACTCTGCACCCAGCAGTAGGTATCTTCTTTTGAAGGCCGGATCCAAAGGGCGATCTCCGGTTAGCGTGTATATTTCTGTATCGGGTTGATAGTAATTACCACCGGCCAGGATGGATGCTTTCTTCCAATGATGTTTAATATAAAACTCGGTTCCCATTGCATCATACACTACGGTCGCATTGCTGGTTCCATTCACCGGGTCATTGATTTCTCCTAAAGTGGCATCGCCATTTTTCTGATAGGAAAACAGACCGGCAAGTTCCCATTGACCGAACTGATACGACAATCCGGCTGCATAATATTCCGGGTTACCAGTCAGGCCGAGAAATTCTCCCGATGCAATCAGAGAGGGATTTAAAAACGCCTGATTAAACACGACACCCAGTTTTAAATTCTCCACTAATTCAGCCTGCAGATTAAAAGAAAGTCCATCCAGCCATCGATTGTTATTTGTGTTGAGGAACTGAAATTGCGCTCCATAAGAAAATCTGCCGGTTCGGTTGCGATAGGTGAAGGCCTGATCGGCTCTGCCGGTGCCCGTATAACCCCCATCCGTACCCGCCGTATAAGTAGCACTTGCGCCTCCTCCGAAAACATTAAACCGATCCGTATAACTGGTTATATCGTAATAAATGCTACGCTGTTTTCCCACAACAAAACTGCCCCATTTGCCCAGGTCTATACCCAGGTATCCAAGCCGGCTCGTCAGCAGTTGCCGGTTCTGATTCCGGTCAGCTTCCAGGTAACCACCTGTTGTACTGGCACTCAGGTTGAAACTGGTGGCTGAACGAAACATATTTACCTGCATTTCCAAACCAGCAAAATAGCGAATCGATTTTCTTTTGGCACTGATCTCGAAGCCCATCCGGGAAGCATTTTCCTGGATCTCGATTTCTTTGTTATAAGCAGCAAAATGTCCGCGGAAACTTCCATACAGGTTTACCTGAACAGCAGTACTGTCTTTTTTTGATGCTGTGGTTTGGGCAAAGAGCTGACTGACCGGAAACAATAAAATACAGACTAACAATTTTCCGAATCGGCCAATCATATAAAATTTTTCAGGTATATTGATAATATATAGTAAATTTTCATATCAAATTTTCCAACAAAAATTTTACATATGAAAATTTATCTGGCAGAGTTCATCGGCACCTGCTGGCTGGTAATTGGAGGTTGTGGCAGCGCTGTACTGGCAGCCGCCTTTCCCGGCGTGGGAATTGGCCTTTTAGGTGTTTCACTTGCATTTGGCTTAACAGTACTTACTATTGCCTATTCACTTGGACCTATTTCTGGGGCACACCTCAATCCTGCCGTTACCATTGGACTGGTTGCTGCAGGGAAATTTGAAGCCAGGTTGGCACCCATGTATATCCTTGCACAGGTGTTGGGAGCCATAACGGGAGCCGCATTTTTGTATATTGTTGTAACTGGCAATGGATCCCAGATCGGAGACTTTGCAGCAAATGGATACCGGGCACATTCTCCCGGAAAATATGGAATAAAAGCAGCTGTTGCTACAGAGTTTGTGATGACCGCCATGTTTCTTTTTATCATCCTGGGTGCAACCGCAAAACGCGCAGCCAGTGGTTTTGCGGGAATTACTATTGGTCTTGCACTAACGCTGATTCATCTTATTTCAATTCCAGTTACAAATACTTCTGTCAATCCAGCACGCAGTATTAGTCAGGCGGTTTTTGTTGGAGGCTGGGCCATTGAACAACTCTGGCTGTTTATCCTGGTTCCGATAGCAGGCGCCGCAGTAGCCGGCCTCCTTTACAAATACCTGCTGGATGAGCCTAGGTAATATGGGTTGCCTTATTTTACAATAATCTCATCTGTATACATCCAGGCCGGTTGTCCTTTCCGGATATGCCAGGAAGGTAACTGCAACATGCTTTCCGCGTGTACCCTTATATATCTTGCTTTGATACGATTGAATGTTGCGCGGAACGTATGAAAGGGGATATTGATAATGCCCGGGTTCTCAAATGGGTTGGGATTATGGGGGTTTAGTATTTTTTGCGGAGCACTGTAATGATGACCATCCTCAGAAATTTCATAACTAACAAACGACGGTAAGACATGCAGGTTCCAGTCTGCCTGGGCCTGTGCATTCAGAAAATCCATGGATACCGAATGTATCGTCATCCGTTTTCCCAGATCAAGCACAAAATCCATATGTGTCCCTTTGTATGCTACCCAATGAATATCAGGATTGCTCCAGGATTCATAAGACCCTAATACACCATCAGTCAATGCTGTAATGGCGGCATGACTCTTGTCGGGCATCGTAACAGGCAGGATCTTTTTACCAACAGAAACTAGCTTATCCATTTCATCCATCCCAGTAAAAATTCTGTTGTAGGATTGCAAAAAATCATCCGGTGGTGTAGATCTTTCCTGAAGCCGGCTCACTCCATCTTCTTTACACAACTGCACAAAATCCTTCACCATTTTTTTCATTGCAGGTTTTACACGTATTTTATCTGCTGTCAACCGTTCAAACATACTTCTGGTTGTTCCGATTTCATTTCGTGCAATCTGAATCTCCGCATACAGAATCGGTAAACCTGCAATCTTTACCCGCTGTAGTAATTCCGGATTGTTTGCAACGGCAGCTTCAGCCTGATCAAAAATTCTTTTATAGTCTTCCATCATTTCCTCTGACAACCAGGAATTCTTCGCATCATTTGGGCCACCGAAAATATTCAGTTGGGCACCGGTCTTTAATAGAGACTCCCGCATACGGTCTATGTATTGACGGATATAGTTACCCGCTGCTCCATAATAACCCTGTAGAAAATCATTAATAATTGCATCGTCATCCAGCTCCGGATCAAACATAAGTTTGCTGATCAGGTATGCACGCAATGCGGCCATTTCACCACCTGCCTGCGCATTGGCCTGCATAAACAGGGCGTTTACATGATTCTCTTTGTAAAATTGAATATTGGGTTTGATCGTATGCAGATTTGGAAACGGGCTTACTAAATTCGTGAACTGAATATTATAATCCCAAATCAGAATATTGCTGGTCAGCTTACCCCAGTCGGTCAGATCTTTTGAAAATGCCGGATCCGTTTTAAAAACTGGTAATTGTCGCCTGCTTTCAATATTACACAGCATGATATTGACATTCGGTTCTATGGTAATACCGGAAGGAGCCTTTCTCGAATACCAATAGGCAAGTGTAGAAATAATTTTATCGGGGAATTTCCGTGCCACCTGGTTTACAAAATAAATAATGGAACCACTAGGTACTCCTCCATATTGTTTATTCAGCCGGGTACAATTTTCACACTGGCAATGCTGATCGTTGTCATTCTGACTTACCGACCAGTAGGTGGCTGCCGGTTTTTCTTTTATTTTTTTCTCCAGATTCTGAACCACCGTTTTCAGGAGCTGCTCATTAGAAAGACAAAGCTGTGTGCCTGGTAAGCGGTTGCCATTTATCAATGAAAAAAATTCCGGGTTACTGGTTCCAAATTCTTCTGGCGGTACCAACCCGTTGAAGGTATGCACAAAGAGTCCCCATTGCGCATTGGATGATAATTTATGCCAGTTACTATACCCCGTTTCGCGCGTGTCTTTATAATTTGTTGTGCGATATTTCATATACGGCACATGCATGATCTCTTTCTCCGGAAACCGGATGCTGGTTGCTTTCGGAACAGATCTAACTGTAGAGGTAAATTGCCGGAAGCCAATCAATTCAAGAAAATGATACACCGCATAGAGAATGCCCTGCTCGCTTCCACCCGTTAGCACCAGCCTGTTACCAACCGGTTTGATCACTATCCCATCCTGTTCAGGTTGATGGCTGGCAAGTTCAGCTTTTCCATAGCTGGTATTGCCAATGAAGATGGCCGGTTCAGCTGTATACTCGCTTTCTTTCAGTATGGGAAGTTCGAATGCCGCCATTTCAAACAGGTGTTTGCGTACTATCGCTGCGGCTTCTTTTTCCATGTCTGTTGCGGCATCCGGAACAATTAACTGATAGGTCAATAAATCAGCCTGTTTGTTATTCAGCATGGCTGGCATTGGAAAAAGAAAAAGACCTCCGGTAAGCAATCCGGCCTCTTTTAAAAAGCTATGCCTGGTTATCTTCCTGGTATAAATCTGTCTCATTCAGTGAATATAAGCCATTGAATGCACAAGATTAAGTCAATAAATACGCTCAACATGACCTAATTTGATGGCTTATTCTGTTTAGTATGAAACCGTTTCAAATTGCTTCGTTTTTCTTTCTTGCCATTGGGATTCATTCCTGTACGCCAAAGGTGAAAGAAAATATGTACACACCTGCCAGCACCATCGCCATTACAGAAACCGATACGCCGGATTCCATCCTGCTGAAAGCGGCTCATGTGGTGCCTACCGATAATCAATATGAAGCCCTGAAAAATGAATTCATTGCCTTTATTCATTTTGGGCCGAATACGTTCACCCGAATGGAATGGGGAAATGGAATGGAAGATCCGAAGATCTTCAACCTCCAGCAACTGGATACCGATCAGTGGTGTGCTGCCATGAAAGCCGCCGGTATGAAAATGGTCATACTCACCGCCAAACATCACGATGGTTTTGTACTGTGGCAGAGCCGTTATACCTCACATGGCATCATGTCTTCCCCCTTTCAAAACGGCAAGGGTGATATCATGAAAGAGCTCAGTGCATCCTGCAAAAAGTACGGTCTCAAACTGGGAATTTATCTCTCTCCGGCTGATCTCTTTCAGATTGAAAGTAAAACCGGCTTGTACGGAAACCTTTCTCCTGTAACCAAACGAACTATTCCCCGTCCGGTTGAAGGCCGGCCTTTTGCCAATACCACTACTTTCGAATTTGAAGTGGATGATTACAACGAATATTTCCTGAACCAACTCTTTGAATTACTCACCGAATACGGTCCGATTGATGAAGTCTGGTTCGATGGCGCACACCCGAAAACAAAAGGCGGACAACAATACAATTACCTGGCCTGGAAAAAACTGATTCATACGCTGGCGCCGAAGGCAGTTGTATTCGGTAAGCAGGATATCCGCTGGTGTGGCAATGAAGCCGGCAGAACCCGCGATACCGAATGGAATGTAATTCCTTATGATACAGATCCTGCGCTGATGAATAATTTTGCTGATCTGACCAACGATTCACTTGGGCATCCGGAACAACTATACAAAGCAAAGTTCCTGCATTACCAGCAGGCGGAAACCAATACCTCCATCCGCGAAGGCTGGTTTTACAGAGATGATACCGAACAGAAAGTTCGAAGTGCAGATGATGTGTTTGACATCTATGAACGTTCAGCAGGTGGTAACTCTACCTTCCTCCTGAATATTCCTCCCAACCGTGATGGTAAATTTTCTCAGGAAGATGTTTCAGTGCTTGAAGAAGTTGGTAAACGAATCACCGCCACCTACGCGAATAATCTTTTACAGAATGCGGAAGCACCTGCTGGATTGCTGGACAAACGGGCAGACACCTATCAGTTGGTAAAAGACAGTACAGACGCCCTCGAAATTCAAACTCCGGCTCCTGTTACCATTAACCGGTTTGTTGTACAGGAAGCTGTAAAAACGCATGGAGAAAGAGTTGCAAAACACCGCCTGGATGCCTGGATTAACAATGAATGGAAAGAAATTGCCAGTGCTACCAATATTGGTTACAAGCGCATTCTACGGTTTCCGGAAGTTACATCAGATCGCTTTCGCCTGGTAATTACCGATTCCAGGTATCATCCTGTTATCACAGATGTTGCTGCACATTATTATAAAACCCGTCCGCCTCAACTGAGTTTCCAGCGGACCAAAGAGGGATTATTGTCTATCTCGCCTGTTCAGAAAATTTTTAACTGGAATCCGCATGGTGAAAATGGAGCAGGCAATATCAATTCCGGTATTAAAATCTACTATACCACGGATGGCTCTGCTCCATCGGAAAAATCAACCCTGTATACCGCTCCTTTTGAGTTCAACGGCGGACCAATAAAAGCGGTTGCTTTTGCCAACAATGAAATGGGTGCCGTGGCTACTGACCGGATTGGAATAGCGCCAACAAACTGGAATACAATAGAAGCCACTGGCGATCAGATCCTGATCGACCTGGGAAATAGTTTTACTTTATCCGGATTTGCCTACCTGCCACCAACTTTTACCAAAAGCGGTCTGCTACAGAAAGGCGAAATTTTCACCAGCATGGATTCCCAAAAATGGGAGTCTGCCGGTACCTTTGAATTTGGAAATATTGTAAACGATCCCAGTAAACGCAGTTTTATGTTTGCTTCACCTAAACAAGCTCGTTATATCAAACTAACGGTGACGCAGTCGAATGGCAAATCAAGAACGCTAAAAGCAAACTACTTCGACTTCATACAATAGAAATAATTTTTAATATATCGGATAATCAATAAATTAGTTATTGGTTAAAGGCCTGTAGTAGTCATTTAATCATACTAAAATGCTACAGGAATGAGAAAGCCATTGGTATTTCTGATGCTGTTACTGGCAATCAGCTCAGTCAGTTTTTCCCAAAAAATAGTAAAGGAACATTACACCGTTAGCGGCGGGCTACTTGGAGCCATGAACTTCAGTAAGTTCAGAACTACCGGTACCAATGCCGACCGGTATGATACCCGGCCTGGCTGGACAGCCGGTGCATGGGTAAATTTTCCGATGGGTAAACGATTTTCATTTGAGCCACAGTTAAATTATACGCGGCTACAATATGAATCCCAGGTTGTCGGAACGCTTCTTAACAAGGGCAGTATTGGTTATTTTTCCCTGCCGCTTCAATTGAAATTTCACATGGGTGATCTTTTTGCTCTTGTCGCAGGTCCGCAACTCGATTTTACCGCTTCCTTAAAGGATGAAAACGAGGTAGTTGAAAAGGGAGATGTCAAATCAACCGGATTATCTGTTTTTGGTGGTGTGGAAATCAATCCGCATGGCAGACTGGTTTTATTTGGCAGGTATTTCCACGGCCTCAGTAATATGGATAATTCCGGTTCCAACCGGGATGTCAATTACTACAACCAGAACTTACAGGCCGGTTTAAAATTCAAACTATTTGGAAAACTTATCCCGGCAGACTCTGATGGTGATGGTATTCCGGATCCAAAAGATAAATGTCCCAACCAGGCAGGACTGGCCCGTTATGAAGGTTGTCCGATTCCCGACCGGGATGGAGATGGTATCAATGATGAAGTGGATAAATGCCCTGATCAGCCCGGAATCCAAAAATATAATGGCTGCCCGATACCTGATACCGACAAAGATGGCGTGAATGATGAAAATGATAAATGTCCGAATGAAGCCGGACTTCCTAAATACAATGGTTGTCCGATTCCGGATACGGATGGCGATGGCATCAATGATGAGGAGGATAAATGTCCGAATGAAAAAGGACTGGCCAAATACAATGGTTGTCCGATTCCCGATACAGATAGTGATGGCATCAACGATGAAGAAGACCGCTGCCCTGAAGTTGCCGGTATTGCCGCAATGATGGGTTGTCCCGCTGTTGAAAATTTCCAGGCCAATGAAGTAACCTTCGCATCCGGCAAAGCAGTGCTCACCGCTTCCGGTAAAAAAGAACTGGATCTGCTGGTAGCGTATATGCAGAAGCATAATACGGTTGTTGCCAAACTTTCCGGTTATACTGATAATACGGGTTCCGATAAAGTCAACAATCCGCTTTCTCAAAAACGCGCGGATGCCGCCAAAGCTTACCTGGTAAGTAAGGGTATTGAAGAAAGCCGCATCAGCACAGAAGGACTTGGTTCAGCCAATCCGGTTGCAGATAATAAAACCATAAAAGGAAGAGCACTCAACAGAAGAGTGGAGATGGCGATACAGTAAATTTTTCTGGAGCAGCCTTAGTGCTGCTCCAGCTTTTTGAGTTTGTCTTCAATCGATCTTCTTTCCTGCATTGTTGCAATTTCTTTTGTCAAAGCCTGGCGGTAATAGCGAATCGCTTCCGCCGGCTTTTTTTGTTTTACTGCCATATCACCTGCCAGCACATAAGCATGATAATAAGACGGATTGCTGGTTACAATGCTATCCGGCGCAACTATTCCGCCATCCAGTATCCGCTGTTTAAATGTCCGAAACTGTAGGAAGCGTTTGAAATCTCCTGTTTGCAATAAGGTATCCGCTGGTACCAGATAACTGCTGTCGGTAATTTCACGTGACTCTTTTAAACCACGCATGGACAATACCTTTTTCAGATCGTAACATACAAATTGTCCTTCCTGCCAGGGAGCAGTAGATACCCATACCAGTCGTTTATTGGGCTCAAATACGATGGAATGATGTGCAATTAACTGATTGATGGCTTTCTCATTTCCCAAACCAATATCAGCTCCCTGCTGACCACGGGTATCACGCAATATTTGTATTGTCTGTTCAACAGTATTCTGTTTTGCTTCCGCCAGTAATTCCTGCACCCGCTTATAGCGGTAAGCAGAAGCGCTTTCCGCTATCTGCTCCTGGTTGGAGGGAAGCTTTCCTAAACCCGGACTTTGAAAATGATTGGCACAAATGATATGGTTCTGACTGGGATCATATACATCCAGCGCTTCAGGAGTTTTTTCAATGACCACCGCTTTCTGATCTGCCGCCGAACCTACCAGGAAGGATTCTGACACAAACATTTTTCTTGAACCGGCAATAGCAATTGCTTCCTGAATATTGCCGGCATACTGCAATATTTCCCTCGCTACCAGGGAAACAGGAGTCGCAGATCCCGGAGGCAAATCCGTTTTAGCTGCATTGATCGTTACTGTTAACCCCGCTTCATTCATTCCGGATACAGCACCGGTAAACCCACCCCAGGTTACTGTCATAAATCCATATCCGCTGTCCGGTTTAATAAACGCGATGAGTTTATCATCTGCAAACCGATCGCCGACATAAAAATCAAAATTCCGACCAATTATAAATGCACTGTCCTTTGAATGATTTCCCCAGGTACCAAAGGAAGTACATCCAACCAATGCCATGGTTTGTAAGGCATGACCAATATCATGTGCAGCATGATAATTCAATATGCGCTGGTAAGGTGTTCCGATATAGCCATACTTATCTGAAGCCGCCTGCGACACCCCATAGATTTCCTGCTTGTATTCCTCCTTCACCTGGTTGGGCAGATCGCGGTTAAAAAATCCAATAAAATATTTCAGGAAATGCCGGTAGAACGCGGATGGAACCATTTTCTCTATCTGCGCACTAAAATGATCTTCCTGCCGCTGTACCAGTTCCTTTGTTAATTTTCCATTGATAACACCCCTTTCATAAGGTTTGCCTTCTACATACAATTCATACAGGCCAGAATTTGACAGATGCAGCCAGTTATTGTTGAGATAATAGAAACTATCCGAAACATTCGTTCTTTCCAACTGATCGGCAGACCGGTCTGCGATGACCGGTGGATCAATTTTTGACACCCGTGATAAATAGATAAACAAGACCAACAGGAGTAATAGTAGTATTCCCAGTATTGTCAGCAGGACTTTCCCAATTCTCCACCCCAAACTTCGTTTTGTCTTACTCATGTTGCTTTCCTGATTTTATTCAATAACCCTTCAGCCGGAACAAACTCCGCACAGGTGGTCAACGCAGTTATTGTAACACCCAAAATTCCGTGTAATAACACATTCTGTCCTGTTAAAAATAAATTCGGAACCTTGGTGCGGGTTGGCAGATAGGTTGCCATGGGGTTTCGGTAATCTTTTGCAATCCCATATAAACTGCCATCTTCCGTGCCAATATAATCCCTGAAAGACAGCGGTGTAGCGCAGGAATAGGAATTAATAGCCTCTGTCAGATCAGGAAATTTGGCTGCCACCAGCTTCAATAATAATTCCGCTTTCTCTGCTTTAAGGCGATGATAGTCCGCCCCTCTTTCGCCCTGCTGGCTATCCGTATTAAAACTCTCTTTCCACGGATCCCATTCGCCGGCCGACATATACGTTAATATGCTGACGGATTCTGCAAAACCAGGGCGACTGGCATCTTCCGTAAAAAAGACACCGGCGGAGGCTGGCCAGTTGGCCGGACTTGCTTCCACTGCCTTCCATACAGCACCTGGTTGATGCAGATAATAATTGTGATTGAGATACTTTACCACACCCGGCTTCAATACCGCATGCAGGCTGAAGCTCGAAACCGTGTCGGCCAATCGTTTTATTCTGTTTCGATAGGCTGCTTTAAGAAGAGGCGACTCAGTGATTTCTACTGTCCTTTTCGGATGAAGATTAGAGATGAAATATTTTGCTCTGAACAGTCTTCCATCTTTGGTAACGGCTACGGATATGCGCTCATTATCACCTTCCAGTTTCACTACTTCAGTATGGTTGAACAAATCTCCGCCTGAAGAACGGATCAGCTTCACCAGCTGTTTGGTGATCTGTGATCCACCATCCAGGATCTTCCAGGCACTTTCAATATAGCTATTGACAACCAGCGCATGTACATACAAGGGAGTTTTATCTGGTTCTCCCGCATATA